>NZ_JBVJHR010000007.1:175439-330546 GCF_055586705.1 Sphaerisporangium sp. NPDC049457 | reverse complement strand
GACGGCATGTCCATCGAGATGCGCGACACCGACGAGGACGTCTTCCGCGCGGCGGAGGAGCTCGGCATCGACCTGTCCCGGCGCGAGCCGAGCAGCGTGGAGGAGATCTGAGCCTCTCCGGCGGCACGGCCGGAAGCCCGCCCTGACCAGGGGGCGGGCTTCCGGCCGTTCGCGGCCACCGGCGGGGACCCGGTCCACCCGGTCTGCTGCCGCACCGCAGAGGCGATCCGCACGCGGTAGGCCCACCGCCTTCTCGGCCTGCCATCAACCTGCCCGAACTCGGTTCGACTCGGACGCGGCCAGCGCGTGACCTACAATCAGGGCAGTCGTACAGGGCGACCGCCCTAGATCGGAGAGAACGATGATCTCCCCAACGGCCGAGCGCGGGCGCGCGGTCCGGGAACGGCTGCTGAACGCGGCGGCGGAGCTCATCCCCGAACGCGGCTGGACGGCGGTGAGCACCCGGATCCTCGCCGAGCGCGCCGGGGTGACGCCGAGCGTGGTGCACTACCACTTCCCCTCGTTGCCGAGCCTGCTGAACGAGGCCGCGACCAGCCGGATGAGGGAGTTGCTGACCGGGCTGAACGAGCTACTGGAAAGCGCCCGGTCGCCCGGCGACGCGATCGAGACGATGCTCGCGTCGGTCGAGGAGTACACCGGCGCCGACGCCACCTCACTGCTGTTCATCGAGGCGTACCTGGCGAGCACCCGCGACGACGAACTGCGCGAGCGGATCGCCGGGCTGGTCGCCGACTTCGGACAGCGGTTCGGCGGGTGGCTGGAACGGTACGGGGTGCCCGCCCCGTTCGAGACCGCGGCCGTCCTGGCGGCCTCCCTGGACGGCGTCCTGCTGCACCGCGGCCTGGGCCTGAACGCGAAAGATCCCTCGGCGGTGCTGCGCAGGCTCGTCTCCACATCCCCCACGGAGGAACGACAGTGCGAACAGTGATCAGCGGGGCCGGGATCAGCGGCCTGGCTTTGGCACACCGGCTCGCCGCCCAGGGCGGCGAGGTCCTGATCGTCGAGCGGGCCCCGGGGCTCCGCCCCCAGGGATACATGATCGACTTCTTCGGCCCCGGGCTGGAGGCGATCGAGGCCATGGAACTGCTGCCCGCGTTAGAAGAAGCGGCCTACCACTATGACGAGGGACACCTGGTCGACCGGAACGGTCGCCGCCGCGCCACGGTCCGGACCAAGAGCTTTTCGCGTGGCCCGCTGCTGAGCCTCCTGCGCCCCGACATCGAGGCCGTGCTGGCCGAGAACCTTCCGGCCGAGGTCGAGCTGCGCTACGGCACGGCCCTGACCGAGGTGGCCGACCGCACCGATGGCGTGGCGGTGACCCTGCAGGACGGCACCGTCGTGGACGCCGATCTGCTCGTGGGCGCCGACGGGATCCACTCGACCGTCCGCCGGCTGGTATTCGGGCCGGAGGATCGCTACCTGCGCTACCTGGGCCTGCACACGGCGGCGTTCACCTTCGAAGCGCCGGAGGTGCATGCCGCCACCAGGCGCGCGTTCTGCCTCACCGACTCCATCGACCGGCAGATGGGCTTCTACGCGCTCCGCGACGGCCGGGTCGCCGCGTTCGCGGTGCACCGCAGCGCCGATCCCACGATTCCGGACGACCCGCGGGCGGCGATCCAGGGCGCCTACACCGGTCTGGGCTGGGTGACGCCGCGCGCGCTGGAGCAGTGCCCGCCGGCCGAGGAGATCTACTACGACCAGGTCGCGCAGATCGAGCTTCCGGAGTGGAGCACCGGCCGGGTCGTCCTGCTCGGAGACGCCGCCTACGCCGTGTCGCTGATCGCCGGGCAGGGCGCCTCACTCGGCATCGCCGGCGCCTTCCTGCTCGCCGACCGGCTCGCGCATGCACCGACCATCGAGCGGGCCGCCGCCGAGTTCGAGCGCCTGTGGCGGCCCGTGGTCGAGGACAAACAACGCAATGCCCGGTCGATGGCCCGCTGGTTCCTGCCCTCCTCACCGGCCGATCTGCGTGTCCGGCGCGTGATGCTCGGGCTGAGCCGGGTGCCCTTCGTCATGGGGTACGTGACCTCCATCCTCGCGGGCAAGGACACCAGGCTCGCCGACGTCATGCGCCAGGCCTCCGGCACGTCGACCGAACCGGCCGTCGCGTAGCGCCCGCTCGTCCTCGCCGGTCCACGCCTCCTGCTCCCTGACATCGGCCACGACCGTCAGCAGGACGCCTCCGCGTCGCTCAACTGCCTGACGAAGTGCCCGCGGCAGTGGGTGCAGCAAAAGCCGTAAGTCCGCCCGCCGCGCTCTAGGACGACAGCGTCCTGGAGCGGGACGGCGGCGCCGCAGACCGGATCGACGATCATGTCGTCCGAGACTGGGGCCGCACGGCCGGTTTTGGCCTGCTCGATCAGTCGCAGGACGTCGGAGGAGCGCTGGGCCCGGCCGTGCAGGCCGTAAGCGCCCTCGGGAAGGCTGATCACGTGCACCACGGCCCGTGGCTCCGGATTGCCTTCCGCCTGCGCCAGTTCCGCGGTGATGCGGGAGATGAGGTGCTCACTCATCTCCTTTCCCCACATCCCGGCGATCACGTTGACCACGTACCAGGAGCCCTGCGAGGCGTCGAGCAGCCGCCCGCCGGCGTTCCATACCTCCTCCTCGCGCACCACCACATGGCTGAGCGAGTCGAGCAGGTCGATCACGCCGGGATCGGCGGCCACCGTCTCCCCGTCCACGGCCGACAACAGGCGCCGCCCGGTCAGCCGGTCGGCGAGGCTTCGGCGCTCCTGCTCGTCGAAAACACCTGCGGGCACCAGTAGCTCTACGAACAGCATCGTCGATGTGTCCTTCTCGAAGAGAGTCCATCAGTGGAAATGCTTCCGCGCCGAATGCCTCTCCGTCGTCGGCCCAGATGACTCTCCCGGCTACCTCGCCGGTCGTAGCGGGCGGGCGCACTCTACGACGTGGGGAGCAGTGCGCACGGCGGCGATGGCATGGGCCCGCCGTTCGAGAGTTCACCGCGATGAAAGCGCGGATTTCCGGGACAAGTTCACACCGAAAGATCAACGATACCGTTCAAGGCATGGACATCACGGACCTGGCCCGGCCGCTCGACGGCGCGGGCGTCTCGGCGTTCCTGCGGTCGCTTCCCGCCGAACCCTTGCTACTCGGCCTGGGGGAGGCCAGGCACTTCGTGGGGGAGCTGGGCGAGCTGCGCAACGAGATCTTCCGGCATCTGGTCGAGCACGAGGGCTACCGGTCGTTCGCCGTCGAGAGCGACTGCCTCATGGGCCTGCTGGTGGACGACCACCTCACGACGGGCACGGGCACGCTCGACGACGTCATGGAACGCGGCTTCAGCCACGGCTTCGGCGCCTCCCCGGCCAACCGCGAGCTCGTGCGCTGGATGCGCGCGTACAACGAGGAGCACGACGACAAGCTCAGGTTCTTCGGCTTCGACGGCCCGCTGGAGTACTGGGCGGCGAGCCCGCGCCAGGCGCTCACCGCCCTGTACGCCCTCCTGGACGGCCCGCTCCCGTGCACCGCGGAGACCCTCGACACGCTGCTCGGCCCGGACGAGCGGTGGTCGAACGAGGCCACCGTCATGGATCCGTCCCAGTCGATCGGCCGGTCCGCCGAGGCCCAGCGGCTGCGGCTGCTCGCCGACGACCTGGTGGCGCTGCTGGACACCCAGGTGCCGCGGCTGAGCGCGCGGGACCGGGAGCGGGCCGCGCTGTACGGGCGCACCGCCATCGGCCTGCTCCGCTACCACCATGGGATGGCCGACACCTCCCCGGCGCGGTGGAGCCGGCTGGCGGCCCTGCGGGACGCGATGATGGCCGCCAACCTGCGCGCCGTCGCCGAGCGCGGCCCTGCCCTGGTCTTCGCCCACAACACGCACCTGCAGCGGGACAAGAGCCTGATGCGGCTCGGCGACCAGACGCTGGAGTGGTGGAGCGCGGGGGCGATCATCGGGGCGCAGCTGGGCGACCGGTACGCCTTCCTGGCCTCGGCCTTCGGCCGGGTCGGCGGCGACGCCCCGTCCCCGGACACCGTCGAGGGCGTGTTGTCCACGCTGCCGTGGGACCGCGCCGTTGTCGACGCGCGCCGTCTGGCCGGGGCCGTCGACAAGCCGGTCCAGCGCGTCTCCCAGGACTTCGCCTACATCCCGCTGGACCCGGCCAGGCTCGGCACGATCGACGGCGTCGTCTTCCTCAAGCAGGCTGTCACGCTGGACTGACCGGCAGGAGGCGCCGGCAGTCGGCGGCCACTGAACTTACTTTGTAAAGCCGCCTGCTCGATGGAAAACAAACATTCGACACCCAAACCCGGTCAGCTGACAGTAAGCGACCGACGCTGCGGTCGACCGGCAGGGACGGCGGGCGGAGTGGGGGACAGGCGTGCCGGGCGGTGGCCGGTCCTGCGATGATCAGGGCCGACCGCACGCCACCGGCGCCGGCCGTCGGTGGCGTGCCCCTTCGAGGGCGAGGATGCCACCATGACCGATGACAATACGCTCACGCCGATCGACACCACCACGCCGCATTCGGCCCGGATGTGGAACTACTGGCTGGGCGGCAAGGACAACTATCCGATCGACCGGCAGGTCGGTGAGCAGATCCGCCAGGTGTATCCGGGGATCGTGCAGGTGGCCCGGCAGTCGCGCGCCTTCCTGGGGCGGGTGGTGCGGCACCTGGCGGGCGAGCAGGGGATCACGCAGTTCCTGGACGTGGGCACCGGCCTGCCCACGGTGGACAACACCCACGAGGTGGCCCAGCGGATGAACCCGTCATGCAAGATCGTCTACGTGGACAACGACCCGCTGGTGCTGGTGCACGCCAGGGCCCTGTTAGCCGGAACCCCGGAAGGGGTGTGCGACTACATCGACGCCGACGTCCGCGACCCGGAGCGGATTCTGGCCGCGGCGGCCCGCACGCTGGACTTCACCCGGCCGATCGCGTTGATGATGCTGGGCATCCTGGGCAACGTGTGGGACGACGAGGAGGCCCGCGCCATCCGTGACCGCCTGGTGGCGGCGCTGCCGCCCGGCAGCTACCTGGTACTGGAGGACGGCACCAACGCCGTCGACCCGGAGGCGGCCGCCGAGGCCGAGAAGACCCGCGCCGAAGCGGGGGACCCCTACAAGCTGCGCACGCCCCAGCAGATCGCGTCGTTCTTCGACGGGCTGCGACTGCTGGAGCCCGGGGTGGTGTCGGTGTCGCGGTGGCGGCCCGAACCCAGCGCCTGGGGGCTCCCCGAGGAGGTCGCCGCGTTCTGCGGCGTCGCCGTCAAGCCGTAGCCCGCAGAGCGTTCTTCATACGGCGCGGATGGTGCGGGCGATCTCGGCGGGGGGCGGGCCGGCGTGCACCACGCCCAGGCGGCGGGTGGCGCGGGTCAGCGCCACGTACAGGTCGTTGCGCCCGCGCGCGGACCCGGCCAGGATGCCGGCCGGGTCGGCGACGAGCACGACGTCGAACTCCAGCCCTTTGGCCTGCCGGACGCCGAGCACCACGGCCGGTCGGGTCAGGTCGGGGCGCGGGCCGAAGGAGACCCCGGGCAGGACCTCGGCGACCGCGGCGCCCAGTTCGGCGGCCCGTGCCTCAGGGACGATCACCGCCAGGCGTCCGCCTCCGGCCGCCGTCTCGGCCGCCGCCAGTTCGGCCAGCACCTGGGGCAGCGCGGCGCGGGTGGTGCGCGTCCGCCAGGGGTGCACGCCGGTCCGGCGCACCGATCGGGGCGGGGGCGTGCCCGGGCTGATCGCGGCCAGCAGGTCCCCGGCCGCCGTCATGATCTCGGCGGGCGTGCGGTAGTTGACCGACAGCCGGGCCAGGCGGAACCGGTCGCCGACATGCGGGGCGAGCGCCTGTTCCCAGCTGGAGGCGCCGCCCGGGTCCCCGGTCTGGGCCAGGTCGCCGACCACGGTCATCGAGCGGCTGGGGCAGCGCCGCATGAGCATCCGCCAGGCCATCGGGGACAGTTCCTGCGCCTCGTCCACGATGACGTGGCCGAACGCCCAGGTGCGGTCGGCGCGGGCTCGTTCGGCCACCGTGACGTGCGTGGTGTGGCGGTGGCGTTCGGCGAGCGCGCGGGCGTCGATCAGGTCGGCGGCGGTCAGGACGTCGCGCCCCTCGTCCCCGCCGGATCCGCCGCCTGCGCCGGGTCCGGCCGGCGTGTCGCCTGTTCTTCGTGGTGTGGCGTCGCCGGGGCGGGAGGCGGCGGCGATGTCCAGCACGCCTTGGGCGTAGGCGACGTGCCGGGCCCGTTCGCGTGCGGCCTGTGTCCGTGGGGGCTCGTCGTCCTCGCCGAGCAGTTCGGCGGCCTCGTCCAGCAGGGGCACGTCGGCGGCGCTCCAGCCGCCGCCGGGGCGTCGTGACAGCAGGGACCGTTCGTCGGGGGTGAGCCCGGGGGCGGCGCGTTCCAGGCGGGCGGGGTCGGCGTACAGCTGTTCCAGCAGCCGCTGGGGTGTCAGCGCCGGCCACAGGGCCTGCACCGCCGCCCGCACGCCGGGGTCGTCGCGCAACTCGCGTTCCAGGGCGGGCACGTCGGCCGGGCCGAGGAGGTCTCCCGGTCCGGACCGGCCGTCGGCAGGGTCGAAGACGCCGTCCATGGCGGCCAGGTCGGCGCTGATCGCCTCCCGGACGCCGGACTCGGCCAGTACGTCGGCGATGTCGGCCTCCAGACGGTCGGCCAGGTCGCGGGCGGCGCCGGCCAGCCTCTGGGCGAGATGGGCGGTGATCTCGCGGGCGAAGACCTGCCGGGCCCGGTTGTAGGGCAGACCGGTCCGCGCGGCGCGTTCGACGGCGCGCCGGCACGTGGCGCCGTCCAGGCGCAGGCGCTCGCCGCCCGCGTCGACGGTGACGCCGTCGCGGGACGGGGTCCGCCGTTCGCGCACGGCGGCGGCCACCACCGCGGCCATCTCGGCCCGGCCTTTGACCTCGGCCGTCGCGGCGCTTTCCACCCGGTCGGCGTCGACGCCGGGCAACAGCCCTGCGACGGTCGACAGCAGCGCGCCGGTCTCGCCGAGGCCGGGCAGCACCCGGCCGATGTAGGTGAGGAAGGCGGCGCTGGGGCCGACGACCAGTACGCCGCCGGAGGCGAGCCGGGGCCGGGTGTAGAGCAGGTAGGCGGCGCGGTGCAGGGCGACGGCGGTCTTGCCGGTGCCCGGGCCTCCTTGGACGACCAGGACGCCGTGGTGGTCGGAGCGGATGACGGCGTCCTGCTCGGCCTGCAAGGTGGCCACGATGTCGTGCATGCGGCCGGTCCGCTCGGCCGATATCGCGGCCAGCAGCGCGGCCTGGCCGACCACGGGTACGGGGTCACCGGTTTGCACGGGTTCGTGGTGGGCGGAGGCAGGGGACCCGGTTGCGGTGCCTTCGGCTCCGGTGCGGCCCGGCCGGGTGGCCGCGTGCGGCGTGGGGGCGTCCGTGGCGGCCCGGTCGCAGGTCGGCCCGCCGCCGGGGGGCGGCTCGTGCGGCGGCTCGCCGAGGATCTCGTCGTCCACATCCACCACCTGCCTGCCCCGGGTGAGGATGTGGCGGCGACGGCGCACCCCTTCGGGGGCTAGCGCGGTGGCGACGTAGAACGGCCGGGCGGCCGGGGCGCGCCAATCGATCATCAGCGGGTCGCCCGCGTCGTCCTGGGCGCGCAGGCCGATGCGGCCGATGTAGCGGCGTTCGCCGTCGCGCAGGTCCAGCCGGCCGAAGCACAGGCCCTCCTCGGCCGCCTCCAGCCGGGTCAGCCGCTCGGCGTGGCAGGCGACGTCGGCGTCGCGTTCCGCGCGGGCCTGCGGGGTGCCGCCGCTCTCGCGCAATGCCGCCGCCAGCCGCTCCCTGGTCTCGGCGCGCAGCGCGTCGAGCCGTTCGTACAGGGTGTGCAGGTGGCGCTGCTCGGCTTCGATCTGCGTGCGCAGGCCGTGGTCGTCCTGGGTCACCGTGGTCCGCCCTGTCGTGTGCCGTGCCGGGTCATGCCTTGGGATCAGCCCAGGGTGAGGTATGGCGGGAGCCGAAGACCAGTCTTGTTCTTCCCCGCCGCGTCAGCCGTGTGGTGTTTCCGCTGGTCACAGGTTTACCGGTTTCGCGGTCCCGCAGGGCCGGCGGCAGGGGGAAACGGGTCGGGCGGGGCGTCAGGCTGCGCGCAGGCAGAAGGGATGTCCGGCCGGGCTGGCGTAGACGCGGCTGCCGGTGCGGGTTTCCGAAGTGATCTCCTCGGTGGGCCGCAGCCGGGTGGCGCCGGCGTCGGTGGCCGTGCGGTCGGCGGTCGCGAGGTCCTCGACTCCGAAGTCGAGGTGCATCTGCTGGGAGGTGCCGTCCGGCCAGCTCGGGGCGACGTGTTCGGGGGCGGACTGGACGACGATGACCGGGAGGCGGGGAGCCTGGATGAAGTGATGGGTCGGCGTGCGATGGATCGATCCACCGAGCAGCCGGTGCCAGAAGGCGCTCTCCGCCTCGATCTCGGCAGCGTCGATGATCACGGAACTCAGGGTGATGGACATGGTGATGGTCCTGTTCTTCGCGCTGGTACTGGTCGGTGCTCAGACGGTCGGGATGATGCCGCCGTCGACGCGGAACTGCGCCCCGGTGAGCCACTTCGCGCGGCCGGAGGCGAGGAAAGCGATCATCTCGGCGACGTCCTCGGGATCCCCGGGGCGGCCCATGGGAACGTTCAGGTGGTCCACGATCCGCCGTGTGACCTCCTCGGTGGTCACGCCCTGCTTCTCGGCCATGTGCCGGAGGTGGGCGGTGGCGCCGTCGGTGACGACGAAGCCGGGAAGGACGCAGACCACACGCACCCCGTGCGCGCCGACCTCGGTGGCCAGTTCGCGACTGTAGGTGTTGAGCGCGGCCTTGGCGGCGGCGTAGGACGCCTCGGTGCGCTGGGGCAGTTGGCTGGCGATCGAGGAGACATGGACGACGACGCCGGAGCCCCGCTCGACCATTCCCGGTACCAGAGCCCGGTCCAGGCGCACGGCGCTGAGGAGGTTCATCTCCAGGTCCGCCTGCCAGGATGCGTCGGACCGGCTCAGGGTCGGCGCCGGGGTGCTGGCCGCGCCGGCGTTGTTCACGAGCACATCCACTCCGCCCACCTGGTCGACGACCCGGCGGCCGAGCTCGGCCACGCCCTGCTGCGTCGAGAGGTCCGCCGGTACGAAGGTGGCGCCGCCGTCCTCCTCGGGCCGGCTGCGGGAAGCCGTCAGCACGGTCGCGCCCGCGGCGACGAAGCGGCGCACGGTTGCCGCGCCCAGGCCCCGGCTGCCGCCGGTGACCAGCACTCGCAGGCCTTCCAGGCCCTCGTCGGTGTCCGGCATGGAGATCTCCTCCGTAAGATGAACCTGACTCCGGAAACAGTACACGTAAACGGAATCAGACTCATCTTATGGGGGTTGCCTTGCCTGCATCACGCCCGCTGCGCGCCGACGCACGACGCAATCGCGAGGCACTGCTGTCCGCAGCCCGACAAGCGTTCCTCGGCGGCGACACCGACGCACACGTGGAGGAGATCGCCCGCAGTGCCGGCGTCGCCGTGGGCACGCTCTACCGCCATTTCGAGACCCGCGAGGCGCTGATCGAGGAGGTCTACCGCAAGGAGGTCGACGACCTGTGCGCCGCACCCGGCGACCTGCTGCACCAGCACGCCCCGGACGAAGCTTTGCGGCGGTTCCTGCTGCTGCTTGTGGACCACGCCGCCGTGGGCAAGGGGATGTCCGTCGCGCTGGAGAGCATCATGGCGACGGACTCACCGGTCTTCGACGACGCCCGCACCCGCATGGGCGACGCCTTCACCCAGCTCCTCGACGCCGCCAGCGCGGCCGGCACCGTCCGCGACGACGTCACCGGCCCCACCCTCCTGCGGGCCCTGGGCGGCATCTGCTCCATGCGCGTGACCGAGGGATGGCTCGACGAAGCCCGAAAGATCACCACCGTCCTCCTCGACGGCCTGCGCCACGTGGCCCCGCGCTCGAGCTGAGCCGAAGGACGCGCGTGCCCGGCGCGTTACTCCTGCCCGCTCCCGTCGTCGTCCTCGTCCAGTTCCGGAGCGTCCGGATCACGCAGCGGGCGCAGGACTCCGACGGCCGGGGTGGAGGCGGTGAAGCCGCAGGTCGTAGGCGCGGACCTGGTTGGTGACCAGGGAACCGGCGACCTTCAGCATGTCCGGCCAGTGCGTGATCACCTTGTTCAGGTTCACGCGGTTGCGGGCCAGGTCCTCGACCGCTCCGTCTTGGGCCGCTCGGTATACCGCTTCACCACCGACGCATCCTCGATACCGAGCTGCGCAGCCAGGTGCTCGACCACCGGCTGTACCGATGTTCCCCGAGGCCGTGGAAGGCGGCACAGCACACCAGCAGCGCCGCCGCGAACGCCGGCAGCCAGGCCAGGCGGGCCGACAACCACCCGTGGTCGTCGGGCGCGGTGTGCAGGCCCGGCAACCGGCGGCCCGACAGCAGCCCGGCCGCGGTGACCGCGATCATCGCGGTCTGGTGCCACAGGAAGACCGTCATCGCCGACAGGTTGGCCAGCGCCACCGTCCCCCACAGTGCGGGACGGCGCAGCACCCGGCGCAGCGGGCCCAGCGCCAGCAGCGCCGCCCCGCACTGGGCCAGGCCGAAGGCGGCGGCGGCGAGCGTCGGCGGGGACTGGTTGGAGATGGGAGCGCCGGGCACCCCGACCATGGCGGCCGGGTAACCCGCCCAGACGATGAGCGCCGTCGTCGCGGCGCCGCCGCCGAGCAGCAGCGCCCATCCGGCTCCGCGTCCGCACAGCCGGCCGCGCGCCCACGCCGCACCCAGGCAGTACGGGACGAGCCAGCCGGCCGCCACGTTCACCCAGCCGACCCAGCCGGGCCCGCCCAGCCCGTAGCGGACCAGGTCGGCCGCCGCGACCACCGCCAGCGGCCACACCGGATGCAGCCGGGCGGCCAGCGGCGTCGCCGCCGTCAGCGCCGCGAACACCAGCAGGAACCACATCGACGACAGCACCGTTTTGACCAGCGAGTACACGGTGTCCGGGTCGGCTCCGGCGGCCAGCATCACTGCGGCGGCGACACTCCACACCGCCAGTAGCGCGCCCACCGGCCGAAACAGCCGGCCCACGCGCGCGGCGAGCCACCGCCGGTGGCTCAGGCCGCGGGCGCGGGCCCGGGCACTGCCTGCCGCCGCCACGTGCCCGCCCACCAGGAAGAAGATCGCCATCGTCTGCAGCACCCAGGACAGCGGGGCGAGCTGAGGCATGTGCCGCAGAGGGCTGGCGACGCGGATCGCGCCGCTGCCGGCGACCAGGGCCGTCACCAGCCAGTGCCCGAGCACCACACCGCAGATGGCTCCGGCGCGCAGCGCGTCCAGGCCCCGATCACGGCCGGCGGGGGTCGCCTCCTCGATCCGCCGGAGAAGTTCAGCCGCCATGACGCACCTGCCACCGCGCCTGCCCGGCGACGACGCGGGCGATGCTGTCCAGTGCCACGCCGGGTCTGAGGTAGTCGCTGTGTCCGGCGTCGCCCGCGGCGAAGACCCGGGCGCCGAACCGGGGGGAGACCGGGTCGGTCCCGAAGCCGACGCCGATGCCGGTGAAGGGAACGCGCAGCCGGGTGTGCGGCACGTGAGCCACCCAGTCGCGGGTTCCCCGGCCGGCCCACACCGTGGCGGAAGTGCGCAACGCGGCGGCGTCGGGCGCCGCGGCGCCCGCGCTGCCGTACAGGACGATATCGCTCACCCGCAGCCCGGAGGCGGCCTGTGCGCAGACCACCGAGCCGTAGGAGTTGGAGGACATCCTCACCGCGATCCGGGTGGTCGCCGCAGGGGAGGCGCTGATCGCGCCCAGCGTCACCCGCCGGTTGATCGGGGAGTTCGCCGGACGGCCGGTGCGGGTCGCGGCGCCGCGGCATCCCCGCCTGGAGGGTGTCACCGCGCGTGAGCGTGAGGTGCTGACCCTCATCGGACGCGGCATGTCGAACGCCGAGATCGCCGCGGAACTGGTGATCAGCGTGGCCACGGTCAAGGCGTACGTGACGCGACTGCTGGCCAAGCTCGACGCCCGCGACCGCGTACAGCTGGTCATCCTCGCCTACGAGGCGGGCCTGGTCTCGGTGCCCTGACCCGAGCGGACGACCGGAGAGGGCGGTCGCGGGAGGTGTGCGCCGGTGAGCAGGCCGGCGCGCTTCAACGCGGCTGTTCGGCGGGGTGTGCCGGCTGGGGGGCTGCCAGGCTGGCAAGCAGCTTGAGCCGCTCTTCGGAGGTGCTGCCCGGTTCGGCGGTGTAGATGGTGAGATCGTACACCGTCCGGTGTGAGGTGGGCAGGGCGAGGGACTGGTAGGTCAGCTCCAGGTCGCCGACCTGGGGGTGCCGCAGCCGCTTGCCGCCGGCGTGGCGGATGCGCACGTCGTGGGCGGCCCACTGGCCGCGGAACGCGGTGCTGAGCGTGGACAGCTCACCGACGAGGTCGCGCAGGGCCCGGTCGTGGGGCTCGCGTCCGGCCTCGGCGCGCAGCAGGGCGGCGGCGACGGCGGTGGCCGCGTCCCAGTCGACGAAGAACCGCTGGGAGCCCGGGTCGAGGAAGACGTAGCGTGCGAGGTTGGCGCGGCCGTGCCGTGTGCTGGCATGGCTGTCGAAGACCGGCGCGAGCAGGGCCCGAGCCAGCGCATTGTGGGCGACGATGTCCTGGCGGCCGTTGCGTACGAACGCCGCCGACATCGTCATGGAGTCCAGCAGCCACTGGACGCGCGGCGGGACCTGGACGTCCTTGCAGCGCGAAGGTGCGCGGCGGGCGGGCCGGGCGGCCTGGGCCAGGTCGAACAAGTAGGTGCGTTCGTCCTGGTCCAGGCGAAGGGCCTGGGCGACCGCGTCGAGCACCTCTTCCGATACGCCGCTGATGTGGCCCTTCTCCAGCCGGGTGTACCACTCGGTACTCACACCGGCCAGCACCGCGACCTCCTCACGGCGCAGCCCGGGAACACGGCGCCGACCGCCGGCGGGCAGCCCGACCTGCTCGGGGGTGAGCCTGGCGCGGCGGGTGGCGAGGAAGTCCCTGATCTGGGCGCGGTGGCCGGGCCGGTCGTCCATGCCCTCCACAGTAGTCGCAGGGTTCGCGCGGGTGGCGGCGGTGAAGGGGGTTGAGCTTGTCCCCCCGGTGAACGCACTCTGCCTCGCGTGCGGCCGGGCGGGTTTCCTGGGAGCAGCACGTACGAGGCGCCGCCAGCACCTGGCCGCCACCACCTGAGAGAAACGACCATTTGGAACGGAGAACTTCTGATGCGTGCGACCGTGATGTACGGCGCCGGCGACGTCCGCGTCGAGCAGGTACCCGACCCGGTCATCAAGCTGCCCACCGACGCGCTGGTCCGCGTCACCGCGTCCTGCGTCTGCGGCAGCGACCTGTGGCCCTACGCCGGGATGAAACCGGAGGACGGCCCCGCCCGGATGGGGCACGAGTTCATCGGCATCGTCGAGGACACCGGCCCGGAGGTGACCACCCTCAACCGGGGCGACCTGGTCGTGGCGCCGTTCGCCATCTCCGACAACACCTGCCGGTTCTGCCGCGAGGGCCTGCACACCTGCTGCACCAACCCGCAAGCCCGCTTCTGGGGCGGGCCGTCGTTCGAGGGCGGCCAGGCCGAGGCGGTCCGCGTCCCGCTCGCCGACGGCACCCTGGTCAAGCTGCCCGTCGAAGCGGACTCGGCCCTCCTGCCGTCCCTGCTGACGCTCTCGGACGTCCTCGGCACCGGCCACCACGCCGCTGCGGCCGGCGGCGTCGACCGGCGCACCCGGGTCACCGTGATCGGGGACGGCGCCGTCGGCCTGCTGGCGGTCCTGTCGGCCAAGCGCCTGGGCGCCGAGCAGATCATCCTGATGGGACGCCACCAGGCCCGCACCGGCCTCGGCCGCGAGTTCGGCGCCACCGACGTCGTCTCCGCCCGCGGCGAGGAAGGCATCGAGGCGGTGCGCGAACTCACCGGCGGGCACGGCGCCCACGTGGTCCTGGAGGCCGTCGGCACCATGCCCGCCTACCAGCAGGCCCTCGGCGTCGTCCGCCCCGGCGGCGTCATCAGCCGCGTCGGCGTCCCCCAGTACGAGGACGCGCCGATCGGCATGGGCAGCCTCTTCCGCCGCAACGTGCGCCTGACGGGCGGACCCGCGCCGGTCCGCGCCTACATCGAAGAACTGATGCCCGACATCCTGGACGGCGCCATCGAACCGGGCAAGGTCTTCGACGCCACCACCGACCTGGACGGCGTCCCGGCCGGCTACCAGGACATGGCCGACCGCAAGACCCTCAAGGTCCTCATCGAACCCTGACTCCCGAGGCGCGACAGCGGCGAAGTTCCGGCTGGCCCGTACCCCCGCTCCGGGCGGACCCGGCACCTTCCCTGGCCTGGGAGACGCGCCTCGGACATGTCACGGGCCGCCGAAGCTTCTGGATTTCTACCCGGGTGTGGTGCTTGAGCCGGTGTGTTGCCGGTAACCGCCGGGCGGTGACCCGTACTGGCGTTTGAAGGCATGGGTGAAGGTGTACTGCGAGCTGTAGCCGACCTGCCGGGCGATCGTGTTGACAGGAGCGTCGCAGGTGCGCAGGAGCCGGGCGGCGGTGATCATCCGCCACCATGTCAGGTAGGTGAGCGGTGGCCGGCCGACCAGATGGGTGAACCGCCGGGCGAAGGCGGCGCGAGACAGGCGTGCCCGCGCGCCCAACTCCTCGACCGTCCATGGCCGGCCGGGGTCTCCGTGAATGGCGCGCAGGGCGGCGGCGACGGCGGGGTCGTGCAGCGCCGCGGCCCAGCCGGTGGCGGAGTGGCCGGAGACCCGCTGTTCTTCGAACCACGCGCGCAGGATGTAGAGCAGGAGAAGATCCAGCAGGGTGAGCAGGATCGTGTCGGAGCCTGGGCGGGCGTCGCCGTCCAGCTCCACCCCGAGGAGCTCGACCGCGGCCCGCAGTTCCCTGTGGCGCCCTACCCGCGTCGGCAGGTGGACGACCTCGGGCAGGTCGTCCAGCAGCGGATGCGGCCCGCATCCGTCCAGTAGGTAGGCGCCGCAGAGCATGACGACCGTCGGCGGCCGGTCGGCGACGGTTTCCTCGTCGCGGCCGTCATGGACCCCGGTGGGCGTTGCGGGCGGCTCGTTTCCCGGCGTGGACGGGTCGCGGGCGAGATCGTGTGCGGAGGCCAGACCGTGTGCGGATCCGCGCGGCAGGAACGCCACGTCGCCCGGCCCGAGCACGATCGGCTCGCCCTGCGACGGGATGAGCCGGCACGTCCCCTGCAGAACGATGTGGAATCCGGCGGACGGCACCGCCGCGAACCGCTGGGCGAAGGGGGCGGACCTGGTCACCCGGCCCGAGTGGGGGCGACCGGTACGCGCCGCGCTCACCACATCAGACAGAACATCCACGCAGCCAACATAACCAACAGTGACCTCGATCGAGACGATGACGCAAACATCACAGCGGATCGCGCATTCAATCGTCTTACGTCAGCGCCTTACTGTGCTGATGGCCGAGCAACGGCGCAGCTCCGACCGTGGAGAGACACATGAAGATCGCCGTCTATGGCGCGAGTGGATACCAGGCAAAACTCGTACTCACCGAACTGGCACGACGCGACATCGAGCCGGTCCTGGCCGGACGTGACCTCACGCGCCTGAACCAGGCCGCCTCGGCCGTGGGCCTTTCCGGCGTGGAACGACGTGTGGCGCTCACCAGCGACCATGAGGCGCTGGTGAGCGCGTTCCGCGGCTGCGCCGGCGTCATCAACTGCGCCGGACCCTTCACCTCCTGCGGTGAGGCCGTGGTCCGCGCCGCGATCGCCGCCGGCTGTCACTACGTCGACACCTCAGGCGAGCAGCTCTACGTCAAGAAGATCTTCGACACCTTCGGCGCGGAGGCGCAGAACGCCGGGGTCACCGTGGTGCCCGCTGCCAACGACGGCTGCCTCCCGGCAGACCTCATGGCCCACATCCTGGCCGGCCGCCTCGACCCCGTCGAAGTCGAAGAGATCATCATCACCCACGTGGTCGTCGGGGGCGGCGGCATGTCGCGCGGCTCACTGCGTTCAGCGGCCGAAACGATCGACGCCATCAAGACGGGAGGCATGGCCTACGACGACGGCGACTGGCGCCCCGGCACGCCCGCCCGCCACACCGAGATCACGCTGCCCGGACAGTCGCAGCCGACCCCGGTGACGGCCTTTCCCATGTCGGAGGTGGTGACCATTCCCCGCCACATCCGCGTCCGGCATGTCCAGGGCCTGACCCAGGCGGCGCTGGGCGACCGGCTGACCACCCCGCTCACACCGGAGATCATCGAAAGCCTGCCTGAAGGACCCGATGAGGACAGCCGCCGCACCCAGCGTTTCACCTGCGTGCTCGACGCCACCAGCGCCGACGGCCGGCGTGCCCGAGGCGTCGTCCAAGGTCCCGACACCTACGGCACGACCGCGGTGATCGCCGTCGAAAGCGCCCGCCGTCTCATCGCCGACCCCGCCAAGCCGGGAGTACTCGCACCCGCCCAGGCCTACCACCCGGCCGCCTTCCTCGACTCCCTCGTCCCACACGGGATCAACTGCACCATCGAGGACGCGCCGGCGACCTGACACCGAGCCTCTTCCGGCCGGTTCCGGCTCGCCGGTACGTGCGCTACAGATCGCGGACGGCGGACGGCCTCGGGCGGCGCGCGGAAAACCAGATGAAGCGGGACGGCCGGCAAGGCACAGTTGTTGAGTGATGTCCGATTTCGCTGCTGGCTTCGTGCCAGGTCTTCCCTTGTCGCGCGCGTTCTACACGGAGGTTGTCCGTCCGCTCATCGGCCAGGTGCCACACAGCGCCGCGCTGATCGGCCCCGGCTCGGAGGTACTGGCGTTCGACACCGAACGCTCGGCCGACCACGACTGGGGACCCCGCGTGCTGGTGTTCGTCCAGCCCGGACAGGAGACCGCCCTGTCACAACGGCTGGGAACCGCGCTGCCCGAGCAGTTCCGCGGCTATCCGACCGTTTTCGGGTCCGACCGCAACCCGCCCCGCCACGGCGTGGTGGTCACCGTGTTCGAACAGTGGGCGCGGTCCCGCCTCGGATTCGACCCCCGCGGCCCGATCGGCACGACCGACTGGCTCGGGGTGTCCTGGCAGCGGCTGGCCGAGGTGACCAGCGGCGAGGTCTTCCACGACGGGCTGGGAGAGCTGGCGGCGGCCAGGGCCAACCTGCGCTGGTACCCCGACCAGGTGTGGCGCCACGTCCTGGCCTGCCAATGGCGGCGGGTCGGCGAGCTGGAAAGCTTCCCCGGCCGGTGCGGCGAGGTCGGCGACGACCTGGGGTCGCTGCTGGTCACCGCGCGCCTGGTGGAGGAGCTCATGCGCCTGTGCCTGCTCATGCGCCGACGCTACCCGCCCTACGCCAAGTGGCTGGGCAGCGCGTTCGCCCGGCTCGGCGGGTCGGCGGAACTGGGGGAGATGTTCGCGGCGGCACTGGCGGCACGCGGCTGGCGCGAACGGGAAGAGCACCTGTGCCGGGCCTACGAACGGGTGGCGGCGCTGCACAACAGGCTCGGCCTGACCGAACCGCTGCAGCCGTCGGTGCGCGCCTACTTCGACCGGCCGTTCCGGGTGATCGGCGCCGACCGGTTCGCCGAAGCGCTGCTGGGCACGGTGGACCCCTCGGTGGCGGGCCCGCGCGCGACCGGATCGGTGGACCAGTTCTGCGACAGCGTGCAGGTGCTGGGCGACAGCGCCCGCTCCCTGGCCGTCTCCCGCGCGCTACGCGATCCGAGCGGGCCGTGACCGCCGCGATCGCGCTCACGCCGACCGCCGACCCCGCCGAATCGGGAGCCGCCGGCGTGCACCAGACCGCGCTGCCCGCCGGCGCCTCACTCCCGCCGTACTGGCCACCGGATGCGTCTCGAACATCCAACGGCACAGCGTGGCGTCCGCGCCGACCCCGTCATCGCCGAGGCCATGGGAAGCCCCTCACCGGCGGCCTCGCTTCGCGGCCAAGTCTCTGTCTTGACCGACCACCCTTGCGGTGACATGACCGGCACCGGGCGGCCGGCCCGTACCTGAGGACGACAGCCGGACGGGGGAGCGGAACACCAGCCCGCCCCCCGGCAGTGACGCTCGAACCCCGGGCTCGGGGACTCGTCAGCGTCGAGGCCGAGCCGGACCGGCGGCCCCCCGTACACGACGGCGTTGGCCGGCAGCTCCGCGACCACGAGAACCACGTCGTCCGTGAGGGACCACAGCGACCACGCGACCACAAACTGCCTGGCCATGGCGCGGATCTGGCCGATCATGGCCGGGTCGTCGGAGGCGGCTACCAGCGGTGGTGGACCTGCGGGCGGATCAGCTCGTCGTACACCCCGGCCACCGCCGCGTGCGTCTCCGCCGACAGAGCCGGCAGCTCCGCGGCGGCGGCGTTGGCCACCGCCTGCCGCCCGTTGCGGGCACCGGGGATCACCACGCTCACCTGCGGATGGTCGATGATCCAGCGCAGCGCGAACTGCGCGGTCGACATCCCCTCGGGAACCAGCGGCTTCAGACGCTCCACCGCCTTCAGCCCGGTCGCGTAATCCACCCCCGAGAACGTCTCGCCCACATCGAACGACTCACCGTGCCGGTTGTAGGCGCGGTGGTCGTCGGCGGCGAAGCTGGTGTGCTCGTCATACCGCCCCGACAGCAGGCCACTGGCCAACGGCACCCGCGCGATGATGCCCACCCCCGCCTCCGCCGCGGCAGGAAGCACCCGCTCCAGCGGCTTGAGCCGGAAGGCGTTGAAGATGATCTGCACGGTCGCCACGCCCGGCCGCGCGATCGCGGTCAACGCCTCCTCGCAGGTCTCCACGCTCACCCCGTAGGCGGCGATCCGGCCCTCCTGCACCAGCGTGTCCAGCGCGTCGTACACCGCCTGCTCGCCGTACACCGGCGTCGGCGGGCAGTGCAACTGCACCAGATCGATGACGTCGACGCCGAGGTTCCGCCGCGACCGGTCATTCCACGCCCGGAAATTGTCCAAGGTGTACGCCGAGGGCACCTGCGCCACCCGCCGCCCCATCTTGGTGGCCACCGTCAGACCGGGCCGCTCCTTCAGCAACCGGCCGACGATCTGCTCACTGCGCCCGTCCCCGTACACGTCAGCGGTGTCGATGAAGCTCACCCCGGCGTCTACGGCGGCGTGCAATGTCGCCAGAGCGTCGTCCTCGCTGACCTCACCCCAGTCGGCGCCCAGCTGCCACGCCCCCAGGCCGACGACCCCGACCTGCCTGCCCGTTCTCCCCAACTCACGCTTTTCCACACGCCGATCGTACGGCCCACGACCCGCCGCCCATCACCAGGGCCGACCCCACGGCCACGGGCCCGGCCCGGGCGGCGCGCTACGCGCCCGGCCGCCCCCGCAGCAGCGGATGGGCACGCATCGCCACCTCCAGCTCACCCGGCAACTCGTCCCGGTAACGCCCCAGCGTCGCCAGATCGCTGTGACCCAGCACCCGGCGCACCGCGTCCATGTCGACCGCGTCGGCCAGCAGATGCGTCGCCGTCGTATGCCGCAGCCCATGCGGCGTCACCGACCTGCGCTGCGCCGGATCGACCCGCCGCTGCACACGGTCGATCACCGCCTGCACATCACCCCTCGCCAGGCGCCGCCCCCGCCACGACAACAGCAACGCCTTCTCGGACGTGACCGGCCGGGCACCGGCGAGGTAACCGTCGAGCACCTCGGTGACATCGGCCGGCAACGGCACATCACGCGTCTTGCCGCCCTTGCCGAAGATACGCCAATAACGCACACCATCGTTGGTGTAAAAATCCTCCACGTTCGCACGCACCAGCTCGGACACCCGCGGCCCCACCGTCGACAGCAACAACACGATCAGCGCGTCACGCACCTCGGTGCGCTGATCACGCCGGCCGCCCTCGGGCTTGGACACCGCCTGCTCACGCGCCGCACCCACCAGCCCCTGCGCCTGCTCACGCGTCAGCGCCCGCCGCTCGGCGCGCAACCCGCCGCGCTCCTTCGCCGTGACCGTCGCCGCCGTCATCGGATTGACCTGCACCCACCCCGACAGCGCCGCATGCTTGAAGAAAGCCGACACCGACCGCCGGAACCGCGACTGCGACGACGGACTCTGCGAGGCACCCGCGGGGGAGGAGCGCCGCCCGTCGGGCTTGCGAGCGAACGCCAGCAGCACCGCGTCGACATCCTCACCCGACAGATCGTCCAGCACCCGCCCCACCCCAGCCAGCTCGGCGAAGGTGGCCACATCGCGCCCGTACACCTCGGCCGTCGCGGGGGACAGCGCCCCGGTCACCGTCTTGGCGCGCACGAGCTCCACATAACGGTCGACGCACTCCT
This sequence comes from Sphaerisporangium sp. NPDC049457, assembly GCF_055586705.1. Taxonomy (NCBI): domain Bacteria; kingdom Bacillati; phylum Actinomycetota; class Actinomycetes; order Streptosporangiales; family Streptosporangiaceae; genus Sphaerisporangium; species Sphaerisporangium sp. NPDC049457. Next base: position 310,258 of record NZ_JBVJHR010000007.1, on the reverse strand, counting down.
CCACGGTGAGCCGCTTCAGCTTCACGGGCCGCATAGATCAGTCCTTCCGGCGGGCAACCACGGCACCGTACCGGCCCCGACCGACAATTTCGCCGCCCACCGCCCTGACGGACCTTCTCCACCCGCCCCGGCGGCAACGCGCCCTGTCGACGCGGCCGCCGCTCAGACGCCGTCCGCCGCGTCCGCCGCATCCGTCTCGTCCGGCGGTCCCGCCGGGCGCAACCGGTCCAGCACGCCGTACGCCGGATTGCCCCGCGCCGCCGCCCGCACCTCACGCGCCGTCGAAGCCACATACGCCTGACCGGTCACGATCGAGGAATGGCCGAGCAACTCCATCAGCTCGTGCGCCGAAGCCCCCCGCTCGGCCAGCCGCGTGGCGAACTCGTGCCGCAACGCGTGCACCAACGTGCCCTTCTGCACACGATCATGGATGCCCGCATACCGGTAACACTGACGCACCAGATACTGCAGCCCGCCACGCCGCAACGGCTCGTTTCTGGTGTCGACCAGCAACGCCGCGGAGCGGGGGAGCGCGGCGGGCCCGAACCGGCGCGACCGGCTGGCCAGATACTCCTCGATGAGATGCTCGATGGGCGGCTCGATCGGCAACGACCGGGTTTTGCCGCCCTTGCCGACCACCTGGATCCTGCGATCTCCGGTGGCGCCGCCGATCGACCCCAGCGTCAGCCCCAGCAGCTCGGCCGAGCGCATCCCGGTGACCAGGGCCAGCGCCAGCACCACCAGGTCGCGCTCCACCCACGGGTCGCGGGCTTTGCGGGCGCCGGCCGCCACCCGCTCCAGCAGGGTCTGCGAGGCCGTCCCGTCGCCCAGCAGCGGCTTGGGCGCCTTGGCCGGCTGCTTGGGCCGGGGGACCGCCGCCATCGGATTGCCCTCCAGCATGCCTTCGGCGACACAGAACGTCAGGAACTGGTTCCAGGCGCTCCACGCGCGGTTGACGCTGGCCGCCGAACGCGGCTCGGCGAACTCGGCGAACGCGCCGCGCACCAGGCGCCCGCTCAGGTGACGTACCTCGAGGTCGAGCGCCGGGACTTCGGCCAGGCCTGCGGCGATGCCGGCCACCAGGTGCAGGTCACGCTCATATCCGGCGATCGTGTGCGGGGAGAGCTTCTTGGTGCGCAGTGAGGAGATGAACTCGGCGGCGGCCTCGGGCAGTCGCATCAGCACCAGGGGATCACGCTCATCCACCATGGGTTTCACTCTCAGGCAAGCGGCGACCTCCTGGAAGCGGCGCACATGGCTGCGATTATGCATCAAACCCGCACAAGCGGCCCGCGGACACGCCGCATCCGCCGCTGAACGCGTACCCGGGCCGGTCCGGCGGAGCGCTCAGCCGTCCGCTCGTCACGCGTTCGCGTCGCGTCGTCGCAACGCGCCGGGACGGGACGGGACGGGACGGCTATGGGTGGTGGGGGGCCTTTGGGGGACGCGAACCTCGTTTGCAGCATAAGTGCGATTATGCTGCAAATAGGGATGGAAGGGCCGGCGAGAGGGCCGCGCGGACGGCGGGCGCTGCGCGTCGTGCGCGCCTGCGCCTTTCCGTTCGGCGTGTTGGCCTGTGCGCCGCCGGGCTTCTGAGGCGCGAACCGTTCGCGCGGTGCGCCGGCGCGTGCCGGACGACCGCCGATACGCCCTGGATTCGGATCAGGTGCCGGGTCGGCCGGAATGGCGATCATCCGTAAAACGATCATGAGGGGTGGCGTCCCTCGAGGGCCCGCCGCCGCGGCGTTGCCGCAGGACTTTCGCGATGTGCGGGCATCCGCCTTCGGCCCCTTCGCGCCGGCGTGGTGTGGGTTGCGCCGCCGGTGCGGCCACGGCGCGCGCCGGTGAGTGTCTGCGGGCCTGTCGGCTTCCGGGCGCCCTTCTGTACCGTAAGGCACTAAACCATACAGAAGCTCAATTCTGTATGGTTTACGACGTTTTGTGGGCTTTGTGTCGTTCTGTCGCTGTGGTGGCCATACCCGCTCCCCGCGGGCCTTCGTCGCCGCTCCCATGGCCACGGCGATGACGCGCGTGTTCGCGCGGACGCTCCCCCTGCGTCCCGAGGCCGCGTCTGCCGGCGGCACGCGGTTCATGCCGGGGCGGGGCCGGGCGGCCGGGGCCGTCCCCCTCCCCCGGGTCCGCGGCGTGCGGGCATGAGAGAGGCGATGGTGGCGATGCCCTGGGCGATGTCGGTGGCCGTGCTGGCGGCGTAACCGAGGACCAGGCCGGGTGGGCCGGGCCGGTGGCGGTGCCAGGACAGTGGCTGGACCTTGACGCCGCGCGTCAGGCAGGCGGCGGCGAGGTCGGTGTCGCGGACGTCCTGATCGAAGGTGATCATGAGGTGCAGGCCGGCGGCGGCGCCGTGCACGGTGGTGCCGGGCAGGTGGGCGGTGATGGCGTCGATCATGGCGTCGCGTCGTCGCCGGTGGCGGCGGCGCAGGTAGCGGAGCTGGCGTTCCATCTCTCCTTGGGCCATGACGTGGGCGAGGACGAGCTGGGTGAGGACGGCGTTGCCGAGGTCGGTGTTGCGTTTGGCGGCGATGAGGGCGTCGCGGTGTTCGGGCGGGGCCAGGAGCCATCCGACGCGCAGGGCGGGTGCGAGGAGCTTGGAGACGCTGCCGGCGTAGAAGACGTGCTCGGTGAGCATGGACCGCAGGGCGGGGACGGGCGGGCGGTCGTAGCGGTGTTCGGCGTCGTAGTCGTCTTCGATGATGATGCCGCCGTCGGTGGCCCAGCGCATGAGGTCGCGGCGACGGTGGCCGGCCAGGACGACTCCGGTCGGGAACTGGTGGGCGGGGGTGAGCAGGACGGCGGGGGCGTTGGTGGCGCGCAGGTCGGTGACGCGCAGGCCGTGGTCGTCGACGGGGACGGGGGGTGTGGCGAGGCCCCAGTCGCGTAGTTGCTGGGCGGCTCCGAGGGATCCGGGGTCTTCGACGGCCACCTGGTCGATGCCCTGGCGGTGGAGCACCTGGGAGAGCAGGGCGAGGGCCTGGGCGACGCCGGCGACGATGAGGACGTGGTCGGGGTCGGTTCTGATGCCGCGGTTGCGGGCGAGCCAGTTGGCGACGGCCAGGCGCAGGGCGGGTGTGCCGCGCGGGTCTCCGTAGCCGAGTTGTGCGGCTGACAGGTCGGCGAGGATGGTGCGTTCGGCGCGTAGCCAGGCGGTGCGGGGGAAGGCGGCGAGGTCGGGGACGCCGGGTGACAGGTCGATGCGGGCGGGGGCGGCGCGCAGGGCGTCGAAGACGCTGGTGCCGGGTGTGAGGGTGAACAGGTCGGCGGGGTGGCCGGGGGTGGCGGGGTACTGGGAGTGTGCGGGCGGGGGTGGTGGGTGGGGTGCGGTGATGGGGGCGGCGACGACGATGGTTCCGCCTCGTCCGCGTCCGGCGATGTGGCCGTCGTCGATGAGGCGTTGGTAGGCGGCGGTGACCAGGCCGCGGGAGACGTGTAGTTCTGCGGCCAGGACGCGTGTGGCGGGCAGGCGGGTGCCGATGGGCAGGCGGCCGTCGGAGATGGCCTGCCTGAGCCGGTGGGCGAGCCATTCGGAGCGGCCGCGGGCGGGGGCGTCGGCGATGGTGAGCTGCAGGAAGTCGGATCCTTGTGGTTGCCGGGGGTGGTCGTCGCGGGGGGTTGTGGACCGGTCGCCTGTGCCTGGTGCGGCCCTGTTCATCGGGCCATTGTGCCAGCGGGATGTTGGTCGCCGGGGGTCGTTGGTGGTTTCGGGGAGGCTGTGGTCTCCTCCCCCGCGCGTGGGGCTCCCCCCCCCGCGTGCGGGTGTGTCATTCGGGAGAAGCCGGATCTAATCCGGGAGGGTGGGTGTCGATCCGGGGGCGGAGGCGGGGGCGTTCGTATGAAGGGCGGGCGACGGTGCCCGGCCGGCGGTGCCCGGCCGGCGGTGCCCGGCCGGCGGTGAGGTGGCCCGAGGAGTCGTGAAGGACATGACGCACCACCTGCTCGGCGTCCGGCGACCTGATGGCGCTCCTCCCCCGGCCGTCTGCGGTCGTTGCCCTCCCCGTTGAGGTCGGCCGGCCGGGTTCCGCTCCCCTGGTCGGCTCGGGGGCGCTGTGGAGCCGGGGTGAGGGGGCGTGTCTTGGGGTGCCGGTAAGAAACGTGTCATGAGCCCCAAACGAGCTGCTGGCCCAAGCTCGCGCTTGGCTGACTCTCTTCAGGAAATGGCCCTTCCGTGAAGCAATGTGGCTGCGTGCCGTCCTCCACCCTCAGCTCGGTGTCCCTGCTCGCCGGGCAGGATCGCGCCGAAATCACTTCACGAAAGGTGGTCGGGCTTCCCGAACGCTTCGATCCGGCCGACGACAGCCTCCCGGTCTGGACGGAGCGCTACCTCGATCTCGCCGTGCGCGGAGTCCGCTCAGCTGAGGTCACCGCCAAGATCTCCCGGCATCTGGAGCGCTTCGGCGCCTGGATCACTGGCGGCCTCGGGCATGACCGGCTCTCGGCCGTCACCCCGCGCGAGATCGCCGCCTGGCGCGACCACCTGGCCGCCGCCGGCAACCGCGGCCGCGACAACACGCCCGCGCCGATGGCGCCGGCGACCGTCAACAACCACCTCGCGCACCTGTCAGCGCTGTTCACCTGGATCACCGCGCAGCCCCCGAAGGGCTGCTGCGCCACGGCGACCCGACCAAGATAGTCGCCCCGCTACCACTGCCCGCCCCGCAGCCGCGAGCGCTGGCCGCCGCCCAGGTGCGCACCGTCAAGAACGTCGTGGACCGGATCGAGACCTTCCACGAGCTCAAGGGCCGCCGTCACCGCGGCGCCGCCACGCCCCGGGTGCACACGCCCGGCACACCTTCGCCTGCGGCCTGTCGCAGGCCTCCAGCCACAACCGCGCCGGACTCGAGCGCCGCCTCGGCCACGCCAACGACCGCTACCTGCGCCTGTACACCAACCCACCCGACGACATCGCCGCCGACTACGTCGAAGACCTATGACCGCGAGACCTGGACACCCCGTACGACGGGCAGCGTAGCCATCCGCCCAGTCGACGATCCGGGTCGGCGAGTGCTATGACGGCAGCCGCGACGCCGGGAGCGCCTGGACCGGCGGCTGCGTCGATGACGCTGAGTGTGAGCCGAGTATGGAATACCGCTTGGCCTGGCGTCGGTTCGACCAAGCTGTACCGATACCACATCGCCATGGTGGTGGCGCGCTCCGCGCCGGCTGCTGATCCAACTCAACCGCCACCAGATCTCGGCCCGCCGGGGCGCGATCATCTGACGCGGCCACCATCGCCGGCGCCGTTGCGTTGCTTCCTGGGCTCCCCGGTGGCGCCTACGACCCCGTAGCCGATACTCGGGCGCGACGCTCAGGAATCGCGGCGGCCATTCCTTCGCGGCGCGATGAAGACGGCCCAGACGGCCACACCCAGGGCCGGACCTAGCGCGATGCCGAGAGCGACGTTGTCGAAAAGACCCGCGACGAGGAGGCCGAAGGCAGCGCCGAAGGCGATCCAGATCCCGAGATTTGCCCAGATCCCGAGACCTGCGGGCGGGGGCGTGTTGTTGCTCGTCATTGCATCTCTCCTAAGGACGCGGGCGGACAGGGCTGACAATCTGGCGGCCCACCACGGCGGATGTTGGCGTTGGCGTTGTCCGGTGGTGCGGAGCGGTCGTGCGCCCGCCGCGGCTACGCCGTGGCACGGCGGAGGAGCGTGTGCCCGCCGACCGCGAACGCGGCGGCCACCAGGACCGGCCAGCCGGCGAGCAGCGCCGCGGGGGACTGGTCGAGCAACCAGCTGCCGATCGCGTGCCATTGCCGGGTCCACGTGATCAGCGCGGCGGCCAGCCCGAGCGCTGTGAAGGCCAGGGTGAAGCTGGCGAGGACGCCGGTGGTGCCCCAGCGCAGGTGCAACGTGCCGAGCAGGATCCCGAGGTGGGTCACGACCAGCGTGGGTACCGCGTACCCGAGCAGGAGCAGCACCGGGCTGGCGTCATCCATGAACGGCAGGCCGAAGAAGCGCATCCCCATCCCCCAGTAGCCGGTGGCCTGTTCCACGGCGCGCAGCAGGCAGAGCACCAGCGCGTAGACCACCGACTGGACGACCGCGAGCAGCGACCAGGCCAGGTAGAACTCCCGGCGGGTCACGCTCATGCCCAGCGCGTACGGGAAGATCTGAGTGACCGAGACGGCGGCCATCCCGATCGCCATGCCGTATAGGCCGACCAGGCCGCCGGTGGTCGTCACGCCGTCGCCCGGGTCGTAGTTCGCCATGAAGGTCAACAGGTTGATGCCGAACGTGACTGCCGTCATGCTCCACGTCCAGCCCAGGATCTGCGGCCAGGCCGGCATCTGGAGGCGGGCTACCTGACGGATGCGGTTCATCGGGCGGCCTCCCGGTCCGCCGGCGCCGTTGTCGTCGGCGGTGCGGTCAGGCGGACCACGAGTTGCTGCAACGACAGCGGCTCCAGCTCGACGTTGAGCGTCTGCGCGTGCGCCTTCGCGTGCGGTCCGAGCCCACCGAGGATGGTCGACCGGACCAGGCCGCTCGACTGCTCGCGGTGCAACTCGGTGCGTCCGGCCGCGAACCCGTCCACGGCCTCCGCCCGACCGGTGGCCGCCACCGCCTGCCCGCGCAGGTCGTCGGCGTCCTCATCGAGCAGCAGCCGGCCATGGTCGATGAGCAGCACCCGCTCGACCAGATCGCTCACCTCGTCGATGAGATGGGTGGACAGCACCACGGTGCGGGGATGCCCGGCGTAGTCGGCGAGCAGGCGGTCGTAGAAAAGCTGCCGGGCGGCGGCGTCGAGCCCGAGGTACGGCTCGTCGAAGAACGTCAGAGGCGCCCGCGCGGCCAGCCCGACGGTCACGCCGAGGGCCGACAGCATGCCCCGCGAGAGCCTGCGGACCAGCCGCCCGGCCGGTAGCTGGAAGTCCGCGGCGAGGCCGTGCGCGAACGTGTCGTCCCAGTTCGCAAACAGCCGGCGTGCGGTGCGAAAGACGTGGCGCACGGTGTAGAAGTGGGGGTAGCGCTGACTCTCCCGGACGAAACAGACCTTCGACAGGACGGCCCGGTTCTCCACCGGTGGCGCGTCGAAGACCGACACCTTCCCCGACGACGCGAACGCCTGCCCGGTGAGGATCTGCATCAGGGTGGTCTTGCCCGCCCCGTTGCGCCCGAGCAGGCCGTAGATCGTGTGCTCGGCCAGCGCGAAGCTCACGTCGTCGAGCGCCGTGACGTCACCAAAGCGCTTGGTCACCCCGTGTGCGGTTACCACCGCCGTCATCCCAGGTCCCTCCCGACAACCGCACCGAATGAATCGATCATCTTCATCAGCTCGTGGTGGCCGATGCCGAGCTTGCGCGCCTCGGCGAGCAGGGGTTCCACGTACTGTTCGGCGAACCGTTCCCGTCGCCGCTCGCGCAGCCTGGCCCGGGCGCCACCGGCGACGAACATGCCGATGCCGCGTCGCTTGTAGAGCGTTCCCTCCGACACGAGTTGGTTGACGCCCTTGGCCGCGGTGGCCGGGTTGATCCGGTGAAAGGCGGCAAGCTCGTTGGTGGACGGGACCTGGGCCTCCTCCGCCAGCGACCCGTCGATGATCGAGTTCTCGATCAGCTCGGCGATCTGAAGGAAGATCGGTCGGTCGTCGTCCATCGTTGGCTTAGCCGCCCAACTGGTTAGCTACATGTGTAGCTAACCATGTAACCTTGCGCCGCGGCTGTCAAGCAGCCGGGCGTTCCGCGACCTCGGCCGGCGGCGGCGCCGGGACCCGTTTCCCAGGGGCGCGCACGCCCTACCACGATCATGAAGCTAGTCCGGGTTGCCCGCCTCCGGAGCTTGCGCAGCGCCGCCGAGCGAAAGGCGCTTGGCCACATCCAGCCGTACCTCGCCGTAGGGCTGGACATGCTGCCAGAGCAGCGGGGTCAGCCCGCGCTGGTCGGCGGGTTTGAGCATGGTGGCCCATTCGGGGTCAGCCAGGACATCTTGGAGCATCAGGGTGTTGATGTACACGGGCGCGGCCTGCAGGATGCGCAGGCACAACACGCTCATCTCTAGCTCCTCGCGCCGGTTGGTGGCGATGTCGCCGCCCTTGCCGTAGAAGATGACCGAGTTCGCTCCGTTGGAGGACTCCACCACGTTGAGCCCTTCCTGGATCTCTCGCTGGAGCTCGCGCAGGCGCAGATAGCGGGCGACGAAGATGGTCTTCTGCGCCCGGCCGACCTCCAGCATGGCCTGGTAGGTGGGATGGGAGGCGGACTCGGTGAAATCGCGATCGCGATGTCGGTGGCGACCTGCGGGGTCAGATAGCGGCGCCGGACGTAGCGGATATCGTCTTCGCTGTGGGCGTGGCCACCGGAGGCCACGGCCCGGATCCCGGTGTTGGTGCCGTACCCGAAGATCGCGAGCATCAGCCGCTCGGCCAGCACCTCGGGCTTGAGGCTGGAGCCGCCCACCACCGAGGTGACCGCCTTCAGGCAGCCGGTGCGCAGCACCGCCTCCTTGAGCATGTCGATCAGCGGGACCGATCCCCAGTGCCGGCCCACCTCGTTCTTGATCTTGCGCAGGTTCCGCGGCTCATCCGCCGGGCCGAGCTTCGTCAGCTTGATCGCGCCGGACTTACGTTCGGAGATCGCCAGCCAGTCCAGCTTCGGCAGCGTGGTGTCGAGCGACTCCAGCTCGGCGCGCATCTCGGCCTTCAACTCGGCGATGCGGCGGATCAACTTCAGCGCCTCGATCACCGGCTGGAAGGCGGTGTTGGTGCTCTTGAACTCCAGGATGTCCAGCAGCGCGATCAGGCCGCGCCGGTAGTGGTTGGTGTAGGAGGCGCGCAGCGTGGTCTGCACCGTGGTCCGGTAGGCCGGGCCCTTGGTCTTGAACTCGTGCACCAGATCCCGCAGCGTCTGCTCACCACCACTGACAGCCGGGAAGATGACCTGGCGGACCGAATCGTCGGGCCGGCCGAGCGCGGCGTCGGCGACCTTGAACAGGATGTTCTCCTTCCCGGTCACCCGCTTGAACGCGTTGATCAGCTCCTTGGTCACCGTGCTGTCGGCCCGCGCCTTGATCCGATGCACGGTGGCGATCATCAGCTCCACCAGCGCGTCGGTGATCTCCCGCTCCCGCTCCTGGACCAGCGCCGCCAGCAGCAGCACCGTCAGCTCGCGCGGATGCGTGCGCATGTGCGAGGGCGCTTCCACCGCCGCCCGGGCCCGCCAAGCGGCCAGCGCCTTGGGCGCCACGTCGGCGAACAACCCGGGCGGCAGCTCGATCGAGCGCGCCGCCGCCAGCTTGCGGATCTCGGTCATCATCGACTCCAGGCTCACGTTGCCCGGCGCGGACTTGATCAACGCCAGGAGGCCGGAGTCGACGTCGTCATCGTCCTCGGCAGGTGCCTCACTCATAGGTTCCTGACGGTCACCGGCCCCCTCGTTCACCGCGCGGCTCGCATCTTCGATGCCGACCAGCGCGTAGATCCGCCGCGTGGTCTCGGGACTCAACCGGGAGGCGATCCGCACCGACCAGGCGACCTCCGCGTTGTGCAGGGCCGAGGCCACGATCCGAGAGATCCGTCCAGCGGAAATGTCGGTGCCGCCGGTGATACTCGGTGGGGCGGGGCCGCCCGGGCGCCGCCTGACAGAAGGGCGGGAGCGATATGGCCGAGGTGTTGCTGTTCCATCACGCGCAGGGGCTGACCTCTGGGGTCGGCGAGTTCGCGGAGGTGCTCAGGCGGGCGGGTCACACCGTTCACGTGCCCGACCTGTATGAGGGGCGCGTGTTCGGCGATCGCAGCGAGGGGGTGGCGTTCGCGCACAAGACGGGCTTCGACGTGATCATCAAGCGCGGGCAGGCCGCGGCCGCCGGGCTGCCCGCGGGGGTGGTCTATGCCGGGTTCTCTCTCGGGGTGGTGCCGGCGCAGATGCTGGCTCAGACGCGGGCGGGCGCCAAGGGGGCGCTGCTGCTCCACTCGTGCATTCCGGTCTCGGAGTTCGGCGACGCGTGGCCGGCGGGGGTGCCGGTCCAGATCCACAGCATGGACGCCGACCCGTCCTTTGTCGACGAGGGTGACGTTGAGGCGGCTCGTGCCCTGGTCGCGGCGAGCGCCGACGCCGAGTTGTTCCTCTATCCGGGCGATCAGCATCTGTTCGCCGACCGCAGTCTGCCCGACTTCGACGAGGGCGCCGCGGCGCTGCTGACCGAACGTGTGCTCGCCTTCCTCGACCGTGTGGGGTAGCCGGCCGCGTGGGCGGGCGCGGCGGTGACCGGCGTGCGGTTCGTGGATGCGGTTCGTGGATGTCGCAGAGGGTGCGGCCGGGTGGGCGGCCCCGCTCTGCGGCGGCCCGGTCCTGGGCGGTTTTACGTGCCAGGATCGCTCCGCCTGTCCTGCGTCGCCACGGCTGGGGGCCTGGTGGCCGATGCCGTCCCGGGTTAGAGGCGGACGGCGGGGCTGGGTTGTCCGTTTCTGATCGGCCGGGTGTGGATTTTGGTGACGCATGCCGGGATGGCGGCGCCATGGTCGTGTTCACGGGCGCGGTAGGAGCTCGGGGTCTCGCCGACGAGTTCGGTGAAGCGCGAGCTGAACGAGCCCAGGGATGTGCACCCGACCGCGAAGCAGACGTCGGTCACGGTGAGGTCGCCGCGCCGCAGCAGCGCTTTGGCGCGTTCGATGCGGCGGGTCATCAGGTAGCTGTACGGCGTTTCGCCGTAGGCGGCGCGGAAGCTGCGGGAGAAGTGGCCGGGGGACATCAGGGCGTCGCGTGCCAGTGCCGGGACGTCGAGGGGTTCGGCGTAGTCGCGGTCCATCCGGTCGCGGGCGCGCCGCAGCCGGACGAGGTCGTCGAGGTCTTGCCGTTTCACCTGCCCAGTGTGCCACAGCGGCCGTGGCCGGTCGGAGTGGTGGCGTGCCGGTCTCCGGACTGGTCAGGAATGGAGAAGCGAAGGTGGGCGGGCCGTGGCTAGCGTGGTGTCGTGCGGTTGCTTCAAGATCGGTGAGCGCCGCTCCCCCGCTTCCCCGTTCGGCGTGTTCGCGGGTCGGGGGCCTGGGTGGTGCCGGCCGCCGGGTGTCGCGTCACCGTGGCCGGTTCCGCCGGCCGGGCGGGCCGGGGGCGGTGCGGGTTGACCACGCCGACGCCAGAAAAACCGACATACTTCTACAAATTGGTCAGTTCGAGCCGGGCGACACCGACGGATAGCGTGAAGGCGGCCCGCCTGACAGATGGAGAGACGATGAGCATGGCCACCAGGACGGGCACGCGGTCGCCCGCGCCGCACGATGCCGACAGCCACGATCTGATCCGCGTGCACGGCGCGCGTGTGAACAATCTCAAGGATGTCAGCGTCGAGATCCCCAAGCGCCGGCTGACGGTGTTCACCGGTGTCTCCGGCTCGGGCAAGAGCTCTTTGGTGTTCGGCACGATCGCCGCCGAGTCGCAGCGGCTGATCAACGAGACCTACAGCACCTTCGTGCAGGGTTTCATGCCGACGCTGGCGCGGCCCGAGGTCGACGTCCTCGACGGGCTGACGACCGCCATCATCGTCGACCAGCAGCGGATGGGCGCCGACGTCCGCTCCACGGTCGGCACCGCCACCGACGCCAACGCGATGCTGCGCATCCTGTTCAGCCGGCTGGGCAAGCCCCACATCGGCTCGCCGCAGGCGTTCTCCTTCAACGTCGCCTCGATCAGCGGGACGGGCGCGGTCGCGATGGAGCGCGCCGGGCGGACGGTGAAGGAGCGCCGCAGCTTCAGCGTCACGGGCGGCATGTGCCCGCGCTGCGAGGGACGGGGCTCGGTCACCGATTTCGACCTCTCCGCGCTCTACGACGACGCCAAGTCGCTCAACGAGGGCGCGATCACGATCCCCGGCTACAGCATGGACGGCTGGTACGGGCGCATCTTCTCCGGCTGCGGCTTCTTCGACCCCGACAAGCCGATCCGCCGGTTCACCAAGAGGGAGCTGAACGACCTGCTCCACAAGGAGCCGACCAAAGTGAAGGTCGACGGCGTCAACCTCACCTACGAGGGGCTGATCCCCAAGATCCGCAAGTCGTTCCTGGCCAAGGACCGCGAGGCGATGCAGCCGCACGTCCGGGCGTTCGTGGACCGGGCGGTCACCTTCACCACCTGCCCCGACTGCGGCGGCACCCGGCTCAGTGAGGCGGCCCGTTCCTCGCGCATCGGCGGGATCAACATCGCCGACGCCTGCGCGATGCAGATCAGCGACCTGGCCGGCTGGGTCCGGGGCCTGGAGGAGCCGTCGGTGGCGCCGCTGCTCGCGACGCTGTCGCGGACCCTCGACTCGTTCGTGGAGATCGGGCTGGGCTATCTGTCGCTCGACCGGCCGTCGGGCACGCTGTCGGGAGGCGAGGCGCAGCGGGTCAAGATGATCCGCCATCTCGGTTCCTCGCTGACCGACGTCACCTACGTCTTCGACGAGCCGACCGCCGGGCTGCACCCGCACGACATCGAGCGGATGAACGAGCTGCTGCTGCGGCTGCGGGACAAGGGCAACACGGTGCTCGTCGTGGAGCACAAACCGGAGACGATCGTGATCGCCGACCACGTCGTCGACCTCGGTCCCGGCGCCGGTACGGCGGGGGGCGCCGTCTGTTTCGAGGGCACCGTCGAGGGGCTGCGGGCCAGTGACACCATCACCGGCCGCCATTTCGACGACCGGGCCGCTTTGAAGGCGACGGCGCGCAAGCCCACCGGCGCGCTGGAGATCCGCGGCGCGACGACGCACAACCTGCGCGAGGTCGACGTCGACATCCCGCTCGGGGTTCTGGTCGTGGTCACCGGGGTCGCCGGTTCCGGCAAGAGCTCGCTGGTGCACGGGTCGATTCCCGCGGGGGCCGGTGTGGTGTCGATCGACCAGGCTCCGATCCGCGGTTCGCGGCGGAGCAACCCGGCGACCTACACCGGGTTGCTCGACCCGATCCGCAAGGCGTTCGCCAAGGCCAACGGCGTCAAGCCGGCGTTGTTCAGCGCCAACTCCGAGGGGGCCTGCCCCAACTGCAACGGCGCCGGCGTCGTCTACACCGACCTGGCGATGATGGCGGGCGTCGCCACCACCTGCGAGGAGTGCGAGGGCAAGCGGTTCCAGGCTTCGGTGCTGGAGCACCGCCTCGGCGGCCGGGACATCAGCGAGGTGCTCGCGATGCCGGTGGCCGAGGCCCGCGAGTTCTTCGGCGACGGCCCGGCGCGCACGCCGGCCGCGCATGCGATCCTCGACCGGCTCGCCGACGTCGGGCTCGGCTACCTCAGCCTCGGCCAGCCGCTCACCACGCTGTCCGGCGGCGAGCGGCAGCGGCTCAAGCTGGCCACCCACATGGCCGACAAGGGCGGGGTGTACGTCCTGGACGAGCCGACCACCGGCCTGCACCTGGCCGACGTCGAGCAGCTGCTCGGCCTGCTCGACCGGCTGGTCGACTCCGGCAAGTCGGTCATCGTCGTCGAGCACCACCAGGCGGTCATGGCACACGCCGACTGGATCATCGACCTCGGCCCGGGCGCCGGCCACGACGGCGGCCGCGTCGTCTTCGAGGGCACTCCCGCCGACCTGGTCGCCGCCCGCTCCACCATCACCGGCGAGCACCTGGCGGCCTACGTCGGCGCCTGATGTCCACCTCGCGGACGCCGTGACGGCGGCCCCTCGGCGTACGGGCAGGTCACCGGGGACGTCGCGCTCCCAGCGGCCGGCGACGGCCGTCGTCACACCCTGCCGGTGCGGACGATCTGGTGGCGTGAGGTGGGCGCGGGGCGGGCTAGGGTGGGCATTCCTTCGGACCTGGACACCACTGCTTCACGTGGTGGTTCGGAGTGAGGTTCGATCGCATGAGAATGGAGGGCCGGTCATGGTGGACAAGCCGGAGCGGCAGGTCGCTGTATTCGGCGCCGGCTACATCGGGCTGGTGACCGGCGCCTGCCTGGCCGAGCTTGGTCACCGAGTGGTGATCCGGGACATCGACGCCGAGAAGATCCGGTTGCTGCGATCCGGTGAGGTGCCGATCTACGAGCCCGGACTGGGCGACATGATCACCCGGAACAAGGAGCGCCTGGCATTCACCCTGGATGCTCAGCAGGCCCTGGACGGCGCCGATATCGCCTACGTGTGCGTGGACACCCCGCCGTCGGCCTCCGGCGACGCGGACCTTTCCCGTGTGTGGTCGGTCGTGCGGTCCCTGGAGAGCGCGGCGCGGCTGCGGGCGGTGGTGATGAAGTCGACCGTGCCGGTGGGCACGGGCACGCGTGTGCGGGCCGCGCTGGACGCCGCCGGTCTCGGGCACGTCGGGTACGCGTCCAACCCGGAGTTCACCGCCGAGGGCACGGCGGTCGGCGACTTCCTCCACCCCGACCGCATCATCGTGGGTGCGTCCGATGAGGCGACCGCCCGCCTGATCTCGGAGCTGCACGAGGGCGTGGACGGGCCGATCGTCGTGATGGACGTGCGGTCCGCCGAGATGGTGAAGCTCGCCTCCAACGCCCTCCTCGCCACGAAGATCAGCTTCATCAACGAGATCGCCACGCTGTGTGAGAAGACCGGCGCCGACGTCGAGCACGTCGCGCACGCCGTCGGCCTGGACCACCGTCTCGGCCGGCACTTCCTGCGTCCCGGGATCGGCTGGGGCGGCTCCTGCTTCCCCAAGGACTCCGAGGCGCTGCGGCAACTGGCCAGCAACACCGGCTACCACCTGCAACTGCTCTCCGCGGTGATCGAGGTCAACAACCTGCAGAAACGCCGGGCGATTCAGAAGCTCAAGGACGTACTGGGCACGCTGGCGGGCGCCCGGGTGGCGCTGCTCGGGCTGACGTTCAAGCCGGGAACCGACGACATGCGCGAAGCGCCGAGCGCGGTGCTTGCGGCGCGGTTGCTGGCCGAGGGCGCTGAAGTTCGCTGCTGGGATCCGATGGCGCGCCCGGCCGAGGCCGAGCCGTGGACGTCGACCAGCCGGCACGCCAGCCCGGAACTGGCGGCGAACGGCGCGGACGCGGCGATCGTGGTCACCGAGTGGCCGCAGCTTCTCCAGGTCGACTGGGCGCACCTCGCCTCGGCCATGCGGCGGCCGGTGCTCTATGACGGCCGCAACCTGCTGGACCCGGCCACGATGCGGACGCTCGGCTTCACCTACCTCAGCGTCGGGCGTCCGTAACCCGCCGCGTACCGCCGAAATGCCGAACGGCCTCAAACGGCCCCACCCATCCGACTCACATTCTCGGCCAAGCCCGCCCACCGTCCCCTTGGCAGCGGTTCGACCCGCCTGCGCCGCCGGGGCGCTTCCACCTCCGATGAGGATTCCCACCGGCGCCGCGTCGGCGGGTCGGCGGACGGCGAATGCCGGCGCCGTCCTACGGTGGGGACCCGGCGAATCGCTGCGGTCGCGCTGGTGCGGCGTTCCGTGTCGGCTTTCATCGCTGGATCACGTGCGCGAGGGTTACCGCAGTTGGTCGCGGCGGCGGGTGAGGTAGGCGGTCTCGCCGGTGTTGCCGGCCAGCTCGATGGCCCGGTCGTAGGCCGCGCGTGACTGCTGACTTCGGCCCAGCCGGCGCAGCAGGTCGGCGCGGGTGGCGTGGTAGGCGTGGTAGCCGGCCAACGCCTCGGCGAGGCGGTCGACGATGGCCAGTGCCACCTCCGGCCCGTCGAGTTCGGCCACGGCGATGGCCCGGTTGAGGGCGATGACCGGCGAGGGGTCCAGGCGGACGAGCTGGTCGTAGAGGGCCAGGATCTGCGACCAGTCGGTGTCGCGGATGTCGCGGGCGGAGGTGTGCACCGCGTTGATCGCGGCGAGGATCTGATAGCGCCCCGGAGCCGCCCCGGCAGCGGCGGCGGCCAGGCGCTCGCGCACCAGCCGATGGCCTTCGGCGATCAGGTGCGCGTCCCAGGCGCCGCGGTCCTGCTCGTCGAGCGCGACCAGTTCGCCGCCGGCCGAGACGCGGGCGGGGCGGCGGGCCTCGATGAGCAGCATCAGCGCCAGCAGGCCGGCTGTTTCTCCGTCCTGCGGCAGGAGCGCGCGGATCAGGCGGGTGAGCCGGATCGCCTCGGTGGTCAGCTCGTGCCGTACGGGATCGGTGCCCGGGCCGCTGGCCAGGTAGCCCTCGTTGAAGACGAGGAACAGGACGGCCAGGACGCCGGAGAGGCGAGCCGGCAGGTCGTCGGCGGACGGCATCCGGTAGGGGATGCGGGCCGCCTTGATCTTGGCCTTGGCGCGGGTGATGCGCTGTTCCATGGTGGTCCTCCGCACCAGGAAGGCGCGGGCGATCTCGGGCACGGTGAGGCCGCCGACCATGCGCAGCGTCAACGCCACGCGTGCTTCCACCGCCAGGGCCGGGTGACAGCAGGTGAAGATCAGCCGGAGCCGGTCGTCGTCGATGGCGCCCGGCGGCTCGGGTGGGGTGGTGTCGTACAGCACCTGAGCCTCCTTGTGCTTGTCGTCGCGTTTGTTCTCGCGCCGGATCCGGTCGATGGCCTTGCGGACGGCGGTGGTGGTGAGCCATGCGCCCGGGTTGGGGGGAACGCCGTCGGCCCGCCACCGTTCCACGGCGGTCGCGAACGCCTCGGCCGTCGCCTCCTCGGCGATGCCGAGGTCACCGAAGCGCCTGGTCAGGGCGGCCACCACCCGCGCCCACTGGTCGTGGTGGGCGCGGGTCATCGCTTCCTCGGCGTCGCTCACTGGAACGGCCGCACCTCGATCTTCCGATCGCAGATCTGCGACGCCTCGGCGGCGAGTTCGAGGGCCACGTCCAGATCGGGGGCCTCCCACACCCAGACGCCGGCGAGGTACTCCTTCGACTCCACGAAAGGCCCGTCGCTGATGACCGCCTGCTCGCCCCGGTTGTCGACGACCGTGGCCGCGTCGGGGTCGGCGAGTCCGCCCGAGAAGACCCAGTGGCCTTCGGCGATCAGTCGTTCGTTGAACGCGCTGATGGCGGGTTGCCTGTCGGTGCGGCCGGGCTCGCTCTTGTCGTCGATCACGGAAACCAGGTACCGCATTGGAAGATCATCTCCTGTGGTGTCGGACCGGCGTGGCCGGGTGGTCGAGGGCTTCATGCCGTGGCGTATCGCGGGCGCCCGGCGGGCCGGTAGACCTGGGTCGCCACGCCCTTGGAGTCGGCCCGCGACTCGACCAGGTCGAGCGCGAGGTCTGGACCGGTCGGCGGGAACAGTCTCGCGCCCTGGCCGAGGATCACCGGGATCACGATCAGAGTCATCTCGTCGACCAGGTCGTTTCGCAGCAGCCACCGGGTCAGGGCGCCGCTGCCGTGTACCTGCAGTTCACCCCCGGGCTTGGCCTTCAGTTCGCCGATGGCCGCCGCGAGGTCGCCGCGCAGCACGGTCGTGCCCTCCCAGCGCGGCGCGGTGAGCGTGGTCGAGGCGACGTACTTGGGGGCTTCGTTCAGGGCCACGCCGATCGGATGCGCGTGCGTGCGGCCGATCGACTCCCAGGAGGTGAACAACTCGTAGGTGCGCCGGCCGAACAGGAACGCCTCGGCGCGCTGGTAGGTCTGTGTGATGAACGTCCTGGTGTCGTCGTCACCCGCTCCCAGGGCCCATCCGCCGCGTTCGAATCCGTTGCTGCGGTCCTCATCCGACGCGCCGCCGTTTCCCTGGACCACTCCGTCGATGGTGATCTGGGTCATGGTCGTCAGCTTCATGATCGCGGTTCCTTCGCCTCGGCGCCGTCCCTCGTGGGCGGCCTCACCCCTGCTACGAACGCCGCCGCTCCGATCCGACACCCCCTCCCGGATTTCTGCCGATGCCCCTGCGGATGTACTTTTGGCAGCCGGTTGATGGCGGGCAGATAATCGGCTCGCGCGTCAGCGGGAAGGCCGTTTCAATACCGTCATGCGCATCACCTCGGAAACGTGCGCCGACGGCGTCCGTGAGCGACTGTTCGCCATCGGAGACATCCCCGGGGTGCTCTGGACGCCCGCCGAGGCCACCGGTCCCCGCCCGCTGGTCCTGATCGGGCATGGCGGCGGGTCGCACAAGAAGGGATGGGAGGTCGTCTCCCGGGCGTTGCCCTATGTCACCTCCTGCGGCTTCGCGGTCGCCGCGATCGACGCACCGGGCACCGGCGACCGGCCGGAGCACCCGCAGATCCGGCGGCTCGTCGCGCTCATCCAGGGACGGGAGGCCGCGGGCGAGCCCTTCCGGTCCGGCCCGGAGTGGCCCGCCCTCAACGACACCGTGGCGGCACAGCTCATCCCCGACTGGCGGACCACTCTGGACGCGCTCCAGAACCTGCCCTGCGTCGGCGGCGGCCGGCCCGTCGGGTACTACGGCCTGTCCCAGGGCGGCGAGATGGGCATCCGCCTGGTCGCGGCCGAGCCCCGGATCACCGCCGCGGTCCTGGGCCTCGTCGGAAGCGACCGGCTCATCGGCACCGCGGCGCGGATCACGATCCCGGTCGAGTTCGTACTGCAGTGGGACGATGAAGGCGAACCGCGGGACTCGGTCATGAAACTGTTCGACGCGCTCGGCTCCACCGAGAAGACCCTGCACGCCAACCCCGGCGGCCACTTCCACGTCCCGCCTTTCGAAATCGACAGCTCGATCCGATTCTTCGCCCGGCACCTGAGCGGCTTCTGACCACCGGCGCCCCACACATGCCCGCAGGTGGTCGGGCCGGTGTCCATGTCCAGCCGAACCGGTCGCAGGGGTTCACGTGGCCGGCCCTGCGTTCTGACCTCGGCTTCATGGGTGGTCGGTGGCCGGTGCGTGATGAGGAGGCGTGTCACTTCTCTGCCGTGCGGGGTTTCCCGCTGATCGAGTCCTGGAAGGCGTCGGCGTAGGTGCGCGAGTCTTTGACCAGGTCGTCGCAGAAGGCGGCGACGTCGTCGCCGATGAGTTCCAAAACTCCCTTGCCGTCGGCGGCGCCCTGCTCGAAGAAGTCGACGATTCCGGCGAGCAGGTTGCCGTCGGGCAGGTCGATCGGCCCGACTTTGAACAGGTACCTCTGCATCTCCTTGTAGACGATCTGGTAGTCCGGCGGGAGCGCCTTGACCCGGGCCGTGTGCGCGCGCCACTGCTTCTTGCCCTCGATGATGTCCTGGATGCCCACGTCAGCCTCCCAGCCGGCCCAGTTTCCTCGCGACGTTCCTGTTCAACTGCTCGCGCCACCGGTCGCGATAGGTCCGGGCCCCGGCTCCGCCGGCCAGCGCCGTGCAGAAGCCCGCGATGTCGTCGCCGAGGACCTCGCGGGCGCTGTGCCCGTCCGCCGATGCCTCTTCGAGCAGGCCCAGGGCGGCGTCGACGATCGGCGTCAGGTTGCGGCCCGTGAAGCCCGCGTAGGGGAACAGGTGGCCCTTGATCTGTGCCCACGCCGCCTGGTGGTCGGCGGGCAGCGCCTGCGCCCGGGCTTCGAACGCCTTCCATTCCCTGGTGAGATCGCTGCCGGTGATGGTCTCCCAGAAGCTCATCCGCCGCCCTCCTTGAGCTTGTCGATGCGTGAGGAGACGTATTGCCACTTCGCCCAGAACTTCGCCAGTTCCTTGCGCCCGGCGTCGTTGAGCACGTAGAACTTGCGCGGCGGGCCCACCTCGGACGGCCGTCTGGTCACCTGGACGAGCCCGTTCCTCTCCAGCCGCAGCAAGATGGTGTACACCGTCCCTTCGATGACGTCGGCGAAGCCGAGTTCGTTCAGCCGGCGCGTGATGGCGTATCCGTAGGTCTCCTCGCCGCCGATGATCTCGAGCACGCAGCCTTCGAGCGTGCCCTTCAACATCTCCGTCAGATCGTCCATCGCGGCTCCCCTCCACCCCCTGGTACTTCGTGCCACCGAGTACTGCTATACGGTACCACTAAGTACCGCTGTGCGGCGCCGAGCCGGTCCGGTGGCCTCGCAGGGGGAGAGGTCATCGGGTCCACAGTGATTCCTGGACGGTCTGGATCAGGGCCATCAGTTCGGGGGTGGCGCGGTCGGGGGACCATGCCAGGCCGTAGGTGAGGCGCAGCCGCCCCGCCTCCAGGGGGACGAAGCCGATGTCGGGCCGCCGGATCGAGGAGGCCAGCAGGTGGGGCACCGGCAGCACGCCGATGCCCGCGGCGACCAGGTCCAGTAGGGCGGCGAAGTCGTCGATGTCCTCCCCCACGACGTGATGCTGGTGTGGGCCGTGCAGGGCCGCGGCCAGCTGCGCCCACATCCCGCCGCGAGGGCGGTGACGCGGCATGAGGATCTTGTAGGCGGCCAGCTGGGCGGGCCGGACGGCCAAGGCCCCGGCCAGCGGGTCGCCCGCCGGGATCGCCAGGTGGGCGACGGTCACGCTGAACCGGGCGCCGGTGGCGTACCCGGCGGGGAACGGCGCGCTCACCACCGCGGCCGCCACCTCCCCCGCGGCCAGCGCCTCGACGGCCGCGCGCCGGCCGGCGGCGCGCAGGTCGACGTCGATGGCGGGACGGCGGCGGGCAAGGCGCCGGGCGGCCTGCGCGACCAGCCCGCCGGCCGGCGGCGCATAAGCGAGGCGAATGACCGGGCGGGGCGGCGCGGCCAGGCGGACGGCTTCCGAGCGCAGGGCGGCGGCGCTTTCCAGCAGCGCCTCGGCGTAGGGCAGCAGTGCCGCGCCGGCGGATGACAGGCGCACCTCCCGGCTGGTGCGCTCGAACAGGCGCACCCCCAGCGAGCGTTCGGCCCTGCCGACGGCCTGGCTGATCGCCGGCTGCGAAAGCCCCAGGTCGGCGGCGGCTCGCGAGAAGCTGAGAGTCTGGGCCACGCGGGCGAAACAGCCGATCTCGCGCAGCGTCGGTGCGGGTTCCACCGGCCCAGTATGGCCGCCGCCCGACCCGCCCCGCCCCCGCGCTCCCCTGGCGCTCCCCCGCCCACGCCGGGCAGTGAGGCCGGCGCGCGCCGCGTTCCGGGGCGGGCGCCGGTCGCGGCGGCCCGTCCCTCCAGCTATAAGCGTCATCGATCGATCGCGACGGTGGTGTGCGGGGCGGGCAGGATGCCGGGCATTCACCGCCGCATCGAGTCAACGGGAGTTCGCATGACCGCCGCCCGCCCCGCGCCGTTCCCCGCCTCCACCGTGCTGGGATACCCCAGGATCGGGCCGGACCGGGAGCTCAAACGGGCCCTGGAGAGGTACTGGCGAGGCGACATCGGCCTGCGTGACCTGCGCGCCACGGGCGCCGAGCTGCGCGAGCGCACCTGG
Organism: Sphaerisporangium sp. NPDC049457; assembly: GCF_055586705.1. Taxonomy (NCBI): domain Bacteria; kingdom Bacillati; phylum Actinomycetota; class Actinomycetes; order Streptosporangiales; family Streptosporangiaceae; genus Sphaerisporangium; species Sphaerisporangium sp. NPDC049457. The sequence goes on along the minus strand of NZ_JBVJHR010000007.1, from coordinate 289,165 downwards.
CGGCGGCTGGCCGAGCTCGGCCTGGCAGCCCTGCCGTCCAACACCTTCTCCTTCTACGACCACGTGCTGGACACCGCGGTCATGGTGGACGCGGTGCCCGGCCGCCACCGCCGCCCGTCCGCCGAGGACACCTGCTTCGCCATGGCGCGCGGCGCCGAAGGGACCGCGCCGCTGCGCATGACCAAGTGGTTCGACACCAACTACCACTACATCGTCCCCGAGATCGGTCCTGGCACCGTGTTCCGCGCGGTGTGCGACAAGCCGGTGGCGGAGGTGCGTCAGGCCCGCGCGCTAGGGCTGGCGACCCGGCCGGTGCTGCTGGGCCCGGTGACCTTCCTGCTGCTGTCGGAGCCCGACGCGTCCGCGCCGGCGGACTTTCGTCCGCTGGACCGGCTGGGCGACCTGCTGGCCGTCTACGAGCGGGTGCTGGCCGCCCTGGCCGCCGAAGGCGTGGAGTGGGTGCAGCTGGACGAGCCGGCGTTGGCGGCCGACCGCACCGCCGCCGAGCTGGACGCCGCCGGGGAGGCCTACCGCAGGCTCGGCTCGCTGGAGGCGCGGCCCGCGCTGATGGTCGCCTCCTACTTCGGCGAGCTGGGCGCGGCGCTGCCCGTCCTGGCGGGCACGCCGGTCGAGGCGCTCGGCCTGGACCTGGTGAACGGCGCCGCCGATCTGCGGGCCGCGTGCGGCACGCCCGAGCTGGCCGGCAAGACCGTGGTGGCCGGGGTGGCCGGCGGGCGCGACGTGTGGCGCACCGACCGGGAACGGGCGATGGCCGCGCTGCTGGCCCTGCGCGGCCACGCCGCACAGGTGGTGGTAGGCACCTCCTGCTCGCTGCTGCACCTGCCCTACGACCTGGAGCGGGAGACCGGCCTGGACCCGCGGCTGCGCGCCCGCCTGGCGTTCGCCGAGCAGAAGGTCGCCGAGGTGGTGGAACTGGCCGCGCTCCTCGCCGAAACCCCCGCCGTCTCACCCGAGCCCTCCGCCACCTCCTCCACGTCGTCCCCCGCGTCCCCCGCCGCGTCCCCCGCCGCGTCCCCCGCCGCGTTCGCCGGCCCGCCGGCCGCACCCACCGCCCTCGTGCCCGCCGTGGCCGCCGATGCGGCGCCGGAGCCGGCGTCCCCGGTGCTCCCCTCGCCGCAGGACCCCGCCGGGCCGGCGCCGGGGCCGGGTGAGCACGTCCGGGGACCGGCGCGGGCGCGCGAGGCCGCCCAGGCCGACCGCCTCGGGCTGCCGCCGCTGGCGACCACCACCATCGGCTCCTTCCCCCAGACCGGGGAGCTGCGCGCCGCCCGCGCCGAGCTGGCCGCCGGGCGGCTGAGCGTCCACGACTACGAGGAGCGGGTCCGCCGGGAGATCCGCCAGGTGATCGAGCTGCAGGAGCGGCTCGGCCTTGACGTCCTGGTACACGGCGAGCCCGAGCGCAACGACATGGTGCAGTACTTCGCCGAGCACCTGGAGGGCTTCGCCGTCACCCGGCACGGCTGGGTGCAGTCTTATGGTTCCCGTTGCACGAGGCCGCCCATCCTGCACGGCGATGTGCGGCGCCCTGAGCCGATCACCGTGCGCTGGACCCGTTACGCCCAGTCGCTGACCGACAGGCCGGTCAAAGGCATGCTCACCGGGCCGGTCACCATCGTCGCATGGTCGTTCGTCCGCGACGACCTGCCGCTGCCGCAGGTCGTCGCCCAGGTCGCCGACGCCGTCCGCGAGGAGGTGCGCGACCTGGAGGCCGCCGGCACGGCCATCATCCAGGTCGACGAGCCGGCCCTGCGTGAGTTGATGCCGCTGCGCGCCTCGGGACGGGCGGCGTACCTGGAGTGGGCCGTGGGCGCCTACCGGCGGGCCACCTCCGGCGCGGCCGACCACACCCAGATCCACACCCATCTGTGCTACTCCGACGCCGAGCAGATCCTGCAGGCGGTCGACGACCTGGACGCCGACGTCACCAGCGTGGAGTCGGCCCGCTCCCACAGGCGCGTCCTCGCGCAGCCGGCCGTGGCCGCCTTCGCCCGGGGCCTGGGCCCAGGGGTGTACGACATCCATTCGCCGCGCGTGCCGGACGTGCGGGAGGTCGCCGACGGCATCGAGGCGGCGCTGCGCGCGCTGCCGGCCGCCCAGGTGTGGGTGAACCCCGACTGCGGGCTGAAGACCCGCACCTACGAGCAGGTCGAGGCCGCGCTGGCCAACATGGTCGCCGCCGCCCGCCAGGTCCGCGCCGCCGTACGGCAGGCGCCGGATGCCGGCAGGCGAACCCGTGCCGCCGCCGGGGCCGGTGCGGGTGCGGAGTCCGCTCGCGGCTGACCGGGATGCCCGGGCGTCCCCGCGAGGACGCCCGGGCATCTCCTCCCCACGCACCCACCTCTTACAGGCCTGCGTCAGCTCATGCGGCCGACCGCCCGTCCGGAGTCGGTCACCACCGCCGACGAGGTGACCCGCTGCCACGCGATCTGCTGATGGGCGCGAATGAGCCACTGCGATCTGTTCGCGGGGGGAGCGATTCCTTTTCGGCGGCCGGCGGTCTTCATTGGTGAACGCTTCGCCACACGACCTCCGAAAGGGAGGGACCATGACGGTCGACGACCATGCGCCCGCCGGCCCCGGCCGCGCGGTGTTCGCGGTGCTGGACGAGATTTACGCCGCCTGGGCCGCGGGAGACGCGGACGCCTTCGTCGCGCCGTACGCCGAGACGGCCACCGCCATCCTGCCGGGGATGTACCTGTCCGGCCGAGAGGCGATCCGAGGCTGCATGGCGGCCCTGTTCGCCGGTGAGCTCAAGGGCTCCAAGGCCGTCTATGAGGTGCGGAGCATCCGGTTCGTCCACGCCGACGTGGCCATCGTGGTCAGCGAGGGGGCGGTGCTGCTCGCCGCTCGAAGCGAACCGGACGCCACGAGTCAGGCGCTGGAGACGTGGATGCTGTCCAGGCAGGACGGCGCCTGGCAGGTGCAGGCCTTCCACAACTGTCCGCCGCACACCCTGTGACCGGCGAAGCACGGACCGGGGAGCCAGGAGGGAGACACGGCGATGCCGAGCAGGGAATCCGAGGCGGTCAGGCGGCACTGGGCCTCGCTTCGTTCGGCCGACGGGCGGCCCGGGCGGCCGGACGACGAGTCCTGGGGCGGCCTGACGGCCGAACCGCGGGGGGTCGGCTATGCCGAGGCCGGCGCGGGCGGCCTGCCCGCGATGTGGGCGGTGCCGGAACAAGCCGCCGAGGACCGCGTGCTGCTCTGCATGCACGGTGGCGGGTTCGTCACGGGGTCGATCGCCTCGCACCGCAAGCTGTTCGGCCATCTGGCCAAGGCGACCGGCGCGCGGGCGCTGATCTTCGAATATCGTCTCGCGCCTGCCCACACTCACCCGGCGCAGGTCGACGACGCGACCGCGGTGTACCGGTGGCTGCTCGACCAGCGGATCAGTCCGCGTCACATCGCCTTCGCCGGCGACTCCTGCGGCGGCGGGCTGTCGATCACCACTCAGTTGCGGGCCCGGGAACGGGGCCTGCCGTTGCCCGCGGCGGCGATGCCGTTCTCGCCGTGGGTGGACATGGAGGCCACCGGGGAGTCCTATGCGACCAACCGCGACAAGGACGCCTTCTTCTCCGCCGAGGTCGTGCGCGGGCTGGCCGGCGCCTTCCTGGGAACAGGTGGCGACCGCCGCGATCCGCTGGCCGGCCCGCTGTACGCCGACCTGTCCGGCCTCGGGCCCGTCTACATCCAGGTGGGCGGGGACGAGGTGCTGCTGGACGACGCCCGCCGGCTGGGCGAGCACGCCCGCAAAGCCGGTGTCGAGGTGCGGCTCGACGTCTTTCCCGGCATGCAGCACACCTTCCAGATGGCCGCGGGGAGGGCGCCGGAGGCTGACGAGGCGATCAGCCGGATGGCCGCGTGGGTGCGGCCCAGGCTCGGACTGTAACGTTCGATCGTCACCCAGGGACCTTACGGTGCCGCGGGGTGATTCACGGGAGTGGTGATGACGCCAAGGACAGGCGCGGTGCCGGACGCCGGTGAGTTCGCCGAGCGTACCGAGCCGTTCCGGCGCGAGTTGCTCACGCACTGCTATCGCCTGCTGGGTTCGGCGGACGAGGCCGAAGACCTCGTGCAGGAGACCTACCTGCGGGCATGGCGTTCCTTCGCCACCTTCGAGGGCCGCGCGTCGCTGCGGGTCTGGCTGTACCGCATCGCCACCAACGCCTGCCTGACCACCCTTGAGCGCCGCGGCCGGTCGGCGTTGCCGTCCGGCCTGGCCGGCCCCGCCGGCGATCCCGACGCCACGCCGGCCGGGGCCGGGGCCGGCGGGGCGTGGCCGCAGGCGACCCCCGGCGGGCTGGTGCCCCGGGAGTCGCAGGACCCGGCGGCGATCGTCACCGCACGGGAGAGCCTGCGCTTGGCGCTCATGGTGAGCCTGCGGTACCTGTCCGCGCGGCAGCGGGCCGTGTTCCTGCTCAGAGAGGTGCTCGGCTTTCCGGCCGCCGAGGTCGCGGCCATGCTCGGCATGTCGATCGCCGCGGTCAAAAGCGCGCTGCAGCGGGCTCGTGCCCGCCTCGACGAAGCGGTCCCGGAGCACGAACAGATCGTCGAGCCCACCGATCCGCGCAGCCGGGCGCTGCTGGAGCAGTACATCACCGGTTTCGAGAACGCCGATACGGCCGCTTTGGAGCGGGCGCTGCGCGCCGACGCCGCGATCGAGCTGGCGGGGACGGGTAGGTGGTTCTCCGGCCGGGTGAGCTGCCTGCGCTTCCTGGCCGATGTGATCGGATCTCGTGGGAGGTGGCGGATGATCCCGGCCTTGGCCGGCGGGCGGCCCGCCGCGGCCGCCTACCTCCGCGGCGAGGACGGGATCCACCGCGCGTGGGGACTGGGCGTCCTCACCGTGACCGCCGGAGGCATCGCGCGCGTCACCGTCTTCGACGGCGGACACGACCTGCTGGCCAGGTACGGTCTGCCGCCCGTCCACCCGGCCGCGAGAACTCCCTCTCACATCGAGCGCCGGTAGTACTTCGTCAGGTTGATCTGATCTCGGGTGTCGGGTTCGGCGTCAGTCGTCGATCGCCTGGTAGAGCGTGGTCCAGAAGTCGTGGATGAGCCGCGCGGAGTTGGGGACGGACATCCCGACCTGGGTGAGCAGGATTCCGGTGAGCCCGTTCTGCGGGTCGGCGTAGGTGGAGGTGCCGCTTCCGCCGTCCCAGCCGAACTGGCCGACGGGCGCGTAGTCGCCGCGGTAGGTGCGCACCGCCATCCCGAAGCCCCAGCCGCCGTGCTGGCCTTGGCCGTAGGACAGATGGACGTTGTCGGTGGCCAGGGCGGTGCGGGCGGCCTGCTGCCCGGGGGTGAGGCGGTTGGTGGTCATCAGCTCGACGGCCGGCCCGGACAGGATCCGCTCGGTGCCGTGCATCCCGCGGTTCAGCAGCATCCGGAAGTAGGCGTGGTAGTCGTCGGCGGTGGAGACCAGCCCGCCACCGCCGCCCTGGAACGCCGGAGGCCGGCTCCAGCGCCCGCCTTTGGCCTCGTCCCACACGTTGAACTCTCCGGTGCGCGGGTCGGGGGCGTACAGGGGCGGCAGCCGGTCGATCTCGCCGGCGGGCACGGCGAAACCGGTGTCGTTCATGCCCAGGGGACCGAAGACGCGTTCGCGCAGGAACGTCTCGAACGGCCGGCCGGTGACCCTGGCGACGAGCACGCCGAGCAGGTCGTTGCTGATGTGGTACTGCCAGCGCTCTCCGGGCTGGTACATCAGCGGGAGCGTGCCGAGGCGGCGCATCCACTCGTCCGGCTCGGGCATCGGCTCGGGCAGGTCGGGCGTGAGCCCCTGCTCGAAGATCGCGCCCATGATGGGAGCGCCCAGCGCCGTCATGTCCATGCCGAGCCCGAACGTGGAGGTCAGCAGGTCGCGTACGGTGATCGGCCGCCGCGCCGGCACGGTGTCGTCCAGCGGGCCGTCGATGCGCTTGAGCACCCGGCGGCCGGCGAGTTCGGGCAGCCATGGCTCCACCAGGTCGTCCAGCCGCAGCCTGCACTCGTCCAGCAGGACCATCGCCGCCGCGACCGCGACCGGCTTGGAGGTGGAGGCCATCCGGAAGATCGTGTCGCGGCGCATCGGCGCGCCGCCGTCATGGCTCATGGTCCCGATCGCTTCGACGTGCGTCCGGCCGCCCAGGCCGACCAGGGCGACGAGCCCGGGGATGTCGCCGGAGTCGACGTGCCGTGCCAGCACGTCGCGCAGTCTGCGCAGCCCTGCTTCGGACAGGCGGTTGCCCTTTTCCATCATGGATCTCCTTGCGTGCGGCGTTCGATCGGTCAGAGCCGTCCCGGCCTGGCGCTCCTGCCTCCCGCGTGCGGTACGCGGGGGCGGGGTGTGCTCCGTCACGAGCACTTCCTGTGCGGTGCCGCCGATATCCGCCATGGTTCGGGAATCTCTGAACACCCGTGACGCTATATTGCGTTTACGTATTCGTCAACGCCGATTGCCCGACGAAGTCGCCTGTTTCTGGGGATTTCCCGGCTCGCATTGCAATGAATATGAAGATGAACGCAACGGGGGACGAGGCGGTGCATTGCAATGGGCTGCGGGTGAACGCATACTGTGCAGCGAGTGCGCGGGCGCCAGGCTCCGCGTGCCGGCAGATGGGAGACGAGCGCCGATGCCCGGAGGCAGACTCACCGACGAGGACCGCGAGCACATCGCCGCGGGGCTGGCCGAAGGGCTCGGATACGCCGAGATCGGCCGGCGGCTCGGCCGGCCCGCCTCGACCGTCATGCGGGAGGTCACCCGCAACGGCGGGCCCGGCGATTACCGGGCGCGGCGGGCGCAGGAGGCGGCACGGCATCGTGCGCGCCGGCACAAGCAGGCCCGGCCCGCGGCCCCGCCGGTCCACGACGGCGGCCATGGACGTGATCCAGAGGCGGTGCGGGACTTCGCCGAGTCCTTCACCGCTCTGCTCGTCCAGCAGGGGCTGCCCCGGATGGAGGCCAGGGTGCTGGCCTGCCTGTACATCACCGACGCCGGCGCCTCGACCGCCGCCGAGCTGGTCCGGCGGCTCGGCGTCAGCCCCGCGTCGGTCTCGCACGCGGTCGCCTTCCTCGAACGGCAGGGAATGCTCAGGCGCGAACGGGCCCCCGGCGCGCGGCGCGAACGCTATGTCATCGACGATGAGATCTGGCTGCGGTCCCTCATCGCGTCCGTGCGGATGAACGACGCCCTGGCGGCGGCGTCGCGGCGCGGGGCCGAGATCCTCGGGGTCGAGACCCCGGCAGGCGCCCGCTTCGCGTCCTCCACCGAACTTCTCCTGCTGTTGAACGAGGCGTTCCAGCAGGTCATCGAGCAGTGGCGGCACAAGACGGCCGCCGACGGCGGCTCAGCGCCCGTACCCGCCGTGCCCTGAGCGGGTCCTCACCTCCGGCGGATCGGCGGCCGTGCCGCTGTGGGCGCGGATGAGCGCGATCACGGCGCCGGCGGTGTGGTCGAGGTGGGTGCGGCCGTCGGGCAGCCGCGCGTCCAGGCTGATGTAGCTGCGCCGCCCCATGTGGGTGGCCGGGTCGAGCCGGTGCTCGGTGATCTTCCCGGCGTGGCGGGCGCGGTTCCAGCCGCTGCGGCGCCACAGCCGCCAGCGCTGCGGGAAGATCCAGACGCAGACCCGCTCGATCTGGTCGGCGGCGCTGGTGAGCCGATGCAGGTGGTGGGCGTGGGTGAGGTCGTTGGCGCCGTTGTGGAACCCGCCCAGGGTGATCAGCAGGGGCCGGATGCGCAGCAGGGTGTGCACTTCTTCGACCGCGCCGGTGGCGACCTGGGCGCCGCCGCTGTAGCTGAGCAGCACCAGGGGCATGCCGCTGCCGGGCCGATACCCGGCCAGGCGCAGGTGGTGGGCGATCTGGGCGCCGACGGCGCGGTTGTACAGCGGGCGGTAGCGGTGGTCGGCGGCGACGAAGATCTGCATGACGTTGTGCAGGAACAGCAGCAGCCCGGCGCGGCGGCGCAGCCACGCCCACAGGGGCCGGTCGGCGAGCGGGTCGGCCAGCGGAGAGTAGGGCTGCACCTGTCCGAGCACCCGCAGCTCCGGCGCTCCGGCGATCAGCGCCTTGACCAGCCGGCCTCCGTCCCGGGTGTCGCGGAAGCGGCGTTTGCCGATGCCGTCCAGGTAGACCAGGTAGGCGGCCGGAGGGCGGTCGGGGTCCGCGCCCCGGGCGTAGGGCATGCCGTGCGGGAGGTCGGTGGCGGGGGTCCGCCAGCCGGCGCTGTAGGCCATCACCTCGTAGCGGGCGAGCAGGGCTTCGGCCAGCAGGACCGCGCCGACCGCCAGGACCAGCAGCGGGAAGGCGGTCATGTGAGCGCCTGCCGCGCCTCGATGGCGCTGATCTTCACGATCAGGCGGCGGGCGGCGTCGACGGCGGCGCCGAGCCCGGCTCCGGCGACGGCAACGCAGAACGCGGCGGTCCACCAGCCGAGGTGCGTCGCCGCGGCGAGCGGGGCGACCAGGCCGGCGCCGACGCCCGCGAGGAGCAGCAGGTGCAGCAGGGGCCCGAGCAGCGGGAAGGCCAGGACGGCGGCCAGGAGCAGCGGGGCGGCCAGGCCGGGCGTCCACGACGGCGCGGCGGCGGCCGTCGGCGGGGCCGACGGCATGAGCCCGGCGAGGGTCCATGCGGTGAGCGGCCACAGCGCGAACACGGCGCCTTCGATCACGGCGCCGGCCAGCAGCGCCAGGATCGCCTGGGACCGCGGCGCGCCGGACCGGCGGGCCACCATGGGCAGGATCCGCCCGCAGGCCTCCGACAGCCCGGCGAACAGCAGCAGGATGACAACGGCGGGTGGCATCGCTCACCGCTCCCGCGGCGAGCCCGCCAGGACGGGCCGGCCCGTCCGGTGCAGGTAGTTCTCGAGTTCGTCGGCGGCGCGCAGATGGCCGCCGGCCTCGCGCTGGGCGAGTTGCAAGGTGGCGGCCGCGGCCCGGAAGCACGGCTCGTCGAGCAGGCGCCGGGCGAGGTCGCTCACGGTCGGCGCGGTGGCGTCCTGGGCGCGGATCGACAGGCCGGCGCCGAGCTGCACCACCCGCCGGGCCACCATCGGCTGGTCGGCGCCCTGGGGGACCACCAGCATCGGCACTCCGGCGCGCATGGCCTCGTTGACGCTGTTCATACCTCCGTGGGTGACGAACAGCGCGGCGCGGGCCAGCACCTCCGGCTGCGGCACGAAGCGGCGGGCGAGCACGTTGTCCGGCAGCGGTGCAAGCGCGGCAGGGTCGGTGTGCCCGGTGGAGATGACCACGGTGCCGCCCAGCGGCGCGAGGGCGGTGGCGAACTCGTGCAGCAGTCGCGGGCCGCCGTCGAACACCGTGCCCATCGAGGCGTACAGGACCGGGTCGCGCAGGGCGCCGGCGGGGAACGACGGGTCGGGTGGACGGGCGCCGATGCTCGGGCCGACGAACCGGAACGACGGGTCGAAGGCGCCGGCGCCGGGCTGGAAGGCACGCGAGGTGAACACCAGGTTGAGCGGCTGGCGCACGTTCAGCAGGTCGACCAGGGGCAGGGTGCGGGTGTCGTAGCGGCGCGCCAGTCCCCACCGCGCCCGCAGGTAGCCGCGGGCGACGCGCGGCCGGGCTGCCGCCGTGGCCAGCAGTTCCCACGAGGCGCGGGTGGGGCTGGGCGCGTGATGGTTGAACGCGAACGTGGTGAGCAGCGCCGCCGCCGGGACGCCGAGTTCGCGGGCGGCGACCGCGCCCCAGGGGCAGGCGGCGCCGTGGACGATCAGGTCGGGGCGGATGCGGCGCAGATCGGCCAGCACGGCCGGCAGCAGGTCGGCGGAGGTGCGCGCGAGCCCCTCCAGCATCGTGACCGGCATCGGCGGGTCGGCGAGCAGGGGGCCGTTGTCGGGGTAGAGGCACACGGTCGCGCCGGTGGCCTGGATCTGCGGGGAGAACGCGGGCGTGGTGTGGTAGGTGACGTGGTGTCCGCGGCGGACGAGTTCCGCCACGACCGGCAGCGTCGGGTTGACGTGCCCGTGCATGGCGATGTTGACGAACGCGACGGTGCTCATCGGCAGGCCTCCCCTACGGCGGTGCGTGCGCGGGACGGGCCGGCCGGGACCGGCACAGGGTCGTTGTCGAGCCGGTAGAGGCCGGGCCCGTCGATGCGCAGCTCGTCGACGAAGCGGCCCGCCGCGTGGAACGCGGTGGTGATCAGCCGCCGGGACTGGCCGAAGTCCCACGGGGCGGGCCAGGTCTCGACGCCGGTCGGCAGCACGACGGTCGGGATCTTCCCGGCGACCCCGTGCAGGTCGCGTTCGATCTGGTGGTGCAACAGCAGCAGCGCCGCCCGGGCGGCGACCGCGGTCGCCCGCCGGGGCGGGACGATCGGGCGCGGCGGCCGGCTCGTCGGCCCGGTGGACAGCACCACCACGCTGGCCGCCCCCGCCTGCACGGCCGCCCATACCGGGACGAAGGCGATCACTCCGCCGTCGACGAGGGTGCGGCCGTCGCGGTCCACCGGGGGCAGGATCCCCGGGATGGCCGCGCTGGCCAGCAGCGCGGACTCCAGGTCTCCGTGGTCGAGCAGCGCCTGGGCGCCGGTGGCCAGGTCCATGGCCACCGCGGTGAACGGGATGTGAAGCTGTTCGATCCGCGACGGCAGCCCGGCCTGGGCGATCAGCCTGCGCAGGCCGCGATCGGCGAAGATGCCGCCTCGCGAGGGCAGGTGGCCGAGCGGGAACACCTCACGGCGATGGGCGTGGGTCCACACCAGTTCCAGCAGTGGCGAGGCCTGGCCGGGGTGGGCGGCCGCGATGGCTCCATTCAGGGCGCCCACCGAGGTGCCGATGATCATGTCGGGTACGAACCCTCGCTCCTCCAGCGCGTACCCGGCGCCGACCTGCGCGGCGCCGAGCACTCCCCCGCCGCCGACCGCCACCGCCACGGGGCGGGGAAGGCCGCGCAGGCCGGTCGGCCCGCGGCCCGCGTCCGTGCGGCGCGGCGGCCGGGAGCACGTCCCCTCGCCGCCCGTCATGGCCTGGCCCTGCCGGTGGCCGTGGCCGCACGGCGAGCCGGCTGCGGCGAGGCCGCCGAGGGGCGGGCGGGGCGCTGCGGGCACGGCGGGCGCGGCGCGCGGTCGCGGGACGGGACCCCGACGAAGGTGACCGTCTCCCCCAGCGGGGCCCGGCCGGTGCGGGTGTGGCTCACCGTCACGTCTTCGAACCCGATGGACATGCCGCAGAACAGGATGAGCCCGTCCGGGGGTGACAGCAGCTCCGCGACGGTCCTGCGGTACATCGACCAGGCCATCTGCGGGCAGCTGTGCAGCCCTTCGGCGCGCAGCAGCAGCATGACGGTCTGCAGGTACATGCCGGCGTCGGCCCACTGCGGCGGGCCCATGTCGCGGTCGATGTAGCAGAACAGGGCGGCGGGCGCGCCGAAACAGTCCCAGTTGGCGGTGGCGGCCCTCTGGCGTGCCTCCAGGTCGTCGCGCGAGATGCCGAGCGCGCCGTAGCGCTCGCGGCCGAAGGCGAAGCGCCGTTCGCGGTAGGGGGACCTCAGCGCGGGCGGGTACATCTCGTACTCGCGCTCGTCCCAGGGGTCGCCCGCCGCCAGGCGCTCACGGGCCCGCCGTTTGAGCTCGGCCAGCGGCTCGCCGGTCAGCACGTAGATGCGCCACGGCTGGAGGTTGGACCCCGAGGGCGCCCGCGCCGCCGCGGACAGCACCCGCCGCAGCACCTCCAACGGGACGGGCTGGTCGGTGAACCCGCGTACCGCCCGCCGGCTCGTGACCGCCTCGTAGACGTCCACGATCCTCATCTCCCCGTCTGTGTACCGCGTCCCCATTCCGTTATGTACGCGACGATATCAGGCGAGAATGTATCAATCAATACTATTCGCGCGGTTGTGGGCGACGTCACGGCAAGATGGCCGGGCGGGCCGTCACCCCGCGGCTTCGCGCGCGCCGCCGGCCCGGGGGCGCGCGACGGCCTCGCCCGCCCCGGCGGCGGGGGTCTCGGGCGGGCCGACCTGCGCCAGGAGCGCGTCGAGCGACAGGTCCAGGACCTCGGCGACGGCGACCACCGTGAAGAAGGCCGGCGTGGGGATGCGGCCCCTTTCGATCTTGCGCAGCGTTTCGGGGGAGATCCCGGCCCGCAGCGCCACGTCGGTGATGCTGCGCGAGCCCCTGGCCTCGCGCAGCAGCTCGCCCAGCCGTTCCCCGCGCAGGCGGTCGGCGATGGACAGCGGTTCTCGTACCATGAGCCAATACTAATACCGGTATAGTTATTGGATCAGGTGAGGAGGCCGGAGTTGATCGAGCTCAAGACCGCCGGCGAGATCGAAGTGATGCGCGAGGCCGGCCGGGTCGTCGCCGCGGTGCACGCCCAGGTCCGCTCGCACGCCGCCGCCGGGGTGTCCCTGCGCGAGCTGGACGAGCTGGCCCGCCAGGTCATGTACGAGGCCGGGGCCGCATCGTCGTTCCTCGGCTACCACCCGTCGTTCGGCGCGACCCCCTACCCCGGCGTGATCTGCACCTCGGTCAACGAGGTCATGCTGCACGGCCTGCCCACCGGCTACCGGCTGCGCGACGGTGACCTGCTGAGCGTCGACTGCGCCGCCCACGTCGACGGCTGGCACGCCGACGCGGCCGTCAGCTTCTGCGTCGGCCGGCCCCGCCCGGGCGACGGCGAGCTGATCCGCACGGCCGAGCGCATGCTGGCCGCCGGGATCGAGCAGGCCGTGCCGGGCGCGCGGATGGGCGACATCGGCCAGGCCATGTCCCGCATCGGCCGCGGGGCCGGCTACGGCATCCAGACCGACTTCGCCGGCCACGGCATCGGACGGGCCATGCACGAGGACCCGTTCGTGCCGAACGAGGGCCGCCCGGGGCGCGGCCTGCGGCTGCGCCCCGGCCTGGTCATCGCCATCGAGCCGAGCCTGATGGCCGGAGGCGGGGACGCCTATGCGATGGCCGATGACGGCTGGTCACTGTGCAGCGGTGACGGCAGCCGCACCGTCCACCTCGAGCACTCGGTGGCCGTCACCGACGACGGGCCGGTCATCCTCACCCTCCCCTGACACCTGGGGAGAAAGGCCGCGGCGCGGTCGCGGCCCCCTTGGGGGTCAGGGCCGGTACGGGAGTGGCCGGCCCGCACCGGCGAAGGCCGCCGGCGGCCGCCGCGGCGCCCGTGGACTACGCCTCACCGCCCTCGGGATAGGCGAAGCGGGTCAGCAGCTGCTTCAGCTGCTCGGGCTCGCCGGGCGCCAGGTCGGCGACCAGGCGCTCGGCCAGCGGTCCGGCCGCCACGTGGGCCGCGTTGAAGAGCTCGACGCCCTTGGCGGTGACCTCCACCGCCCGGGCCCGCCGGTCCCCGGGAACGGGCTTGCGCACGGCCAGCCCCATGCGCTCCATATCGTCGACGACCCGCATGATCCCCGCCTTGTCCGAGCCCGTCGCCGCCGCCAGGTCCCGCTGCATCGTGGCTCCGCGGTCGACCAGCACGAGCAGCACGGCGAAATGCCGCAACTCGATGCCGAGCGGGCGAAGCGCCTCCGTCATCACCGCGGCCGCGCGCCAATGCGCCTGGCGCAGCAGCAGGCCGAGGGCGAACGGCGAGGCGTCGCCCGGGGGGTCGGTCGCACGCGGGGCGGTGGTTCTGCGCGGAACATCAGCGGTCATAAGGGGATATTACCCATGATCTTTTCATTCGATACCGTATCAAGTGAGAGTAATTCGGGTATACGGCCCAGAATCGCCCCGCCGGCCTCCGGCCTGGCCGGTACGGTCGTCGGCGGGGGTGTTCAGGGGGCAGGGACCAGGGCGCGTTGCATGAGAACGGTGTCGATCCAGCGGCCGTGCTTGAACCCCACGCCTTTGAGTACGCCCGCCTGGGCGAAGCCGAAGGCCTCGTGCAGGGCGCGTGAGCCGGGGTCCCCGGTGTCGGCGATGACCGCCACCATCTGGCGGGCGCCCGCCTTGGCCGCCCGGGCCAGCAGCGGTCCCATCAGCGCCCGGCCCAGCCCCTTGCCGGTGTGGCCGGGGGCCAGGTAGATGCTGTCCTCGACGGTGTGCCGGTAGGCGGGCTTGGGCCGGAAGGGCCCGGCGTAGGCGTACCCGGCCACCGTCCCGCCGAGGTCGGCCACCAGGAACGGCAGTGCCCGCCCCGCCAGATCGTCCAGGCGCCGCCGCCAGTCGTCCGGATCCGGCGGGACCTCCTCGAAGGTGGCGACGCCGCCGAGGACGTAGTGGGCGTAGATGGCGGCGACGGCCTGCAGATCCTCCGGCGTCACCGCCCGGATCGTCACATGTTCCCCGGGCACGGCGCTCCCGCTTCTGGCGACCGAACAAAACGGATACCACCGATATAGCAGACGCCCGGCCGCCGGCACCTCACCCCCGCACCGGTCCCGGCCCGTGGAACCGGTACCACTGCGATCACCTCTGCGACTACTACCGGTTCCTCTGCAGCTTCCCGTGAAGGTCGGCCCCCGCCGTCTCGCCCCTGAGGCTCGGACGGGGAAATGGCCGCGGGGAGCCCGAACCGGGGTGGCAGCCCTCCGTCCAGGAAGTGGGTGATGGCGGCGATCCGGTCATCGCCCACGGTGAGGACGATCAGCCCCACGGCGTGGGCGGCCTGCCGCGCCGGATCGGCGCGGATGCCGGCCACGGCGTGGCCTCGACCGGCGGGACCGGTCTACCGCGGTCGTCGTTCGACGTGTTCGGAGCGTTCCCTTTCGACGATCTCGCGCATGGCCCGCTCGGCGGCCTCGGCGTCGCCCGCCTGCACGGCCTGGGCGACCTCGGCGTGCCCGCGGATCGCCGAGGGCTCGGGATGGGCGGGCGCCAGGTGGCGGGGGCGGCCGGTGAGCACCTCGGCGACCACGTCGGTGAGCGCCGCGAGCATCTCGTTGCCGGACGCCTCCAGCAGCGTGCGGTGGAACAGCACGTCGGCCTCCAGGTAGGCCGCGAGGTCGCCGGCCCTGCCGTGCACGGCCATTCGCATGACGGTGCCGGTGAGCACCCCGCACTGCTCGGGGGTGGCCTCGCGGGCGGCCAGGGCGGCGGCCACCGGCTCGACGCCGCGGCGCAGCTCGTCCAGGGAGCGCAGCTGCCGGTCGCGGTCCTCGCCGTCCAGCCGCCAGCGGATGATGCGCGGGTCGAACAGGTTCCAGCGGCCGCGCGGGGCGACGGTGACGCCGACGCGGCGCCGGCTGGACACCAGTCCCATGGACTCCAGCACCCGGATGGCCTCGCGGATCACCGACCGGGACACCGCGAAGTGCTCTTCGAGCTGCTCGATGCGCAGAACGCGCCCGGCGGGGAGCGCGCCGGAGGTGATCTGGACGCCGAGCCCGTCCAGGACGCTGCGGTGCAGACCGGTATTGGTCTGGCCTTTGGCTCCCACGACCGCCAATCCTGCCACGGGACGGCCGACGCGCCGCACTATCGCCGCAAAAGTATGATCAATCGGGCATTAATCCTTGATTAGGATGCTTAATCGTGACAAGCTGTGCGGCAGCCCCGTGGAGAGGCCCCCGAGTATGAACCCCACAGATCCTCCGCCCCCGAGTTCCCCCGGCCCCGCCGGTCAAACCCCGGCGCCGCCGCTGCTGGTCGTCATGGGGGTCACCGGCTCGGGCAAGACGACCGTCGGCGCGGCGCTGGCCCGGCGCCTGCGGGTGCCGTTCGCCGACGCCGACGACTTCCACAGCCCCGCCAACGTCGCCAAGATGACGGCGGGCGTGCCGCTGGACGACGACGACCGGCTGCCCTGGCTGCGCGCGATCGGCGGCTGGCTGGCCGATCACGCCGCGGGCGGCGGCGTGGTCAGCTGCTCGGCGCTCAAGCGCGCCTACCGCGACGTGCTGCGCGCCTCCGCGCCGCAGGCGTGCTTCGTCCACCTCGCCGGAGACCAGGAGGTCGTGCGCCTGCGGGTGGCCGGCCGGCCCGGGCACTTCATGCCCGCCTCGCTGGTCGCCTCGCAGTTCGCCACCCTGCAGCCGTTGCAGCCCGACGAGCACGGCATCGTGCTCGACCTGACCCGCAGCGTCGAGCGGCTCGTCGAGGACTACCTCGCCGCCGCCTCTCCCGGCCGCACGGCCGGCGGCGCACCGGCGCCACCGGCCGATTCCGCGGCTCCCGGGGAACGGCCGTGAGCCCCGCCACGATCGCGCTGGCCCCCTCGGCCGGCGCGGCGGTCGCGGCCGGACGCCTGCTGCCGGCCGCGCTGATCGGCATCGCCCTGATCGTGCTGCTGATCACGCGCTTCAAACTGCACCCGTTCCTCAGCCTGACGCTCGGCTCGCTGGCGGTCGGCGCCATCGCCGGCCTGCCGATGGCCGATGTGATCGCCAGCTTCACCGACGGCTTCGGCGCCACCGCGGCCGGCGTCGGCACGCTGATCGCGCTCGGCGCGATGTTCGGCAAGCTGCTGGCCGACTCCGGCGGCGCCGACGAGATCGTCGACACCATCGTCGGCCGCTCCAGCGCCCGCTCGCTGCCCTGGGCGATGGCCGCGGTGGGCGCCATCATCGGCCTGCCGATGTTCTTCGAGATCGGCCTCGTGCTGCTGATGCCGGTGATCTTCCTGGTGTCGCGCCGCTCGGGTCTTTCGCTGATCAGGGTCGGCATCCCGGCCCTGGCCGGGCTGTCGGTGATGCACGGCCTGGTGCCGCCGCACCCCGGCCCGCTGGTGGCCATCGACGCGCTCAAGGCCGACCTCGGCCTCACCCTGGGACTCGGCGTGCTGGTCGCGCTGCCCACCGTGGTCATCGCCGGCCCGCTGTTCGCCCGCTACGCGGCCCGCTGGGTGGAGGCGCCGGCGCCCGGACTGTACGAGCCGGGGACGGCCGAGCCCGCCGCGCGGCGGCCCTCGTTCGGCGTCACCGTGGCCACCGTGCTGCTGCCGGTGGCGCTGATGATGGGCAAGGCCGCCGCCGACCTGCTCGCCGCCGAGGGCGGCGCGGTGCGGTCGGTGCTGGACTTCCTGGGCACGCCGCTGGTGGCGCTGCTCATCGCGGTCATCGTCGCGATCTTCACGCTGGGACGCGGCGGCGCCATGGACCGCAAGGCGATCACCGCGTCGCTGGAGGCCTCGCTGCCGCCGATCGCCGGCATCCTGCTGATCGTCGCGGCCGGCGGCGGGTTCAAGCAGACGCTGGTCGACACCGGCATCGGCAAGCTGGTCGCCGACTGGGTGCAGCACAGCGGCCTGTCGGTGCTGCTGCTGGCCTGGCTGGTCGCCGTGCTCATCCGCCTGGCCACCGGGTCGGCGACGGTGGCCACCGTCACCGCCTCGGGCATCCTTGCCCCGCTGGTCACCGCCCTGAGCACCGGGGAGACCTCGCTGCTGGTGCTGGCCATCGGCGCGGGGTCGCTGTTCTTCTCCCACGTCAACGACGCCGGGTTCTGGCTGGTGAAGGAGTACTTCGGCCTCGGCGTGGGCCAGAACATCAAGACCTGGTCGGCGATGGAGACGGTGATCTCGGTGGTCGGCCTGCTGCTGGTGCTGGCCCTGGACCTGGTCATCTGACCGCGGTCGCGGACCCGCGGCCCTGTCGTCCGGGCGATGATCTCGGCCGCCTGGGGGCCGCTCACACCTGCTAACCTCACAGTCATCCACCTATATGTGAACATTTGGCATGTTCTTGTACAGGTGATAACCGCGACCGAATGACATACGGCTGGATAGGGGCGACGGGCCGGTGGAGATCGAGCAGACGGCACTGCCGGGGATCGGACTCAAACACGAGTTCACCACCCACCAAGGCCGCAGAATCGCGGTGGTGTCCCACCGCGGCGGCCGCCGGGACCTGGTCATCTACGACCGGCACGACCCCGACCGGGCATGCGAGGCGATCCAGCTCAACGACGAGGAGGCCGACGCCCTGGTCGAGCTGCTCGGCGCCCCGCGCATCGTCCAGCGGCTCAACGACCTGCACCGCGAGGTCGAAGGGCTGGTCAGCGTCCAGCTTCCCGTCGCCGCCGGCTCCCCCTTCGCGGGAGCGCCGATGGGCGACGCGCGGGTGCGCACCCGTACCGGCGCCTCCATCGTGGCCGTCGTGCGCGGCGCGCAGGTGAACACCAGTCCCACCCCCGACTTCCGGCTCGCCGCCGGAGACGTGGTGGTCGTCGTCGGAGACGCGGAGAGCACCTCCGCCGTCGCCGACATCCTCGCCGGCGGATAGGCACGCGTGCACACGGCAGAACTCTTCATCGAACTCGGCGGCATCGTTCTGGTCCTCGGCGTGCTCGGCGCGCTGGCGTTGCGCGCAGGCATCTCCCCCATCCCGCTGTACCTGGTGGCCGGCCTGGCGTTCGGCCAGGGCGGCATCCTGCCCCTGGCCACCAGCGAGGACTTCATCGCGGTCGGCGCCGAGATCGGCGTGGTCCTGCTGCTGCTCACCCTGGGCCTTGAGTACAACGCCGACGAACTGATGGCCAGCCTGCGCGGCAACGCGCGCGGCGGGCTGATGGACCTGGCGCTCAACGCCGCCCCCGGCGCGGCGGTCGCGCTGCTGCTCGGCTGGGGCCCGGTGGCGGCCGTGGCGATGGCCGGAGTCACCTACGCCACCTCCTCCGGCATCACCGCCAAGGTGCTGTCCGACCTCGGCTGGATCGGCAACCGCGAAACCCCCGTGGTGCTGTCGCTGCTGGTCTTCGAAGACCTGACGATGGCGCTGTATCTGCCGGTCCTCACCGCCATCCTCGCCGGGGTGAGCCTGGCCGCCGGCGCGGTCACCGTGGCCATCGCCCTGGGCACGGCCGGGACGGTGCTGCTGGTGGCCCTTCGCTTCGGGCGCGTCATCGAGACCTTCGTGGCCAGCCCCAACTCCGAGGTGCTGCTGTTGAAGGTGATGGGATTGGCGCTGCTGGTCGCCGGCATCGCCCAGCAGCTGCAGGTCTCGGCGGCGGTCGGGGCGTTCTTGGTCGGCATCGCGCTGTCGGGCGAGCTGGCGCACGAGGCCCGCGCGCTGCTGACCCCGCTGCGCGACCTGTTCGCCGCGGTGTTCTTCGTCTTCTTCGGACTGCAGACCGACCCGGCGGCGATCTGGCCGATGGCCGGCCTGGCGGCGCTGCTGGCCGTGGTCAGCATGGCCACCAAGCTGCTCACCGGCGCCTACGCCGCGCGCCGCGCCGGCGTCGCCAAGGCCGGTCAGGCCCGCGCCGGCATCGCGCTCATCCCCCGGGGTGAGTTCAACATCGTCATCGCCGGGCTCGCGGTCGCGGCCGGCGCCCATCCCGACCTCGGGCCGCTGTCGGCCGGGTACGTGCTCATCCTCGCCGCCTTCGGCCCGCTGGCCGCCCGGCTGCTGCAACCCCTCATCACCGCCATCGCCCGCCGCACGGCCTAGGAACGATCCCGCCCCCGAGCGTCATCTGACCGCGGCCGCCCGGACGAGGTGCTCGCCGGCGGTGCGTGGCGGCACTCCCGCAGGTGTCCGCGGCCTCCCGGGAACAGACCAGTTCTCGCGGGTCCAGGAACGAACCCGCATCGTTAGTCGGACTAACGCAACGCGGTAGGATCGGCGCCATGGACAGCGGAGCCGAGGCCGCGGACATGCCGCACGACGGCGAGACGAAAACGCCGGACAGGCTGCGCCGGCGGGCCAGTCGCCTGCTGTCGGGCATGACCGCCCAGTCGGACCGGCTGATCAACGAGGGACTGGCCCGGGTCGACGCCCGCAAATGGCACTACGCCGTACTGGCCTCGTTGCAGGAGCACGGCCCGGCCAGCCAGGCGACGCTGAGCCGGCGCACCGGCATCTACCGCAGCGACATGGTCGGCATCGTCAACGAACTGGCCGAGCGCGGTCTGGTCGGCCGGGCGCCTGATCCCGGCGACCGCCGCCGCAACGTCATCACGATCACCGCCGAAGGCGGCAGGCGCCTGCGCCGCCTCGACAAGGTCCTGGACGACCTCCACGACGAGCTGCTCGCCCCGCTGACCCCTGCCGAACGCGACCAGTTCGTGCGGCTGCTCACCCGCCTGCTGGACCACCACACTGATCAGACGCCGCGCCCCCCGAGCTCCTGACCCGAAACCGGCCCTGGCGGCAGGATTCGCCCCGCGGCCGTCGGGTCCGCCCCGATCGGTGTCCGTGCCGCGCGGTCATGCCTCCTCCTTTTCGTCCGGTTCGCCCGCCAGGGCTCGCGCGGCCGCGACGTCGACGTCGTCCCAGCCCCAATGCCCCGGCGCGTCCGGTCGCCTGGCCTGCTCGTCGATCCACCGGTTATGGGTCTCCCAGGCCGCCTGCTTGCTGGTGCCCAGCGCGGCGCCGATCTGGGCCCACGATGCTCCGGCCCGGCGTGCGGAGCGGACGGACAACTGGCGGCCGTAGCCGGCCTTCCGTGCGATCACCTCGCCGAGCGCGAGCATCTCCAGGGTCTCGGCGCGCGTAAGTGCCCCCGCGCCGGTCTCGCCGTCGTCGTGGTCATCCAGCGCCGCGAGCGTATCGCGCGCCCTCAGCGCCTCATAGCGGGCGACTGCGGTCAGCAGCGTGAAATGACGTTCAAGGTCATAAGGAGTCGACATGCCCCGAGTTTTTCGTCAGATCACCTTTACGTCAAGCCACCCTGACGAAATGGGCCGGACGCCCGTCGCGATCCCTGGAGGGATCCCCTGTGCGGCACATCCGGCAAGTCGTTCGGTGCACTAACGGTCTGCTATCGTTCGTCGAGTGAACGTTAGTCATACAAACGTTTATCCGTCGAATGGACGATCCCCGGAGCAGAGCATGATCAAGCCCTTCCTCATCGACATCCCTCAGGCAGACCTCGACGACCTGGCCGACCGGCTCGCCCGCACTCGCTGGCCCAACGAGGTCGCCGACGCCGGGTGGGACTACGGCTTCCCGCTGGCGCGGCTCAAGCGGCTCGCCGAACACTGGCGGACCGGGTACGACTGGCGCGAGCACGAGGCCGAGCTCAACCGGCTCCCGCACTTCACCACCGAGATCGAGGGGCAGAACATCCACTTCGTCCACGTCCGGTGCGCGAAGCCGGACGCGCTCGCGCTGATCCTCACCCACGGCTGGCCCGGCTCGTTCCTGGAGTTCCTCGACGTCGTCGAACCGCTGTCGCGCGAGTTCCACCTGGTGATCCCCTCCATCCCGGGGTACGGCTTCTCCGGGCCGACCCACGAGCGGGGCTGGGACGTCGTCCGCGTCGCGCGGGCCTGGGCCGAGCTGATGCGCCGGCTGGGGTACGAGCGCTACGGCGCGCAGGGCGGCGACTTCGGTGCGGGCATCTCCCTGGCGCTCGGCGCGGTGGCGCCCGAGCGGGTCGTCGGGGTGCACGTCAACTACCTCCCGACCCGGCCGGACCCGGACGCCGGCGTCGAACTGTCCGCGGCGGACGAGGCCCGGCTGGACAAGGTCAGGAAGCTGATGGCGAACCGTCCGCCGTACCAGGCCCTGCAGGCGCTCACCCCTCAGACCATCGGCTACGCGCTGACCGACTCGCCGGTCGGCCAGCTCGTCTGGATCGCCGAGCGCTTCGCGCAGTGGACCGACCCGCGCTCGCACATCAGTGACGACCGCATGCTCACCGACGTGTCGCTGTACTGGCTGACCACCACCGCGGCCTCCTCGGCGCGGCTGCACCACGACACCCCGAGAAGGACCGAGCCGTGCCCGGTGCCGGTCGGCGTGGCGGTGTTCGCGCACGACATCACGCAGCCGGTGCGGCCGCTGGCCGAGCGGCTGTACGACATCGGGCACTGGTCGGAGTTCGAGCGCGGCGGCCACTTCGCCGCGATGGAGGTGCCCGAGCTGCTCGCCGAGGACATCCGGAAGTTCTTCCACCGCAGGTCGCCGACGCCTCCCGCGAAGGTGAACCGGTGATCCGGTGGTCCGGCCGTCCCCTGCCTCGCCCGTATCGAGCCCGGCTAACGGGCCTAGCGGGCCGCGCCGCGGACGCCGGCGGCGAGTTCGGCCGTGAGCGTCCGGATCGCCGCGAGCCCGGCCGCCTCGTCGGGCGCGTCGAGCATCGCCCTGACGAAGGCGGTGCCGACGATCACGCCGTCCGCGAAGCCCGCGACCTCGGCCGCCTGCCCGGCGTCGGAGACGCCGATGCCGACGCAGACCGGCAGCCCGGTGACCGCTCTGGTGCGGCGCACCAGAGCGGCCGCCGTCCGCCCGGCGGAGGCGCCGGCGCCGGTGACCCCCATCAGCGAGGCGGCGTACACGAAGCCGGAACCGGCCGCGGTGACCTCCCTCAGCCGCTCCTCCGTGCTGCTCGGCGCGACGACGAACACGGTGGCCAGGCCGTGCCTGCCGGCCTGCGCGCGCCAGGCCGCCGACTCCTGGACGGGCAGGTCGGGCAGGATGCAGCCCGCGCCGCCGGCCTCGGCGAGCTCGGCGGCGAACCGTTCGACGCCGTAGCGGTCGACCGGGTTCCAGTACGTCATCACCAGGATCGGCTTGCCCGTCGCGGCGTGCGCCTCGCGGACGGTGCGCATCACGTCGGCGATCTTGAGACCGCCGCGCAACGCGATGTCGTCGGCGGTCTGGATGACCGGTCCGTCGATCACCGGGTCGCTGTGCGGCAGGCCCACCTCCACGACGTCCGCGCCGGACTCCAGCATCGCCTTGACCGCCTCGATGCCGCCGTCGACGGTGGGGAAGCCGGCCGGGAAATAGGCGATGAACGCCGAGCCGCCCTCGGATGTGGCCCGGGCGAGGGTGTCGCTCAGCAATTCGATGTTCCCGCTCACTTCGACTCCCCCTCGGCGGCGTCGCACAGCCCGAAGTACCGGGCGGCCGTGTCCATGTCCTTGTCGCCGCGCCCGGACAGGCTGACGACGATCACTCCGTCCTGCCCGAGCTCCTTGCCGACGTCGAGCGCGCCGGCGAGCGCGTGCGCGCTCTCGATGGCCGGGATGACGCCCTCGGTCAGCGACAGCAGCCGGAACGCCCGCATCGCCTCCTCGTCGGTGACCGGGCGGTACTCGGCGCGGCCGGCGTCCCTCAGATACGCGTGCTCGGGACCGATGCCCGGATAGTCCAGACCGGCGGAGATCGAGTACGGCTCGGTGATCTGGCCCTCCTCGTCCTGAAGGACATACGACCGCGAACCATGCAGAATGCCCGGCCGGCCCGCGGAAAGCGTGGCCGCGTGCTCACCGCTCTCCACGCCGTGCCCGGCGGCCTCGCAGCCGACCAGGCGTACGCCGCCGTCGGCGAGGAAGCCGTGGAACAGGCCGATCGCGTTCGACCCGCCGCCGACGCAGGCGACGGCGGCGTCCGGCAGCCGCCCGGCCCGTTCCAGGACCTGGCGGCGGGCCTCGACGCCGATGACGCGGTGGAAGTCGCGCACCATGGCCGGGAAGGGGTGCGGTCCGGCGGCCGTGCCGAAGACGTAGTGCGTCCGGTCGGCGTGCGCGACCCAGTCCCTGAACGCCTCGTTGATGGCGTCCTTGAGCGTGCGGGAGCCGGAGGTGACCGCGACGACCTCGGCGCCGAGCATCCGCATCCGGGCGACGTTGAGCGCCTGGCGCTCGATGTCGACCTCGCCCATGTAGATCGTGCATTCGAGTCCGAACAGGGCGCAGGCGGTCGCGGTGGCGACGCCGTGCTGACCGGCGCCGGTCTCGGCGACGACCCGGGGCTTGCCCATCCGCCTGGTGAGCAGGGCCTGCCCGAGCACATTGTTGATCTTGTGTGAGCCGGTGTGGTTGAGATCCTCCCGCTTGAGGAAGATCCGGCCGCCGCCGGCGTGCTCGGCGAACCGCGGCGCCTCGGTCAGCGCGCTGGGACGCCCGGCGTAGTTGACGAGCAGATCCTCCAGCTCGGCGGCGAACGCGGGATCGGTCTTGGCCTTCTCGTACTCGGCGGCGGCCTCGTCCACGGCGGCGACCAGGGCCTCGGGGATGAACTTGCCGCCGAACGCGCCGAAGTACCCTCCGGCGCCGGGGGCCTGCCCTCGCGGGGCAGGGATGAAGAACTCGCTGGACATGCGACATGCTCCTACGCCGGGGCGCACGCCCCGGACTGGCTGGTGACGGTCAGGAACACGTATGCGTGCGGCGAGATGGAGGGATGTTCCCCCGGTTCCTTCCCCGTAAGGCGCGAGCCCGCGAGCGGCCGTGCCCGCGCCCACGGCCACGGCCACGGCCTCACAGTTTCAGGGCTTCACAGCCTCACGGCCTCAGGGCCGAAGGGGCACGCCTGAGACCTCGGGGGCGGCGCCCCTGGTCGTGAGGGAGGAACGGGTGGGACGGGAAGAAGAACCCCTCAGGCACCCCGCGCGACGCGCGGCGTGCGAAGCCATCGCATCCCGTTGACCTGGCCGGGGTCGGAGCCGATCACGTACCGCACCCGGCGGCCGTGCACGCGTCGCGCCGGCGCCCGGCAGCCGCGAGGGCGGCACCCGGGGGCGAGGCGGGCGACAAGGGACATGACCGGAGCTTAGCACCGCCGGCGACGCCCACCACAGTGCCCGGCCGGACGGCTCGCGCCGCGTTCACCGTCCGCAGGCGTCGCGCGTCTCCCGGTACGGGCACCGGCCGCCGGGCGTACCCCGGATCGAGCGGCGACGGAGGCGCTACGCTGCCGTGCCATGCGGGTTACGCGCCTCGACACCGCCCGGATCCGGGCCGCTCGCCGGGTGATCGACCCGGTCTTCCTCGACTCTCCGCTGTACCGCTGCGAGGCGCTGGAGCCCGGCCTCGGCTGCGCGGTGAGCGTCAAGCTGGAAACGGCGAACCCGGTCCGCAGCTTCAAGGCCCGCGGCACCGAGGTCGTCGCGAGCCTGCTCGCCGGCGATGGCCGGCGAGAGGTGGTGTGCGCCAGCGCGGGCAACCTCGGCCTGGCCCTCGCCTGGTCCGGCCGCGCCCGGGGGCTCGACGTCACCGTCGTGGCCTCCCGCTTCGCGCCGGCGGCCAAGCTCGATCGCATCCGCGCGCTGGAGGCCGGGCTGGAGCTGGTGGACGGCGACTTCGACATGGCCCGCGAACGAGCGGCGGCCATCGCACGCCACGACGGCGTCCGGCTGGTCGAGGACAGCCTGGACATCGAGACCTGCGAGGGCGCGGCGACCATCGGCCTGGAACTGGCCGGCGCCGCGCCGTCGTTCGACGCCGTCCTGATCGCTCTCGGCGGCGGGGCGCTGGCCACCGGCGTGGGTCATGTCGTGAAGGCCCTGGCGCCCGGCGTCGAGGTGATCTGCGTCCAGCCGCTGGGCGCGCCGGCGATGACGCTCTCCTGGCGCGGGCGACGCGTCGTCACCACCGGCTCCACCGACACCATCGCCGACGGCGTCGCCGGACGGCGTCCCATCCCCGCCGTCCTGGAGGACCTGCTGCTGGTCGCCGACGACGCCGTCCTGGTCCAGGAGGCGTCGATCATCGCCGGCATGCGGATGCTCTTCGACCACGCCGGCCTCGTCGTCGAACCGTCGGCCGCGCTCGGCATCGCGGCGATCCTCGAAGACCGCGACCGCTTCGCCGGCCGGCACGTGGTCACCATCGTGTGCGGAAGCAACGTCGACGCGCACGCCTACCGCCGCTGGGTCGGCGCGGCTCCCGCCCACCTGCCCTGACGTCCACGCCGGCCCGGGCCGGCGGGGGACGACGGCGCCTCGGCCCGGTGGTGCGCGGCGACGACGGCCTGGTGGCCGAGGCCGGCGAGCGCGCGTGCCGTGTGCGCGCCGACCGTGCCCTGCCCTCCGGTGCGGCGGATCACCGGGTCACCTCGTAGCGCAGGTGGGTCACGCCTGGGGCAGCGACGGCCTCGAGCAGGCGCAGGCGCACGTGCGCGGGGAGCCGCTGGAAGAAGCCGCGACCGCCGCCCAGCAGAACGGGCACCTGGTGCAGGACCACCTCATCGACGAGGCCCGCCTCCAGCGCGGACGCCAGCACGCCGCCGCCCATCAGCGCGACGTCCTTGTCGCCCGCGGCATCGCGTGCCGCCGCGATCGCGTCCTGCACGCCGGTGGTGACCAGGGTCTGCTTCTCACTGATCGCGGGCGCCGGCCGATGGCTCAGGACGAACAGCGGGGCCGTCGGGTGCGGGCTGCCGCCTCCGAAGTGGTCGGAGTCCTCGTAGGTGCCGCGACCTGCCACGATCGCGCCGACGCGTCCGGCGAGGGTGTCGAAGACGCGGGCGCTGGGCTCGCTCAGCTTGAACCCCTCGAACATCTGACTGGGCGTGTCGCCGTCGAAGTACCAGTCGAACAGCATCGTGCCGTCGCCCAGCCCGCGCCCGGCGCCCGGGTCGCGCCCGGTGATGTATCCGTCGACCGAAACCGCGTGGACGCTGAGAACCTTGCTCATCTCCGCGATCCTTCCTGGAGTTCCTTCAAGAGACTCCACGAGCCTAACAGTCATTAGTTCCTTCAGGGAACCCCAATTGGTAGACTGTTCCCATGCAACGCACACAGTTCGGGGACATGGCCTGTTCCATCGCGCGCACCCTCGACGTGATCGGGGAGCCGTGGTCGCCGCTGATCCTGCGTGACGTGTGGGCGGGCATGAGCCGGTTCGACCAGATCCAGGCCGACCTCGGGATCTCGCGCAAGGTGCTGACCGAACGGCTCAACCATCTCGTCGGCCAAGGCGTGCTCGAACGCCGTCCCTACGACAACCGGCCGCGCCACGAGTACCACCTGACGACCAAGGGCGCCGAGCTGGTCGACCTGCTCATGGTCATGGCCGGCTGGGGGGACCGCTGGCTCGCGGGCGAGGCCGGGCCGCCCGTGCTCTACCGCCACCACGCGTGCGGGGAGATCAGCCGGGTCGACCTGCGCTGCGCCCACTGCGGCGAGCCCATGCACGCGGGCGACGTCGAACTGCTGCCAGGCCCGGGCGCGGCCGTCTGACCGAGGTCACTTCGCCGCTCCCCGGCGGCCCTGACGCCCCCGGGTTTCGGCGACCGCCCGCGGCCCGGCGGCCCCACCGGATCCGGCGGCTCCCCGGCCGGGGTCCGGCGGCCCGCCGCCGGACCCGCACACAGTGGTGCGGCGACGCCCCGGCACTCGCCGCGACCAGCGGACGACCGCCGGATCCCGTCTCAGAGACGGCGGCCGCGGGCCAGGCCGGGGATGAGGACGGCGGCGACGACCAGATGCATGCAGGCCAGCGTCACGATGCTCGCGGCACCGACGGCCTGGGTCAGCGGGCCGGCCAGCGACACGACCAGCACCGCCACCGCGACGAGGGTCCAGATCCGCCGCGGCCGCGTCGTGACCCGTTCCAGCACCGCGAGCAGCGCCCACGCGGCCAGCCCGGCGAACAGGCTCGCCGCCGCGACCGCGGCCGGCCCGACCGGCTGGAGGTTCCCGCCCGTGCGGACGGCCAGGCCGGCGTGGGCGACCGGATCGGCCAGCGCCCACACGATCAGGGCCGCGGCCGTGGCGCCGGCCACGCTGAGCGCCCGCCGGACGGTCGTGCCGCCTTCGCGCCGGGATCGGGCGCTGACGGGGGTGGTCTGGTCGGACACTGTCGTCCCCTTTCGACGGACGGGCGGCCGTCCCGCGCGCCACCGACCGGTGGGCGCCGCGACCGGCCCGCCTGCTTCACCCCGCCAGACTCGCCGCCGGCGCCGTCCCCCCGCATCGGGCGCGCGGCCGGACCGCCCGCGACCATCGGCCGCCCCGGCATCGACTTTGGTAGGTGCCGTGGCCGTGGTGTCCGCGGTTAGCCTGACCCGGTGGAAGAGGAGTCGTCCTGCCCGGCGGTGGCGCCGTCCGATCGCCCGCGCCCCGCCCCGGCGGCGGTGGCCGGCGTGCTCACCGGCATGGGAGCGCTGGTCGCGCTGACGCTGTGGGCGCGGTCGGACGCGGCGGCCGGCGTCACCGCCGTCGACATCGCGGCCGGGGTGGCCGGCTGGGCGCTGTCGCCGCTGCTGCTGTGGCGGCCGGTCGGCGGCGCGCTGCTGCTCACCGCGCTGGCCGTGCTGTCCCCCGCCGCCACACCGCCGGCCACGATGGGCGCGCTGTGGGTCGCCCAGTGGCGCCGCTTCCCCGTCGCCGCCGCGGTGGCCGCCGCCGGCGTGGCCGCGCACGCCGCCCAAGGCCTGTGGCGGCCCAACGGCGGCATCTCCTTCTTCTGGTGGCTGGGGCTGGTCACCGTCGCGTACGGCGCGCTGACCGGCTGGGGCGCGCTCACCCGGGCGCGGCGGCTGCTGGTGGCCTCGCTGCGCGACCGGGCCGCCCGCGCCGAGGCCGAGCAGGGCAGGCGGGTGGCCGAGGCCCGCATGCTGGAGCGCACCCGCATCGCCCGCGAGATGCACGACGTGCTCGCCCACCGCCTGTCCCTGCTGGCCACCTACGCCGGCGCCCTGGAATACCGGCCCGACTCCCCGCCCGAACGGCTCGCCCACGCCGCCGGGGTGGTCCGCGCCGGAGTCCACCAGGCGCTGGAGGAACTGCGGCAGGTGATCAGCCTGCTGCGCGAGGAGGACCCCGGCGACGACGGCGCCGGCGGGCGTCCGCAGCCCGCGCTGGCCGACCTGCCCCGCCTGGTGGAGGAGTCCCGCGACGCCGGCGAACTCGTGCGCGTGCGCGACGAGGTGCGCAGCCCCGACGCCCTGCCCGCCGCCGCCGCCCGCACCGCCTACCGGGTCGTCCAGGAAGGGCTGACCAACGCCCGCAAGCACGCCGCGGGCAGCCCCGTCCAGGTCGTGCTCGAAGGCCGACCCGGTGAGCGGCTGGTCATCGACATCACCAACCCGCTGCCCGAAGGGACCGCTCCCCCGCCGGCGGCTCCGGGCACCGGCACCGGCCTGGTCGGGCTGACCGAACGGGTGCGCCTGGCCGGCGGCCGGCTGGACCACCAGGTCACCGCCGGCGGGGAGTTCCGCCTGCACGCGTGGCTGCCGTGGCCGGCGCGTCCGGCATGACGGCGAGCGACGCGGCCCGGCCGCTGCGCGTGCTGATCGTCGACGACGACGCCCTGGTGCGCGCCGGGCTGTCGATGATGCTCGACGGCATCCACGGCATCGCCGTGGTCGGCGAGGCCGCCGACGGCGCGGAGGTGCCCGCCGCCGCCGACGCCCACGCCCCCGACGTGGTGCTCATGGACCTGCGGATGCCCCGCGTGGACGGCATCACCGCCACCCGCGCGCTGCGGCGCCGCCCGCGCCCGCCGGAGGTGATCGTGCTGACCACCTTCGACACCGACGAGAACATCCTGCACGCCCTGCACGCCGGGGCCAGCGGCTTCCTGCTCAAGGACACCCCGCCCGCGCGGATCGTCGAGGCGGTCCGCCAGGTCGCCGCCGGCGAGCCCATCCTGTCCCCGCGGGTCACCCGGCGGCTGATGGACCGCGTGGCCACCCACGCCGACGCCTACCAGCGGGCCCGCGCCGCGCTGGCCGTCCTCAGCCCGCGCGAGTACGAGGTGGTGCTCGCGGTCGCCCAGGGCCGCGCCAACGCCGAGATCGCCGCCGAGCTGTTCATGAGCCTGGCCACGGTCAAGGCCCACGTCTCGGCCATCTTGACCAAGCTCGGCCTGGACAACCGGACCCAGATCGCGCTGCTGGCCCACGACGCCGGCCTGGCCTGACGCCCCGCCGGGCGGCGCACGGCTCGCGCACCGGCCGGTCAGGGTGGTCATGTGGCGTACAGCTTGAGCGACGCGGCGACCTGCCCGGTCTCCGGCGAGGAGGTGGCCTCCAAGATCGTGAGGGCGCGTCTCCAGGCGTCGAGCGCGGCGGGAAGGTCTCCGGCGTCGCGGTGCACGTCACCCAGGGCCTGCAGCGCGAGACCGTGGCGCCGAGGGACGGGGACGGCCTGGCAGATCGCCACGACCTCCGTCAACGTCGCCACCGCTTCGTCGAAGCGCCGCTGCCGACGCCGGAGCTCGGCTTTGGTGATCAGGACGCGGGACGCGCTCACGCTGTCTCCGAGGTCGCGGCAGATCGCCATGGCCTGCTGCAGGAACCGTTCGGCGTCGGCGAAGTCGTGCTGGGCGAGCCTGGCCGAGGCCAGGCACCAGGACGCGTACGCGATCCCCGGGCGGAAGCCGAGCCGGTCGAGATGCGACAGTGCCTGACTGAAGCAGCCTTCCGCGGCGGCGAGGTTGCCGCGGGTGAGCTCGATCTCTCCCAGGACGATTCTGGTGTACTCCCGCGAACGCACGTCGCCGGTCTCCTGCGCCAGTTGGATGGACCGCTCGATGAACGGGCCCGCGAGTTCGAGGCGGCCCTGGTCGAAGTGGATCCGGCCGATGCCCCGCATGACGGTGGCCTCCGTGCTGCGGTCGCCGGCCCGCGCCAGGCCGTCCGCGGCCTGCTCGTAGCAGGCCATCGTGTCGGCGTCGCGTCCTTGGAGACGGTGGAGCTCCGCCATGTTGACCAGGGCCAGGGCATGCCCGTACCGGTCCCCGGCCTCCTGGAACATCCTGAGCGCCTCTTCCAGGGCCCGGCCGCACCGGTTCAGGTCGTCCTGGGCGAAGAACAGTCGCGCGAGCCCGTTGAGCATGGCCGCCTGCCCGCGGACGTTGCCTGAGCGGCGGGCGCTGTCCAGGGCGGTCTCGTGGGTGGTGCGCCATTCGTCGTGGAAGCTGCGTGTCTCGAACAGATTCATGGCGCTGGCGGCAAGATCCCAGCACAGTTCGTCGAGTCCCTGCGCCGCGCACTGGCGTACGCCGGCGACGATTCCCGTCCGCTCGGTTTCGATCCAGGCGAGCGGGTCGCCCGCCACGCCGTCCGCGGTCTGCGGATCAGGGCGCCAGCGGACGCCCGTGCCGTGGATGACACGGTGGTCACCGCCGCACAGCCGGGCATGCGCGTGCTGAGTCATGACCAGCCATCCGCTGAACGCGCGCTGGAGAGCGGCGGCCCGTTCACGCTCCTGTTCGTCGGCCTCGGCGCGTTCCCGCGCGTACGCCCGGGTCAGGTCGTGGAAGCGGAAACGCACCTGCCCGTCCTGACCGTGGCCCGCCACCTCAAGGAGGCGGACGTCGGCCAGCTGCTCGATCAGTTGCTCGGCCACCTGCTCGGAGGTGTCGAGCAGCGCGGCACCGACCCAGATCGCGAAGTCGGGCGCTTCCAGCAGGCCAAGCCGGCGGAACATCCGCTGGGCCTGGGACGGCAGGCCCTGGTACCCGATGGCGATGCTGGCCCGGACCTCATGGGAGCCATGGGAGAGCT
The DNA here is from genome assembly GCF_055586705.1 of Sphaerisporangium sp. NPDC049457. NCBI lineage: Bacteria > Bacillati > Actinomycetota > Actinomycetes > Streptosporangiales > Streptosporangiaceae > Sphaerisporangium > Sphaerisporangium sp. NPDC049457. The sequence continues at coordinate 258,119 of NZ_JBVJHR010000007.1, read as the reverse complement.
GGCCGAGGCGGCCGCGGGTGTTGCTCAGGCGGGCGACCATGTGGCTCAGGCTCCAGTACGGGCGCGCGGCGAGCTTGGCGCCGGCGATGCGCACGGCCAGCGGCAACCTGCCGCAGAGCTGCACCAGGCTGTGCGCGTCGCCGGGCGCCTCGGCGGTCTTGTCGGCGCCGACGATGTTCCCCAGCATCTCGACGGCCTCATCGAGGGGAAGAACGCCAAGGTCGGCACGCTGGGTCGTGGGCAGCGTGGTGAGGCGTCGCCTGCTGGTGACAAGGACGGCGCACCCTCGTGTGCCCGGGATGAGCGGGTGAAGCTGCGCCTCCTCCGCCGCGTTGTCGAGCACGATGAGATAGCGCCGGTCGGCGAGCCGCTCACGATAGAGCTCGGCGCGTTGGTCCAGGTCGGCCGGCACCGCGGAGCTGTCGATCCCGAGGGCGCGCAGGAATCGGCCGAGGGCTTCGGCGGCGTGCACCGGGTGACCTCCGCCCCCGCGCAGGTCGATGTAGAGCTGACCGTCGGGGAAGGCGTGCCGGAGCCGATGCGCGATGTGCACGGCCAAGGTGGTCTTGCCCACGCCCCCTTGGCCGGAGATGACGCTGATCGGCACGGTCGCGGCGGCGGGTGCGTCGCGGCCGTGAACCGGGAGAAGGTTGCCGGTCACCGCGGCCAGCTCCGCGCGCCGGCCGACGAAGTCGCCGTAGTCGGGCGGGAGCTGGCAGAGCGTCTTGCGGGGTTCGGGATCGGCCGCAGGCAGGGCATCGGCCAGGATGACCGCCTGCAGCCGCCGCAACTCGTCGCCGGGCTCGATGCCCAGTTCGTCGACGAGGTGCGTGCGCGCCTGCCGGTAGGCGTCCAGAGCCCGATGCCGCTGACCGGCCCGCGCATATGCGAGCATGATGAGCCGCCACGCGCGCTCGCACAGGGGTTGTTCCCCCAGGAACCGCCGTAACTCGGTGATCACCTCCGCGTGCAGGCCGATGCCCAGCTTGGCCTCCGCGCAGTCCAGGCGCGCTTCGGCGAGCTGTTCCTCCAGCTCCGCCATCCGCGACAGCGCCCAGTTGTACAGCTGGGCGCCCTCGGCGGGACGCCCTCGCCACAACTCCAGGGCCCGTGCGTACCGGCGTACCGCGGCGATGAAGTCGCCCTGCTTCACCTCGGCTCGCGCGCGTCGCACCTCCCGGTCGAAGACCAGGAAATCGACGTCTTCCGGAGCGGCCTCGAGCAGGTAGCCCGTGCCCTTCGTGAACAGCCGGATGTCGGAGGAGAACGTCCTGCGTATGCGGGCGACGTGGGTCTGCAGATTGGAGACGGCGGAGGCGGGCGGGGTTTCCCACAACGCGTCGATCAGCCGCTCCCGGGAGACCGGCGCGTTGATGTTGAGCAGCAGCGCCGCCAGCAACGCGTACTGTTTGCCTTTGAGCGCGGCCTCCCGTCCGTCTGTCCGGTACACATGGACGGGGCCCAGGATGCCGAAGGTCACTCCCGCCATGGCTGCGCTCCACTGAGTCGTCGATCTGTGATCTTCCGATGAGGGATTGATCACCAGTAAGTGGGCGAATGCCCGTGCCGTCAAGATCCGAGATGTGGTGCGTCGCCCCCTTCCTCCGACATCATCGGTTCGCACACCGGGCATCCGGGGTCCCGCGTGATCGGCCGGTGGCGGGGAGCCAGACCGGTTCGCGGGTCCACCAGGGCGAGCGTCCCAGCGGCGCGGGGCGGTTCGAATCCCGTCAGGTAGCGAAGCGCCTCCCAGGCCATGAGCGATCCGATCTGCATGGCCAGCGGGCCTATCACGGCGTTGGCGCGCATGAACGCCGCCCGGTCGCGTCCGGTGAACGCCGTCGCCGTCGTCTCGTCCGGCGCGAGCCGATCCCTCCAGACGCACCGCGCGCAGGCGCCGCCTCGCGGATCGACGGAGCAGAAAACGATCTGCGAGCCCGCCAGGCCGCCCAGCACCAGCGGCACGCCCGCCCCGACGGCGGCCTCGCCGACCCACAACGGCGCCTCCAGACGACCGTCCAGGACGCCGGCGACCAGATCGACACCGTCGAGCAGGCCGCTCAGGTCCTCCGGTCCGCTGATGCGGCGCTCGACCGGACGTACGGCGATCGACGGGTCGTAGTCCCGGACCCACTCGGTGGCGCGCTCGACCTTCGAACGACCGAGATCGGCGTGGCGGTAGAGGAACTGGTGGGCGAAGTCGCGTGCGACCACCTGGTCCTTCTCCACCAATGTCATCCGCCCCACCCCGAGTCCGGACAGGCACTGCACCAGACAGGCCCCCGGGCCACCCATGCCCAGGACCAGCACGTGCGACCGTCGCAGCCTGCGCACGTACTCGGCCCGCGGCCGCTCCGGGTCGGCGAACATGGCGAAGAAGGCCAGGTTGGCATGATGCCGGGTGCCGAGCTCCTCCCGGCCGCGCGAGCGGTCTTCGTCACCGATGAGCGGTTCACCCCCCGGACACTCCCATGCGCATCCCCTCAGGGCGATCCGCATTCTTGTCTCCCCTTCCCGAACGAGAGGTGAAACGGAACCGGGAGGTCTTCTCGCTCCGCGTCATTCGACCCACCCACACGCCGTAGACGGCGAACTGCACCATGGAGCCGGTCAGGGACTGCCAGGGCACCGGACCCTGACGGAGCGCTCCGCTCAGTTCTCCCGCCGCCGCGGGGAGCAGGAACGCCACGAGGTTGTTGACGACGTGCATGGAGATCGCGGCTTCGAGCCCCCGCGTGGAAACCGTCAACCAGCCCGTGAGAACACCGAAGGAGAAGACGTCCACCGTCCCCCAGCCGGTGTAACCGTGCAGCGACGCGAAGACCAGCGAGCCGACGAACACCGCGGGCCAGGAAGACCTGATGAACGTGCCGAGGGCCTGGATCAGCCAGCCGCGGAAGACGTACTCCTCGGCCGCGGCCTGGAACGGCACGAGCAGGACGATGAGGGCCAGCAGCGGCAGGAAGGAGTCCCAGCTTCGCCACCCGACGGCGACAGGCGATCCCAGCCCGGTCGCGCCATAGACGAACACCTGTGTTCCCAGACCGCACGCCACCGCGATCAGCGCCACGCCGGCGCATCGCAGCATCCATGACCAGCGCAGTCTCCCTGCGACCGAAGCGAGCGTGCCCGGGGCACGGCGCTGGAGGGCGGCCGCGGTGAGGAACACCACGGGCAGCAGGGCCGCGACGGGCACGAGCACGACGATCAATCCGAGAACGTGGTCGTCGTACAGCCGCTCCAGCGTCAGCGGAGTCGGCATCCCCCTCCTGCGCGCCACCAGGTTCACCGCTATGAGAACCAGCAACGCGCAGCCGAACATCGCCGCGGCCACGATCGCGGTGCCGGCGACGGGGCGCCACCAGCGGATGGCCGGGTTCCTGGCCAGATGTTCGTACCTCACCTCGGGCCCGCCGGTCATGCGCCCGAGGTGGACGGGCTCAGCGGAGGAGCGCATGCTCACCTCGTAGCGTGGACCGGCCCGCCCGGGCGCCGCGGCCGTCCATCATGCGCAGCAGCACCCGCACGCCGTCCGTCGCCCCGGCGAAGGTGTCGCGCCCGTGGAAGCCGTACCTGTTGCCGAGCACCACGACCTGGCGGGTGGTCTGCGGGATCACGATCCGCGCCGGGCATTCTCCGAGAGACCGTTGAAGACGCCGTGGCAGCTCTGGATCCATGACGTCGGGCGAGCCGCTGATCTGGCCGGCGACGCACACCCGCATCTCCCCCGCCTCGTCGGAGAAGACGGGGACCAGCGCCGTTCTCCTGGCGAAGGCGCCGAGATCGTCGCCTTCATGCGCGTCCGGCGTCAGATCCATCAGGTAGGGGCGGCCGACGCCGAAGATCTCCTGATATCTCGCGAAGGAGGTCCAGCGCTGGTACGGAACCCAGATCAGCTCCCCCGGCTCGCGGAACCCGATGTAGATGTTGTGCAGGACGATACGGTCGGGAACGAACACGTCCTCGGTCGCCGGGTCAACGCGCACGTCATTGTGGAATCCGTGGACCTCCGCAAGGCCCGAGGTGCCAAGGCCGGCGGATCTCAGCTTGTCGTGGTTCACCGGCGTCGACCTGCTCAACATGAACGGCGTGCCGTTGCGCGGGTCGATCGACGTTCTCGTCAGCGCGCCGCCCACCGACACCGCGAGGACCGCGTTCAGCAGCATCTCCTGCTGCGGTGTGCATCCGGCGGCGGCCGGGAACCGGACCACGGCGACGGCGACCGACCGGTCCTCCAGCAGGTTCTCCGCCACCCGGAGCTCCTCGTGGAAACTCTCGCGGGCGCCCTGAACCGCCTTCCGCAGAAGGCCCTGATCGCGAAAGGCCCCGATGTTGGGAACGCGTTCCATGGGCAGGCGCTCGGCGAAGCGCGCCACGCCGGACGGGTCGAGGTCGACGAAAGGCCGGACGTCGGCATTGACCACCGAAGTCATCTCCTTAGATGTTCAGCGCAAGAGATGATGACCGCTCCGCGGCCGCAGAGCGGTCGGGGACCTCACATAAGACCGTCAACGACCGACAGCACCATGCCCTCGCAGGCCTGCATGGTCGCGATCACGTCGCCGATCACCGAAGAAATGACATCTGGCGTCATCACGTACACCTCCTCTCGTGACCTCGGAGCCGCTCATACGCAACGATGCTCCGGCCCGCCACACCACTGCTGAACCGCGGCCACATCGGCTCAGAGAAGGGCTCGGCGCCCCTTCCGCCCCGGACGCGGACACGCCCGCGAGGCGGCCGGGGTGGCCTGCCATCGCGGGCGTCGGTCGGCACGGCGCGGGAGGGTCAGCGGACCAGGCGGGCCTGTCGAGCCGGGCGGAGGTGCCGTCGGCGACGCGCACGGTGTTCCGGTGCGGGTCAGCCGGTGCCGCCCGGAGAGACCAGGCCGGTCTCGTAGGCGACCACCACGGCCTGGACCCGGTCGCGCAGGCCGAGCTTGGACAGGATGCTCGCGACGTGGGTCTTCACCGTGGCCACGCTGAGCGACAGCCGGCCGGCGAGTTCGGCGTTGCTCAGGCCGGTGGCGAGCAGGCGCAGCACGTCCACCTCCCGAGGCGTCAGGCCGGACAGGTCACGGTGGAGGGCCGGCTTCGCGGTGTCGCGGCGGGCGAACCGCTCGACCAGGCGGCGGGTGATGGCGGGCGCGAGCAGGGCGTCGCCGGAGCGCACCAGTCGTACCGCGGCCACCAGGTGCTCGGGTGAGACGTCCTTGAGCAGGAACCCGCTCGCGCCCGCGGTGAGCGCGGCGTACACGTAGTGATCGAGGTCGTAGGTGGTCAGGATCAGCACGCGGGTGTCCCCGCCGCCGCCCGCGAGGATCCGGCGGGTGGCTTCCAGGCCGTCCATCCGCGGCATCCGGACGTCCATGAGCACGACGTCGGGCCTGGTACGGCGGACCGCCGCGACGGCCTCCTCCCCGTCGGCGGCCTCGGCCGCCACCTCGATGCCGTTGGCGGTGAGGATCATGCGGAATCCCGTGCGGACCAGCGCCTGGTCGTCGGCGATGACGGCGCGCAAGGAGTCGGTCACGCGCTCCTCCACCGGACGCGGGCCCTGGTCCGGAACCCGCCGCCGGCCGTCGGTCCGGCGTCGAGGGTTCCGCCGTACAGGGCGATCCGCTCGCGCAGCCCGATCAGCCCCCGGCCGCCGCCGGTGGCGGGCTCGGCGCCGCGTGTCCCGCCGGTGTCGGTCACCTCGACCTCCAGCCAGTCGTCGTCATGGCCGATCGTCACCGACGCGCTGGCCCCGGGCGCGTGTCTGATCGTGTTGGTGAGGGCTTCCTGTACGACGCGGTAGGCGGCGAGGTCGACCCCGGGAGGCAGCGGCCCGGGCGGGGACGCCGCGACGTCCACCGGCACTCCGGCGGCGCGGACCCGTTCTATCAGGGCGTCGAGCCGGTCGAGCCCGGGCTGGGGTTCGAGCCCGTCGGCGGGCCCGTCGAGGCGTTCGCCGCCCGGGCCGGCGAGCAGGCCCATGACATGGCGCAGCTCGGCCATGGCGGCCCGGCCGCCGGACTCGATCGCGAGCAGGGCCTGTTTCGACTGGTCAGGCTCTGTGTCCAGCACGCTGCGGGCCGCGCCGGCCTGGATCACCATCACGTTGACATTGTGGGTCACCACGTCGTGCAGTTCGGCGGCGATCCGCGAGCGCTCCTCCGCGACGGCCCTGCGCGTGGCGTCCGCCTGCGCCTGCCGCACCTCGTCGAGCCGGCGTCGCCAGGAACGGACGAGGTTCCCGGCGACGCCGACGCCCAGCAGGAGGAAGAGCGGCCCCGTCCAGCCCGGCAGCGCAGGGGCGATGTCCCCGAACCCGGCGCCGGCGAGCCCGGCCGCGAGCACGAGACCGCCCGTCGCAAGGACCCGGTCGCGGCTGTGCACGATGGCGCCGTACGCGGCGATCGTGCACGTCAGCACCGTGATCCAGGTCGCGTCGGTGTGCGTGGCCCGCGCCGCGAGCAGCACCACCCAAAAGACGATGAGCGGGTACCGGCGCCGCGCCGCCAGCGGCAGCGCCGTCAGCGCCACGAGGAACGCGGGCGCGGTGTGGGACGGACGCTCGGCGAACGGACGGCCGAAGGGCGCCGACGGGCCGCCGGACGGCAGGCGGGGAGGTGGTGGCCGACCGGCCGGCGGTTCGGGCCGGAGCCGCAGGTTCTCGAACGCCGCGGGCTGAGGCCCGGCGGAGCCGATCGCCGGACGCCCCGCCGCCACGGTAACCGCGAGGACGGTCAGCACGATCGCGACCGCCACGTCGGCGGCGAGCGCCCGGCGAGACGGCTTCGGCGGCCTCGGGGGCGCGTCGCCGCGCCGCCCCGGCGCGTCCTGATCGAAGTGGTCCTCGTTCAGCCGGCGGTACAGGTCGAGCACGCGCCGCCACCACGGCCGTCGTTCACCGGTGTCCACCGGCACATTGTCACGCCTGCCCCGCCGGTCCCACATCGGCCGTCGTGACGGGGCTCCACCCTCTTCGGGACTAGATCGCAGGGATGACCTGGCGGCCTCTCGTTCCCAAGCGTCAGGTGATCTCGGCATCGCGGCCGAAGCGCACCGGCGGGAGCCGCGCCTAGCTTCGTTCCCGGCGTCAGGCCGCGGTGCGGCCCGGCGCCTGGCATGGCCGGCCCGGCGATCGAGGCGCTGTTCATGACCACCCCCCATTTTTTCCGAACCTCTGCTCGGGAGGACACGAGGTGAGTTCCGTTCTGCGGGCCCAGGCGCTGGGCAAGAAGTACGGCGGACGCTGGGCGCTGCGCGATTGCACCATCGACATACCGGCGGGCCACATCGTGGGGCTGGTGGGCCCCAACGGAGCCGGCAAGTCCACGCTGCTGAAACTGGCCGCCGGCCAGTTCGAGCCGAGCGCGGGCGGCATCGCCGTGCTCGGCGGCCGGCCGGGCGGCACACCCGCGCAGTCGGCCAAGGTCGGCTTCGTCGCCCAGCAGACCCCGCTCTACGCGGGCCTGACCGTCGCCGAGCACCTGAGACTCGGGGCGCGGCTCAACCTGCGCTGGGACGGCGCCATGGCGCGGGAGCGCGTCGCGCGGCTCGGCCTCGACCCCGCCCGGCGGGCGGGCAGGCTGTCGGGCGGCCAGCGCGCCCAGCTCGCCCTCACCCTGGGCCTGGCCAAACGGCCCGAGCTGCTGATCCTGGACGAGCCCGCGGCCTCGCTCGACCCGCTGGCCCGTCACGAGTTCATGCAGGGGCTGATGGAGGCCGCCGCCGAGAACGGCATGAGTGTGGTGCTCTCCTCTCACCTGGTGTCCGACCTGGAACGGGTCTGCGATTTCCTGGTCGTGCTCGTCGGCTCGCGCGTGCGGGTGGCCGGCGGAGTCGGCCAGCTGCTGGCCACCCATCACCGGCTCACCGGCCCGCGCCGCGATCCGGTCCGGCCGCCCGCCGGCCGGCACGTGGTCTCGGTCCGGCACGCCGACGGGCGGAGCACGTTCGTGGTCCGCGGCGAAGCGCCGGCCGGCGATCCCGCCTGGACGGCCGGGCGGCTCAGCCTGGAAGACCTCGTCCTGGCCTACATGGACGAGGGCGCCACCGACGACCGGCGAGCCGCCTCGGAGGCGCGAGGATGATCTGGCTGACCTGGCGGCAACTGCGCGCCTCGGCCGCGACGGTGGCCGGCGTTCTCGCCGTCCTCACCGGCGTGCTGGCCCTGACCGGCCCCGGCGTGGCCACCGCCTACCGGACCGGGATCGCCGGCTGCACCCTGGACGACACCTGCGCCGACTTCTTCGACCGCTTCTTCGAGGACTACCAGCTCCCGTTTCTCGCCCTCACCCTCGTCGTGCTGATCCTGCCGGCGCTGGTCGGGCTCTTCTGGGGAGCGCCGTTGATCACCCGTGAGCTGGAGTCGGGCACGCACCTGCTGGTCTGGAACCAGAGCGTCACCCGCGGGCGCTGGCTGGCGGTCAAGCTGGGGATCACCTGCCTGGCCGCCGTGGCCGCGGCCGGCGCGTGCGGCCTCGCGGTCACCTGGTGGTCCGACCCGCTGGACAAGTCCGCCGTCCCGGAAATGGCCCAGATGTCTCCCCTGGTGTTCAGCGCCCGCGGCATCGCCCCGATGGCGTACGCCGCCTTCGCCTTCGTCCTCGGCGTGACCGTGGGCATGGCGGTGCGCCGCACGCTGCCCGCCATGACCCTCACCCTGGCCGTCTTCGCCGCCGTCCAGTTCGCCATGCCGCTGCTGGTCCGGCCGCACCTGATGCCGCCGGTCAGCGCGACGTTCGAGCTCGGCCAGGCGAACGTGGACCAGCTTCACGTGCAGCGGCAGGGAGGCGGACCCGTGCGGATCTTCCTGAGGACGTCGGCCGTCCCCGGCCACGCGGGCGCCTGGGTCCTGTCCAGCGACCTCCTCGATCCCTCCGGACACACGGTCGACGACAGCGGCGACGCGGGGCCGGGGCCGTCTTCGACGATCGCGCGGTCGGTCTCGGTCGCCACGACGTCGGGACCCTGCGCACCGGCAGGGGGACCAGTGGGCACCAGCGCCTGCCTGGCGGAGATCAGCCGGCTCGGCTACCGGCAACAGGCGACCTACCAGCCCCTTGAGCGCTTCTGGCCGTTCCAGTGGATCGAGACCGGGATCTACGCCCTGCTCACCCTCGGCCTGACCTGGCCGGCCTTCCGGTGGATCCGGCGAGGCACGCCATGACCGCCGCCAGGACCGCGGCCGCCGTGCTCACCACCCTCCTGGCTCTCCCGCTCACAATGGCCTGCACCGCGCCCACGGCGCCGCGCGGCCAGGCGAGCACGGCCGCCGGCACCGCGTGCGCGCCGCCGCGCGGAGCCCTCGCTGCGCAGACCCCCACCACGATCGACGTCGTCGAGCAGGCGTACCTCTGCATCCTCGGCCACTACTACGGCGGCGCCACGCTGGACGCCCGCGCGCTGCTGACCGCCGGGTTCGCCGCCCTCACCCAGGAACTCGACCGCCACGGGCGTGACCTCCCCGGGGCCACCATGCCGGCGCTGACCGGCGACCGCGCGGCCGACTGGGCCGCCTTCGAGGCCGTCTACCGCACGGTCACCGGCCAGGTCCCCGACCTGCGCGACGACTTGGCCGTCGTCACCCTCGAGGCCATCGTGGCCGCCCTCGGCGACGAGCACGCCGCCTGGGTCCACGGCGTCGGGCAGCCGCCCGGCTACTACGACGGCGACGGCTACGGGCTGGGCCTCCAGGCGAACGTCAACGGCCCGCAGGTGGACCTCAACCCCGGCGTCGCCCTTCCCCCGCTGTTCATCACCGAGGTGCGGGGCGGCGCGGCGCGGGCCGCCGGGCTGCGTCCGGGCGACGTCATCGAGTCCATCAACGGTTCGGCTCCCTTCGTCGACGGCGAGCCCAGCCCCGCGATCGCCGCCCTCTACCCGCGATACCCGCAGACGCGCCCGGTCCGGCTGCGGCTGCTGCGGCAGAGCACCGGCCGCCGCTGGACCGCGACCCTCGCACCGGGCCTGTTCCCGCAGGACCCGGCGGTCCTGCGGGTGGTGCGGCCGAAGCTGCTGGACGACGACATCGCCTACGTACGGGCGACCGGATTCCTGCCCGACTCCGCGGAGCGGATCCTGCGGGCGATCGCCCGGCTGCGCGCGGACCACGTCCTCGCCGGCGTCGTGCTGGACCTGCGCGGCAACGACGGCGGCAGCCCCACCGAGGCGGTCCGGCTGCTGAGCGCGTTCGTCCACGGCAAGGTCACCGCCTACCACTGCACCGTGGACGACAGATGCGAGCCCCTGCGGACCGACGACACCGTCGAGCTGCTCGGACTGCCGCTCGCGGTGCTCGTCGACCGCGGCTGCGCCTCGGCGTGCGAGCACTTCAGCGCCGCCGTCAAGGACCTGCGCCTCGGCCGGCTGGTCGGCACCAGGACCGCCGGAGTCGTCTCCGGCCCGGCGCAGCCGTACCTGCTGCGCGACAACACCACGCTGCGCCTGCCCGGCAGGCGCCACCTCGGCCCGGACCGCGAGGTGATCGACCGCATCGGCGTGGCCCCCGACCACTACGTGCCCACGACCCCGAAGGACGCCGCCGCCGGGCACGACCCCGCCCTGACCAGGGCACTCACCTTGCTGCGCGACTGAACGGACCTCCCCATGAGACAGATCGTGGCGGCCGCCGCGGGCCTGGCCGTCCTCGCCATGTCCGCCTGCTCGGCGCCCACCCCGCCCAGAGCCGCCGCGTCCACCCCGCCGGCCGGCCCCGCGACCCTGCCCGCCCCCACCGGCGCCCACCCGGTCGGCACCACCGTCCTTCACCTGACCGACACCTCCCGTCCCGACCCCTGGAACCTCGACGCCGACGCCAGGGAGCTCAAGGTCACCCTGTGGTACCCGACCGATCAGCGCGACGGGCGGCGCGCCGCGTACATGACGCCCACGGAATCGGAACTGCTGCTGAAAGGCACCGGCATCGCGGGCGCGCCGTACGACACGCTGAGCAAGACCCGGACGAACGCCGTCGAAGACGCCCGGCCCGCGGGCGGAACGCTGCCACTGGTGGTGCTCTCCCCGGGCTTCACCAAACCGGTGAGCACCCTCACCTCCCTGGCCGAGGACCTGGCCAGCCGGGGCTACGTCGTGGCCGGCGTCGACCACACCTACGAGAGCTACGCCACCACCCTGTCCGGCGGGCGGGTCGCCGGATGCCTCGCCTGCGACGCCAACTCCGATCCCGGCTTCGGCGCCGGGCTGGTGCGAGGACGGGCCGCCGACGTGTCGTTCGTCCTCGACCAGCTGCCGGCGAAGTGGGACGGTTCCGGACGGATCGACCGGTCGCGCATCGCCATGGTCGGCCAGTCCATCGGCGGGTCCAGCGCCATCGCGACCATGCTGACGGACCCCCGCGTGCGGGCCGGGATCGACATGGACGGCACCGGCTACGCCCGCATCCCCGAAAGCGGCCTCTCCCGGCCGTTGATGTTCCTCGGCTCGGCGCAGCACGTCTCCGGAGGCCCCTTCCCCACGTGGGACCGCGACTGGAAGCTGCTCACCGGATGGAAACGCTGGATCGTGCTGACGGGCGCCGAACACCAGTCCTTCACCGACACCCCGCTGCTGGCGGACGCGCTCGGCATCACGCCTGCCGCCGGCGTCCTGCCCGCCGCGCGCGCCGCCGAACTCACCCGCACCTACGTGGCGGCCTTCCTCGACCGGCACCTGAGATCCCGGCCACAGCCCCTGCTGGACGAGCCGTCCCCGCGCCATCCCGAAGCCCGGTTCTGCCCCGGGACCTGCGCTCCGTCCTGAGCCGGCGGTCCCGCATCGCCGCCGGCCCGTTCGTGCGCCTGCTTGCGCGCGGTGCGCGTCCGTACGGCGCGGGAGGGTCAGTGCTGCCAGTTCCAGTCGCGGACCTCGGGCAGGTCCTCTCCGTACTCGCGGGTGTGGGCCCGTGCCCGCGTACGCACGTCGGCCATCTCCTGCCGCAGGTGGCCGCAGCGCTCCGCCAGGCCGGGGACGCGGTCGATGACGTCCATGACCAGGTGGTAGCGGTCGATGTCGTTCATCATCGCCATGTCGAAGGGCGTGGTCGTGGTGCCCTCCTCCTTGTACCCGCGCACGTGCAGGTTGTCGTGGCCGTGCCGGCGGTAGGTCAGGCGGTGGATCAGCCACGGGTAGCCGTGGAAGTTGAAGATGACGGGCTTGTCGGCGGTGAACAGGGCGTCGAAGGCGGTGTCGGTCAGGCCGTGGGGGTGCTCGGAGTCCGGCTGCAGCCGCATGAGGTCCACGACGTTGACCACGCGCACCTTCAGATCGGGCAGGTGGCGGCGCAGCAGGTCGGCCGCCGCCAGCGTCTCCAGGGTGGGCACGTCGCCGGCGCAGGCGAGCACCACGTCCGGCTCCACGCCCTGGTCGTTGGACGCCCACTGCAGGATGCCCAGCCCGCGGGTGCAGTGCAGGATCGCCTCGTCCATCGACATCAGGTCGAGCACCGGCTGCTTGCCGGCGACCACGACGTTGACGTAGTCGCGTGAGCGCAGGCAGTGGTCGGCGACCGACAGCAGGGTGTTGGCGTCCGGCGGCAGGTAGACGCGCACCACGGTGGCCTTCTTGTTGACCACCACGTCCAGGAAGCCGGGGTCCTGGTGGCTGAAGCCGTTGTGGTCCTGACGCCAGACGTGCGAGCTGAGCAGGTAGTTCAGCGAGGCGACCGGGCGCCGCCAGGGGATCTTGCGGGAGGCCTCCAGCCACTTGGCGTGCTGGTTGAACATGGCGTCGATGATGTGGATGAACGCCTCGTAGGAGGTGAACAGCCCGTGGCGGCCGGTCAGCAGGTAGCCCTCCAGCCAGCCCTGGCACAGGTGCTCGCTGAGCACCTCCATCACCCGGCCGTCCGCGCCGATGTGCTCGTCGGTGGGCAGCCGCTCGGCGTTCCACACCCGGTCGGTGACCTCGAACGCCGCGCCCAGCCGGTTGGAGGCGACCTCGTCGGGGCCGAGCAGGCGGAAGTTGCGGGGGTTGGCGGCGATGATGTCGCGCAGGAATTCGCCCAGCGTGCGCGTCGGCTCGGTGGTGGAGGTCGCCGGCGCCTTGACCTCGACGGCGTAGTCGCGGAAGTCGGGCAGCACCAGCGGGGCGAGCAGCTCGCCGCCGTTGGCGTGCGGGTTGGCGCTCATGCGGCGCGGTCCCTCGGGAACCAGGGCGCGCACCTCGGCCACCGGGCGGCCGCGCTCGTCGAACAGCTCCTCGGGCCGGTAGGAGCGCAGCCATCGCTCCAGGTCGCCGAGCTTGCCGGGGTTGTCGCGGACGACCGCCAGCGGCACCTGGTGGGAGCGCCAGGTGCCCTCGACCGGCAGCCCGTCGACCTCCTTGGGGCCGGTCCAGCCCTTGGGCGTGCGCAGGATGATCATCGGCCAGCGCTTGTCGGCTCCGGCCCTGACCTCGGCGATCTGGTCGAACACCGTGTCGAGGGTGTCGGCCATGAGCCGGTGCATGACAGCGGGGTCGTCGCCCGACACGATGTGCGGGCGGTAGCCGTAGCCTTCCATGAGCTTGACCAGTTCGGGCTCGGGGATGCGCGCCAGGACGGTCGGGTTGGCGATCTTGTAGCCGTTGAGGTGCAGGATCGGCAGGACGGCGCCGTCCCTGGCCGGGTTGACGAACTTGTTGGAGTGCCAGCTCGCGGCCAGCGGGCCGGTCTCGGCCTCGCCGTCCCCGACGACGCACGCCACCACCAGATCGGGGTTGTCGAACGCGGCACCGTAGGCGTGGGCGAGGGAGTAGCCGAGCTCGCCTCCCTCGTGGATGGAGCCGGGCGTCTCGGGGGCCACGTGGCTGGGGACGCCGCCGGGGAAGGAGAACTGGCGGAACAGGCGGCGCATCCCGTTCTCGTCCTGGGAGATCTCGGGGTAGACCTCCGAGTACCTGCCCTCCAGCCACGCGTGGGCGACCGCGGCCGGGCCGCCGTGCCCGGGGCCGGCAATGTAGATCATGTCCTGGTCGCGCCGCTTGATCACCCGGTTGAGGTGGGCGAAGATGAAGTTCAGGCCGGGGGTCGTGCCCCAGTGGCCGAGCAGGCGGGGCTTGATGTGCTCCGGCTGCAAGGGCTCACCGAGCAACGGGTTGTCGAGCAGGTAGATCTGCCCGACCGACAGGTAGTTGGCCGCACGCCAGAAAGCATCGACTCGCTCAAGCTCGTTCATGCATATGAGCGTTCCCGGTCGGCGCGGAGTATTCCAGAGACCTTGGTCCCTGACTCCAGGGGCGGCCGGCGGTGGCACCGTCCTCGCGAGCGCGCCGTCGCCTGGGCCGACCAGGGGAAGCTCACCTCACCGCGCCGTCCCCGGCGTCCTTCCGCGCGGCCGGAAGGACCCTTCGTACCGGGCGGAAAATGCGTTGCGGGATTGTCGGGGGCGTTGGCTAGGGTTCTTCCTCGTGTCGGAACAACCCTTGATCTACGCCCGTGGCCTGGTGAAACGCTTCGGCGGCTTCACCGCGGTCGACGGCATCGACCTCTCGGTGGCGCCCGGCGAGGCGTTCGGCTTCCTCGGCCCCAACGGGGCGGGCAAGTCCTCCACCATGCGCATGATCGGCTGTGTGTCGATGCCCACCGCCGGCGAGCTGCGCATCCTCGGCATGGATCCCTCTCGCGACGGCACCCGCATCCGCGCGCGCCTCGGCGTCTGCCCCCAGCTGGACAACCTGGACTTCGACCTGAGCGTGCGCGAGAACCTCACCGTCTACGCGCGCTACTTCGGCCTCAGCCGGCAGGAGGCCCGCCGCCGGGCCGATGAGCTGCTGCGGTTCGTCCAGCTGTCCGACCGCGCCGGCAGCAAGGTCGAGCCGCTGTCGGGCGGCATGAAGCGCCGCCTCACCATCGCCCGCGCCATGGTCAACGAACCCGACATCATCCTGCTCGACGAGCCCACCACCGGCCTCGACCCCCAGGCCCGCCACCTGCTGTGGGAGCGGCTGTTCCAGCTCAAGCGGCGCGGCACCACCCTGGTCCTCACCACCCACTACATGGACGAGGCCGAGCAACTGTGCGACCGGCTGGTCGTCATGGACGGCGGCCGCATCGTCGCCGAGGGCTCCCCCCGCTCGCTCATCCAGACCTACTCCACCCCTGAGGTCGTCGAGCTGCGCTTCGGCGACGAGCGACCCGCCGACCTGGCCGCCAAGCTGGCCGGCGTCGGAGAACGCGTCGACCCGCTGCCCGACCGCCTGCTGGTGTACGCGGCCGACGGCGACGCCGTCATCGCCGAGGTCCACCGGCGCGGGCTCACCCCCTCCAGCGTGCTGGCGCGCCGCTCCACCCTTGAGGACGTCTTCCTGCACCTCACCGGCCGGACGCTGGTCGACTGATGGCCCCGTTCGCCGCCCAGGTCTCGGCCCGCTCGACGCTCGCGGTGCTCGAGCGCGCCCTGACCCTCTACCGCCGGCTGTGGAGCGCCTCGGCGTTCTCCTCCTTCGGGCTGCCCGTGCTGTTCCTGCTCAGCATCGGCCTGGGCGTCGGAGGATACGTCGGCGACATCGGCGGGGTGGACTACCTGTCGTGGATCGTCCCGGGCGTGCTGGCCTCCACCGCCTTCCAGATGTCGGTCGGCGAGTGCACCTACCCCGTGCTCGGCGACTTCAAGTGGAGCCGCGCCTACCACGCCATGCGCGCCACCCCCGTCCAGGTCGGCGACATGGTCTGCGGCTGGCTGCTGTACATCCTGATCCGCGCCGAGATCGCGGTGCTGGTCTTCCTCGGCGTCACCTCGCTGTTCGGCGCGCTGCGCTCGCCGTGGGCGCTGGTCACGCCGCTGGTGTGCGCGCTGGTCGCCCTGGCCGCCGCGGCCCCCACGATGGCCTTCGCCGCCACCGTCGACCACGACAGCTACTTCGCGCTGGTGTTCCGCTTCGTGATGATCCCCGCCACGCTGTTCAGCGGAGTGTTCTTCCCGGTGGAGCAGATGCCCGCGCCGGTCCGGCCGCTGGCCTACCTTTCGCCGCTGTGGCACGGCGTCGAGCTCGCCCGCGCCGCCACGCTGGGCGTCACGCCGCCCTGGCCGGTCGCCGCGCACCTGGCCTACCTGGTGGTCTTCGCCGCGGCGGGCACGCTGTGGGCCTTCCACGCATTCGGCAAGCGACTTCAGGACTGACACATGGTGACCACGATGATCGTCGCCCGGGTCGCTCCCGGCCGGGTCGGCGCGGTGATCGGCCGCAACCTGGGGGCGCTGCGCTCGGGCCCGTCCTACTGGCTGGTGCTGCTGTCGGGCTTCTTCGAACCGCTGCTGTATCTGCTGTCCCTCGGCGTCGGCGTCGGCGCGCTGGTCGGCGACCTCCCGGTGGACGGCCGGTCCCTGCCGTACGCCGCCTACGTCGCCCCGGCCATGCTCGCGGTCTCGGCGATGTCGGGCGCGCTGGCCGAGACCACGTTCAACTTCTTCCACAAGATGAAGTACCAGAAGACCTTCGACGCCATCTTGGCCACGCCGGTGCGGCCGTTCGAGCTCGCGCTCGGCGAGCTGGGGTGGGCCATGCTCCGTGGCTCGCTGTACACCGCGATGTTCGTGCTCGTCATGGTGGCGCTCGGGCTCGCCGCGCCGCTGTGGGCGCTGGCGGCCTTCCCCGCGACGATCCTGGTCGGGATGGCGTTCGGCGCCGTCGGCATGGCCGTCAGCACGCTCATGCGCGGCTGGCAGGATTTCGACCTGATGTCCACCGCGCAGTTCGCGCTGTTCCTGTTCTCCGGCACCTTCTCCCCCGTCGGCGACTACCCGGCGGTCATGCAGGTGCTGGTGCGGCTCACCCCGCTGTACCACGCGGTCGAGCTGGTGCGAGGGCTGTCCACCGGCGACCCGCGCTGGGGCCTGCTCGTCCACGTCGCCTACCTGCTGGCCATGGTCGCCGGCGGCCTGTGGTTCGCCGCCCGCCGACTGCACCGCGTCCTGTGCGTCTGACCACAACCGCCGTCTCATGACCGCCCAGGTACTGTCGTAGCCGCTGATCACGTACCAGGGGCGGCACGATCCCGGCCCGGCTCGGAGTCGGCGGGCGGCTGTTCGACCGGGAAGAAGATCGGGCTGAGCAGGTGCTGTGTGCGGTCCGGCGTCGGCTGGTTGGTCAACAGGGGCAGGATCACGCGACGGAACTCCCTGATCATCTCCTCCAGCTCGCCGCGGGTGAGCCAGACGGCGTGCTGCCGGTAACCGATGAGGTCCGCCACCGGGTCGGCCCCCTCGCGGTCGAGGTAGGCGTTGAATTCGGTCACCAGGACGGCCATCGAGGTGGCGAAGGCACGCCGGTGGTCGTCGGGTGTCATGGCCGTGAGCGCATCGGCGTCGAGGACGGCCCGGTCGTGGCGTAGCCGGTAGCGGCGCTCCACCGCGCCGCGCACCCGCCGCTCGCCCGCCACTTCGAGGATTCCGCCCGCCGCGAGCAGGTCGACGTGCCGGTAGACCATGGCCTTGGAGGTGTCGGGGAGGCGTGCGCACAGCTGGCCGGTGGTCAGCTCGCGTTCCCCGCGCATCGCGTGCACGATCCGCAGCCGCACCGGATGCGCCAGAAGCTCCAAAGTGTCCACACCACAACGGTCTCATGCTGTGCTACCGTTCGCAAAATAGTAGAAAGGATGGCCATGGCAGCAGATCCGGCGGCGATCGCCACGGCGGTCGTCGATATGGCGCGCAGCGGACGCTTCACCGACATCGCGGCATTGTTCGCCCCGCCGCTGCGAGCGGTGGCCTCCGCCGAGACCTTGCAAGTCGGCTGGGAGAGTCAGCTCCCCAGGATCGGGCCGATCTCCGCGGTCGGTACGCCGATCAGCGAGCCGGCCCCCGAAAGCTGGGTGACCGCGACGGGCAAGGCCGAACTGGTCAAGGTCAGCGTCCCGGTGACCTGCGAACGCGGCGGACTGACGGTGGTCATGGCGGTCGACGGGACCGGCCTGCTGCAGGACCTGCGGCTCGCGCCTCCGCTCGCCGCGCCGTGGACGCCGCCGCCGTACGCCCGCCGCGGGAGATTCGACGAGCACGAGGTCACCGTCGGCTCCGGCGCACTGGCCGTGCCCGGCACGCTGAGCCTGCCGCGCGGGCGCGGCCCGCGGCCCGCGGTGGTACTGCTCAGCGGCGGCGGGCCGTTCGACCGGGACGCCACCACCGGCCCCAACAAACCGCTCAAAGACCTGGCCTGGGGGCTGGCCGGCCGCGGCGTGGCGGTGTTGCGCTTCGACAAGGTGACCCACGCCCACGCCGCCCAGGTGGCGGCGATCCCGGACTTCACGATGAGGGATGAGTACGTCCCGCACGCCGTCGCGGCCGTTCACCTGCTCCAGCGCCACCCTGCCGTCGACGCCGCGCGGGTGTACGTCGCAGGGCACAGCATGGGCGGCAAGGTCGCCCCGCGGGTCGCCGCAGCGGAGCCGTCGGTGGCCGGACTGGTGCTCCTGGCCGGTGACACCCAGCCCATGCACCGGGCCGCCGTCCGCGTCGTCCGCCACCTCGCCTCGGCCGATCCCGGCGCACAGGCCGCGGTCGAGGCCATCACGCGGCAGGCCGCACTCGTCGACAGCCCTCGGCTGTCGGCCGAGACGCCCGCCGCGGAGCTGCCCTTCGGCTACTCCGGGGCGTACTGGCTCGACCTGCGCGGCTACGACCCGGTCGCGACCGCGGCCGACCTGGACAAGCCGATGCTCATCCTGCAGGGCGGCCGCGACTACCAGGTCACCGTCGCCGACGACCTCGCGGGCTGGCAGGCGGGCCTCGCCCACCGTACGGACGTCACCATCCGCGTCTACGACGCCGACGACCACCTGTTCTTCACCGGCTCGGGCCCCTCCACGCCCGCCGACTACGACAGGCCCCAGCACGTTGACGCGGCCGTGGTCACCGACATCGCCGACTGGCTGGCACCGCGCCCATCAGCGATCGCCCGGCTCCTCGCCGGCCTCAGACGCTGACCACCCCGGACCACAGGACACGACGGTGCGGGCGACCCGGGCGAGAAGGCTTCAGACGGTCACCGGGACGGCGGTCACCCGCCAGTTGCCGGGGTCGGGTGCGCGCAGCTCGCCGGCGGACGCCGCCAGGGCCAGGCCGGGGAAGCGGGCCAGCAGCGCGGTGAGCGCCACCTGGGTCTGCACGCGAGCCAGTGATGCCCCCAGGCAGAAGTGCGGCCCGTGGGAGAAGCCCAGATGCGCCGCCGGTCCCCTGTCTCGCCTGATGTCGAACCGGTCGGGGTCGGGGAACGCCCGCGGGTCCCGGTTGGCGGCGGCGACGGCCACCGTCACGGCCTCCCCCGCGCGCACCGGCGTGCCGAGCAGCTCGGTGTCCTGCCGGGCGTATCGCGGGATCGACAGCAGCGTCGGGCCGCACCAGCGGATCAGCTCGTCCACGGCTCCGGGCATGAGCGCCGGGTCCTCGCGCAGGGCCGCGAGCTGGCCGGGGTGGCCGAGCAGCGTCACCACGGCGTTGGCGATGAGATTGGCCGGGGTCTGGCCGGCCAGCACCACGAGCCACACCAGCGCGACCAGCTCGACGTCGCTGAGCCGGTCGCCGTCGTCGGCCTGCGCACCGATGAGATCCGACAGCAGATCGTCACCGGGCTCGGCCCGCTTGCGCGCCACCGCCGCCTTGGCGTCTTCGATGATCTCCGGGATGGCCGCGGAGAACTCCTGGCCCGCGCCGGCCGCGATGAAGGCGCCGTAGGCGCGCCACCGCGGCCGATCTGATTCGGGGATGCCGACCAGCTCGCAGATGACCTCCATCGGCAGCGGCCGCGCGTAGTGCGGCAGCAGATCCATCGGCTCGTCACCGGCCGGCGCCCGCTCCGGCATCTCGTTGAGCAGCCTGTCGGCGATCGCCTGGATGCGCGGGCGGAAGTCGGCGGCCCGCCGCGGGCTGAACGCCGGGGCGACCAGCTTGCGCAGGCGCGCGTGCTCCGGCCCGCTCATCTCCGCCATGGTGCGCATGTAGGGCAGGCAGTCGTCCGGCACGCCCGGCCGCATGTAGCTGTCGGAGTTGATCTCGAACCGCGGGTCGCTCAGCAGCGCCTTGGCGTCCTCATGCCGGGTGAGCAGCCACCACGGGTTCATGCCGGGGATGAGCAGACGCGCCAGCGGCGAGCCCTCGCGGACCTGCCCGTAGGCGGTGAAGGGGTCGCCGATCACCTCGGGCCTGGTCAGATCCACCTCGGGAACGCGGCTCAAGTCGGGGCCGGATGCGGGCATGAATCCTCCGAGATTTCAGATGACGAGATCACGTGAGATAAAAATCTGAATGGCGACAGTATCCCGATCGCCCGCCCACGGCAACCGCCGGCCAAGCGGCCCACCATCTCCGACCTGCCTAAGACCTGCCCGGGGCCGGCAGCTTGGAGCAGACACCGACGTGGCGCCCCTGCACCGCGACGACCCGCTGGAGTCCGGACGGTGGGGTGAGATGGATCTGATCGTGGCGAGAACGCAAATGACCGCGGCCTATTTGTTCACCAGCGGGGACCGGCCTGTCGGGTCTCGTTCGTCCGCGCGCTGTCCGGCCCGGCCCGCGTGATGAACAGCTCTTTCGTGGTACGTGGCGCGCGCCGGTCCGGGATCGGGGATGGAAGCCGTGCGGGAGGTGATCTCCCGGCACCCTGACCCCGTGACACGCCGGGCAGCCGGGGGCAGGCGGGGAGCGGAACGGGCTGGTTGGACTCTTTGGTCCACTAGGCTGGTGATCGTGCTGACCAGGAAGGGCGCCGCTACGCGGGCGCGGATCATCGAGGCCACCGCCGAGCTGGTCGCGGCCAAGGGCGCCGCCGACACCTGCCTGGACGACATCCGGGCCGCCACCAGCACCAGCAAGAGCCAGCTGTTCCACTACTTCCCCGGCGGCAAGGCCGAGCTGCTGCTCGCCGTCGCCCACGACCAGGCCCGCAAGGTGCTGGACGACCAGCGCCCCCTGCTGGACCGTCTGGACAGCTGGGAGGCCTGGGAGCAGTGGGAACGGCTCATCGTCGAGCTGTACACCCCGAAGCTCGAATACTGCCCGCTCACCGCGCTGACCAGCGCGTTCCCCAGGAACGACCCGCGCATCCGCGCCCTGGTCACCGACCTGTTCGACCAGTGGCGCGAGCACCTGGCCCGCGGGCTGCGCGGCATGCAGGCCGCCGGCCTGCTGCACGCACAGGCCGCCGCCGACGAGCTGGCCCTGGCCGTGCTGGCCTGCCTGCAGGGCGGGGTGGTCATGGGCCAGACCATCGGCTCGCCGATCCCGCTGGAGGTGGCCATGGAGACGGCGCTCCGCCACCTGCGCACCTACGCCACCGAGGCCGCCTCGCCCGCGGCCTGACTCCCCATCGCGCGTCGATCTCGGCATGGCGCGATCGCTTGCCACGGGTATCGAATACGTGTTCCACTGTAGGTCATGCGTTTCGACGCCCTTCCCTTAGTCGACGACCCCCTCGCGGCCCGGCCGCGCATCGAGCGGCGCGCGGTCCGCCGAACCGAGGGTGACACGACCTTCTACGAGGTGCCGGCGCGCACGATCATCGACCGGGTGCCCGAGGCCACCGGCCTCGGCCTGTCCTGGTCGGTCAGCCCGTACCGCGGATGCGCGCACTCCTGCCTGTACTGCGGGGCGCGGCGCTCCCACCGCTACCTCGGCCTGGACGGCGAGCGCGACTTCGGCTCGGCCATCGTGGTCAAGACCGACGCGCCGCGGCGCCTGCGGGCCGAGCTGGCCTCCCCCCGCTGGGCCGGGGAGGCGGTGGGCATCGGTCTGAGCGGCGACTGCTACCAGGACGCCGAGCGCGTCTACCGCCTGATGCCCGGCATCCTCGCGGCGCTGCGCGACGCCGGCAACCCGTTCCGCGTGATGACCAAGAGCGCGCTGATCCTGCGCGATGCCGAGCTGATCGCCGAGGCCGCCGAGGTGGCCGAGGTGGAGGCGCGCATCTCCGTCGGGTTCGTCGACGACCGGCTGCGCCGCGTGGTCGAGCCCGGGGCGCCCAGCGCGCAGAAACGCCTCGAACTGTGCGCCGAGCTGGTCGAGCGGGGGGTGCCCTGCGGGGTGCTGATGGCTCCCATCCTGCCGTGCCTGACCGACTCGGAGGACCAGCTGCGGGCGGTGGTGCGCCGGGTCGCCGAGGCCGGCGCCGTCAGCCTCACCCCGATGGTGCTGCGCCTGCCGTCCGGCTCGCGCGAGTGGTACCTGCGGTGGCTCGCCGAGGAGCACCCCCGGCTGCTGCCCCGCTACCAGGAGCTGTACGGCTCGGGGCCGATCGCCGCCGAGGACTACCGGCGCCGCATGGAGGGCCGGGTGTCCGAGCTGGCCCGCCTGTACGGCATCGGCGCCCGCCGCGCCCCCTGGCAGCCCCGCCGCGCCGTCGACCGTCAGCTCGCCCTGCTGTAGGAGCCTGCCGTCGCGGTCACCGCGTGGGCCGGCGTGCCCGCCTCACCTCGCGGTCGATCGCCCAGGCGTCCGCCACCGGGCCCAGGTGCCCGAGCTTGTCGGGGTTGATCACCGAGCGGACCGTCTGGATCAGCCCGTCGCGCACGTCGAACGCCAGGATGGTGAGCACCCTGCCCTCCCCGTCACGGAAGATCGCACCCGGCTGACCGTTCACCTCGCGCGGCTCGCACGTCACGTCGATCTCGGCCATCCGGGGGACGAGCGAGGCCAGCAGCCGCGCCACGTTCTCGGCGCCCATGACCGGCCTGGCCAGCTGCGGCGCCTTGCCGCCTCCGTCACCGACCATCGACACGTCGGCGGCGAGCAGTGCCCGCACGCCGGCGACGTCGCCGTCGCGAAGGGCGTCCAAGAACCGCGACGCCAGCTCCTCCCGCTCCGCGCGGGCCGCTTCGAAGCGCGGACGCCCGGCCTCCATATGGCGCCGCGCCCGCACCAGCAGCTGCCGGCACGCCGCCTGCGACCGTCCCACCGCCGAGGCGATCTCCTCGAACCCGAAGCCGAACACCTCCCGCAGCACGAACACCGCCCGTTCCAGCGGGCTGAGCCGCTCCAGCAGCAGCAGCGCCGCCATCGACACCGAGTCGGCGAGCTCCGCCGACCGCGCCGGGTCCTGGTAGGGATCGCTCAGCAGCGGCTCGGGAAACCACGGGCCCACGTACTCCTCCCGTCGCACCCGTGCGGAGCGCAGCACGTCGATCGAGATGCGCGTCACCGTGGCCGACAGAAGGGCCTTGGCCGACTCCGGCCGGGTCGCCGAGCCATCGAAGCGCAGCCATGTCTCCTGCACGGCGTCCTCGGCCTCGCCCACGCTGCCCAGGATCCGATAGGCGATCGAGAACAGCAGGGGCCGCAACTCCTCGAACTCCTCGACCTTGCTCACGCCCAGTCCCCTCCCCATGGTTCACCCCACCCTGCCGCAGGGCGTCTTCCGGCCATCATCCGGGCCACCGGCGGGCCGGGGCGACACCCCAGGCCGGCAGGCCCGGGGCCCGTCGCCGGGCCGCGGGCCGGCGGCCGACATCGTTCAGTGGAACTGCCCGGCCTCGTAGTTCCCGGCCGGCTGCCGGGTGATGACGTTGAGCCGGTTCACCAGGTTCATGAACGAGACCAGGATCACCAGGGCGGTGAGCTGCTCCTCGTCGTAGTGCTTGGCGGCGTGCGCCCACACCTCGTCGCCGACCCCGCCGGCCCCGTCCGCGACCCGGGTGCCCTCCTCGGCCAGCAGCAGCGCGGCACGCTCGGCCTCGGTGAAGACCGTGGCCTCCCGCCACACCGCGACCAGGTTCAGCCGCACCGAGGTCTCACCGGCGGCGGCGGCCTCTTTGGTGTGCATGTCGACGCAGACGGCGCAGCCGTTGATCTGACTCACGCGAAGCGCCACCAGCTCCTGCGTCGTGGCCGGCAACGGTGAGTCCTTCAGCGCCTTGCCCGCCGACATCACGTACTTGACGACCTTGCCGGCGGTCGGGTCGGCGAAGTAGTCCAGTCGCGCTTCCATGGTGTGCTCCTCTGTGCTCGTCGGTGCCTACACCACCTGAGACGAAATGGCACGCCCCCCTGTGACATGGACGAATGTGACCCGCGTCTCCCCGCGTCTCCCCGTGGCCGCCGTTGACCCGCCCGCTCCCTGACGACCGATGGCGGCCGGTACCACGTTGGTCAAGTCAAGGTCCGCTCGCGCACCGGCTCCCGCGGGCCGCTCTTCGATTCCAGCCGGCGGGTTCCGCAATCCACAGATCATCGGCCTGCCGGGAGCTTTCGTGGGGCTTGGAGAGCCTGAGGTCACCCGGGCCGGCGACGTGACGATCACGAACACGCCGCTCGCGTTGGAGGCGGGCGACTACACGGCACGCATCGCGTTTCGCGACGACCGCGGCACGTCGACACCACGCAGGCGACGATCCTCGGCTGGAGCGGGTGGATCATGCCGCTCACGCTCGTCGTGATCCTGATCGCCGCGGGACGGTTCACTCCGCGAGGCACCCATGACCGTGAAGCTCGTCTCACTGAAACCCCAGGCTGACCAGGAAACCCTGGGCCGCGCAGACGACGCGGTCACGTCCGTGCGTGTCAGTGCCCCGGACACCCCGTCGTTGCGGGCATCCTACATTCACGTAGGTTCCTGACCCCCCGAGGTGACCATGACCGAGCCGGCCGAGCGCATCGCCGCCCTGTGCCGTGAGATGGAACGCGGCGACCTGCAGGACATCGTGGCCGAGATCGGCGCCGAACCGGTCCTGCACCGTATCGTCGCCGTGCTCGCCTCCGGCGCCGACACCACGACCCTCGCCTGCGACCTGGACGCGCTGGACGCCGAGCTCGTCGCCTACGGGATCCCCGGCGGCCTGCTGCCGCCCGCCCGGCGGCTGTACGAGCCCAGCCCCGCGGCCGCGGGCGACCCGCACCCCGCGATCGAGGTGTGGGCCTGCCCGGCGACGCGCTGCACCCGCTGGCTGCCCGTCGATCCTGCCGCGCAGGACGGACCGGCATGCGCGGTGCAGGGGGTGCCGCTGGTAAGGAAGCGGCTCGGCGCATGACCGCGATCCTCGGCGAGGTCGGCAAGCGGCTGCTGGACCGGTGGGTCACGCTCCTGGTGCTGCCCGGGCTGCTGTTCGTGGCCTGCGCCGTCATGGGGGTCCGCCTCGGCCACGGCGACGCGCTGGACGTCCAGGCGCTCGCCACGTGGCTCACCGCGCGGCTGGACGGCCCGCGCACTCCCGGCGTCGGCGCCGTGCTGCTGGTCGTCGCCGCCGTGTCGCTCGCCGCGGCCGGCGCCGGGTTGTGCGCGGCGGCGCTCGGACGCCTCACGGCCTACCTGTGGACGCTGCCGGGACGCACGCTGGCACCGCTGCGCCGGCCCACCCGGTGGCGGCACGACCGATGGAAGGAGGCCGAGAAGCGCGTCGCCGCGGCGATCGACGCCGCCGTGGCCGGGGACGCGCACGGCGTCCGGGCCGCCGTCGCGGCCCGCGAGCGCATCAGTCCGGTCGAGCCCGAGCATCCCACCTGGATCGGCGACCGGCTGAGCGCGCCGGCGGCGCGCGTCAAGGCCCGCTATGGCCTGGACCTGGCCGCCGCCTGGCCCCGGCTGTGGCTCATCGTTCCCGACGCCGTCCGCACCGAGCTGGCCGCCGCGCACGCCGCCTACACGGCCGCGGCACGCCTGGCCGGCTGGACGGTGCTGTACGCGGCGCTGGCCCTGGTGTGGTGGCCCTCGGCGCTGATCGCCGCGGTGGTCGCCGTCGCGGCGCGCGTCCAGTCGCGCGCGGCGGCCGCCACCCTGGCCGACCTGACCGAGGCGACCGTCGACTTGTACGGCGTGGACCTGGCGGCGCGCCTGCACATCGCGCACACCGGAGAGCTCACTCCCCGCACCGGGTTCGCCATCACCGCCGCGCTGCGCAAGGACGAGCTTCCCGCCACCGCGCGGCCCGCCTCGCTCGCCGAGCGCCGGACAGCGCCGGTCCGCGCGCGAGGACCGGCCGCGGGCGGCTCGCCGCCCGTCACGAGGTGTCGCCGGTGTCCTCGTTCGCAGGCCGCTCGCACGTCCGCGGCGTCGTAGGCGGCGTCGTACGCGTTGTGCGGCACCGTCACCCGGCCCCGGGTCGCGGGTGGGTCAGCCGGCCAGCGCGCTGCCCTTCTTCCACTGCTTGAACGGCAGCTGCCAGTACCCCCACCCGTTGTTCCACTCCAGCGCGCGGTTGGTGCCGACGATCTTGACGACGTCGCCGCGGTGGAAGTTGTCGTAGTACCACTTGGCCTGGTCGGGGCGGGCGTTGACGCAGCCGTGGCTGACGTTGGCGCGGCCCTGCGAGCCCACCGACCACGGCGCGCTGTGCACGTACTCACCGCTGTTGGAGATGCGCACGGCGTGGTTGACGATCTCCTTGTAGTAGCCCGGGTCGCCCTTCTTCTTGCCCGGGGAGATCATGGTGACCGGGTTGCCGCGCTCCATCGTCAGGTGCACGCCGTTGGTGGTGGTGTACTCCCGCGTGGTGGCCTTGCCGGCGCTGATCGCCATCCGCTGAACGATCTTGCCGTCCTTGCGGACGATCATCTGGTGGGTGCGGGCGTCGACGCTGCTGACCCACGCCGCGCCGACCTTCATGGTGGTGGCGTAGTTGCGGACGCCGTAGGTGTCCTTGCCGGCGCGCACGCCCTCCAGGTAGGCGGCGAACCGCACCTTCTGGTGGGCGGGCCAGTACTTGGCGGTCCGGTAGATGGCCAGGCTGTCGTCGATCCACCGCCAGGCTCCGGCGACCGGCTTCTCGGCGGTGACCTTCAGCGCCTGTTCCACGGCTTTCTTGTCGCCCACTGGCGCGCTGAACCGCACCATGATGGGCATGCCGACGCCGACGGTCTCACCCTTGATGTTGGGGGTGATGTCGGCGATGCGCAGCTCTTGGGCGGGCTTGAGGGTGGTGAAGGAGCTGCTGGCCGTGGCCGGGCCGCCGTCGCCGCCGGCCTTGACCGAGACGGTGTAGGTGGCGGAGGGCTTCAGCGGACCCTTGGACACCCACTTGGTACGGCTCGCGTCGAAGTCGCCCTTCAGCTGTTTGCCGCCGGCCTCGACGGTGACCTCCTCCAGCTCGCCGTTGCTGGCGGTCACCACGACCTTCTTCTCCGGACGGACCTTGCCGGCGCCCTTGGCCGGACTGATCGTGATCTCCGGCGCCGGTGTGGCGGGCGCGCTGGTGCCGCCTTCGGCGCCCGGGCCCGAGGGACTAGCGCCCCCGCCGCCCGAGCACGACACGGTCAGCAGGCAGGCCGTGACGACGGCCAGTCCGGCGATCGGAGTCCTCAGACGTTGACGGAAGTCCCGCACGACCTCTCCCCCAGGACGGCAAAGTGCTTACAAAAAACACTAATGGGGATCGGCACCGGAATGTACGGGTTTGGGAGGCCAGGGATCACATTTCGGCCAACTCACAGGTGGCATTCAGGCCGCGAAAGCCGTAACGGGCCCGCCGGAAGGGCTGAACAAGATTGTCATAGCAACATGACAAAACCGTCGAATGTGACGTAGGTAACCCGGCGTCCGCGCCGGGTCAGCCCTGGCGGAGGCGGTGGGTGAGGCTGGTGTGACGGCGCCCCGCGCCCCGGGTGCGCACGGCCTGGGCCAGGGCGCGGCGGGAGCCGACCAGCACGACGAGTTTCTTGGCGCGGGTGACGGCGGTGTAGAGGAGATTGCGCTGCAACATCATCCACGCGCTGGTGGCCAGCGGGATCACCACGGCGGGGTATTCGCTGCCCTGCGAACGGTGGATCGAGACGGCGTACGCGTGCGCCAGCTCGTCCAGTTCGTCGAAGCCGTATTCGACGCTCTCGTCCTCGTCGGTCAGGACGGTGAGTTTGCCGTCCTCCGGGCGCAGGTCGGTGACCACGCCGACGGTGCCGTTGAAAACCCCGGCCACGCCCTTGTCGTAGTTGTTGCGCAGCTGGGTCACCTTGTCGCCGACGCGGAAGACCCGGCCGCCGTAGCGCCGCTCGGGCATGCCCTCGCGCGAGGGGGTCAGCGCCTCCTGCAGCGCGCTGTTGAGGTTGCCGGCCCCCGCCGCGCCCCGGTGCATCGGGGCCAGCACCTGCACGTCCCGCCGGGGGTTCAGGCCGAACCTGCGGGGGATGCGCCGGGCCACCACGTCCACGGTGAGCGCGGCGATCTCCTCGGGCTCCTCGCAGGGAAACAGGAAGAAGTCGTTCATTCCGGCCAGCGTGGGATGCAGGCCCGTGTTGATGCGGTGGGCGTTGACCACCACCCCGGACTGCTGGGCCTGGCGGAAGATCTGCGTCAGCCGCACCCGCGGGACGCCGTCGGCGGCCAGCAGGTCGCGCAGCACCTCGCCGGCGCCCACCGACGGCAACTGGTCGACGTCGCCCACGAACAGCAGGTGCGCGCCGGTGGCCACCGCCTTGACCAGCTTGTTGGCCAGCAGCAGGTCGAGCATGGAGGCCTCGTCCACCACCAGCAGGTCGGCGTCCAGCGGGTTGTCACGGTCGAAGGTGGCATCGCCGCCGGGGCGCAGCTGCAGCAGGCGATGGACGGTGGTGGCCTCGTGGCCGGTCAGCTCGGCCAGCCGCTTGGCGGCCCTGCCGGTGGGGGCGGCCAGCACCACCTTGGCCTTCTTGGCGCGGGCCAGGGCGACGATGGACCGCACCGTGAAGCTCTTGCCGCAGCCGGGACCGCCGGTCAGCACGGCCACCTTGGAGGTGAGCGCCAGCCGCACCGCCTCGGCCTGCTCGGGGGCCAGCTCGGAGCCGGTCTCCTTGCGCAGCCAGGCCAGCGCGGCGCTCCAGTCGACCCCGGCGAAGGCCGACAGCCGGTCGCTGCCGGAGTCCAGCAGGCGGCGCACCCCGCCGGCCAGCGCCAGCTCGGCACGGTGGAAGGGCACCAGGTAGACGGCCGGCACCACGGCGTCGCCGGCGGGGACCTCCTCGCGCACCACGCCCTCGGCGGCGGCCAGTTCCGCGAGGCAGCTCGCCACCAGTTCGGCCGGCACCTCCAGGATCTTCACCGCGTCGCCGACCAGGTTGGGCGCGGGCAGGTAGCAGTGCCCGGCGTCGGCCGCCTGGGACAGGGTGTAGCGCAGCCCCGCCTTGACCCGCTCAGGGCTGTCGTGCGGGATGCCGACGGCCTGGGCGATGGTGTCGGCCGTCTTGAACCCGATGCCCCACACGTCGTCGGCGAGCCGGTAGGGCTCGGTCTTCACCACGGTGATCGAGGTGTCGCCGTACTGCTTGAAGATGCGCACGGCGATCGAGGTGGACACCCCCACGCCCTGCAGGAAGATCATCACCTCCTTGATGATCTTCTGTTCCTCCCAGGCGGCGGCGATCATCTTGGTGCGCTTGGGGCCAAGACCGGGCACCTCGACCAGCCGCTCGGGCGACTTCTCGATCACCTCCAGCGTCGCCACCCCGAAATGGCCGACGATGCGCTCGGCCATCTTGGGGCCGATGCCCTTGATCAGCCCCGACCCCAGATAGCGCTGGATGCCCTGCACGGTGGCCGGCAGCACGGTGGTGTAGGACCAGACCTCGAACTGCTTGCCGTACTTGGGGTGGGAGGTCCACCGGCCGGTCAGCCGAAGGCTCTCGCCGACCTGCGCGCCGAGCAGCGGCCCCACCGCCGTCACCAGCTCGGCCCCGCCCCGCTCGACGGCCACCCTGGCGATGGTGTACCCGGTCTCCTCGCTGGCGAAGGTGATGCGCTCAAGGACGGCGTTGAGCACGTGGCCGGGGGGACGTCCTTCCGCCGAGGTGGTCATGGCCGGTATTCTCCCGCAGCCCGCGCCCCGCGCGTTCCCGTCAGTGCCCGGCTCACGCTGGCGGGTATACGACTCGGTCGCCCGGCCGGCGTGTGGATCCCCGCTAATGTGGCACTGTTCGGGGCGAGGTACACCGATCGGGAAGGCGGCCGATGGCGGCGATTCTGGAAGGCACGGCGCGCGCGCTGCTGCGCCGCGTGGCGATCGAACAGGCCGAGGCGCGGGTGCCCTCGCTGGTCGCGACCGTGCTGCGCGACGGCGAGCCGATCTGGTTCGGCGCCAGGGGCGCCGCCGAGGACGGCGCCCTGCCCACCGCCGACACCCAATATCGCATCGGCTCCATCACCAAGTCCCTGGTCGCCGTCCTGGTGATGCGGCTGCGCGACGAGGGCCTGCTGGAGCTGAACGACCCGCTCTCCCGTCACATGCCGGCCACCCCGGTCGGCGACGTCACCATCGCCCAGCTGCTGTCGCACACCGCCGGCCTCACCGCAGAACCGCCCGGCCAGTGGTGGGAGCGCGTGCCCGGCATGGAGATCGAGGCGCTCACCGAGGCCCTGGACGAGCGGACCTCCCGCCACCGGCCCGGCCGCCGCTTCCATTACTCCAACCTCGGCTTCGCCCTGCTCGGCGAGCTGGTCTCCCGCCACCGCAAGGCCGACTGGGCCGACGTTGCCCGCTCTGAGATCCTCGAACCGCTCGGCATGCACGACACCACGACACGGCCGCGCGAGCCGCACGCCCGCGGGTACGCCGTGCACCCATGGGCCGACGTGCTGCTGCCCGAGCCCGAGCACGACGCGGTCGCCATGGCCCCGGCCGGGCAGCTCTGGTCCACCTGCGCCGACCTCGCCAAGTGGTCGCGCTTCCTGGCCCGCGGCGACCGGAGCGTCCTGGCCCCCGCCACGCTCGCCGAGATGCGCGAGCCGGCGGGCGTGGACGACGCCGACGTGTGGAGCGTCGGCTTCGGCCTGGGCATCCAGTTGCTTCGCCACCGCGGCCGCCGTCTGGCCGGGCACGGCGGGTCGATGCCCGGCTTCCTGGCCGTGGTCTGGGCGGACCCCGCCGACGGCACGGGCGTGCTGTGCATGGCCAACGCCACCTCCGGCCTGCGTCCCTCGGTCGCCACCGACCTGCTGGACATCCTGGAGGCCCACGAACCGGCCATCCCCCGCCCGTGGGCGCCCACCCCGGCCGACCCCGCCCTGCTGGAGCTGACCGGCCCCTGGTACTGGGGGCCGACCGCCTACCTGCTGCGCCTGCTGCCCGGACGCGACCTGATGATCTCGCCGGTGAGCGGGCAGGGCCGTTCCTCCCGCTTCGCCGCGCAGCCCGACGGGGCCTGGCTCGGCCTGGACGGCTACTACGCCGGCGAGACCCTGCGCGTGGTCCGGCGGGCCGACGGCTCCGTCAGCCACCTGGACCTCAACACCTTCATCTTCACCCGCGTGCCCTACGACCCCTCCGCGCCGATCCCGGGCGGCGTGGAGGAGTCCGGCTGGCGCTGACGCGCCGACCGGCGGCGACACGAGGGCGCGGAGACGCGGAGACGCGGGGATACGGACGTGCGAACCGACGACCAGATCGAGGACCTGCTGCGCGAACTGGCGC
Source organism: Sphaerisporangium sp. NPDC049457 (assembly GCF_055586705.1). Classification (NCBI taxonomy): domain Bacteria; kingdom Bacillati; phylum Actinomycetota; class Actinomycetes; order Streptosporangiales; family Streptosporangiaceae; genus Sphaerisporangium; species Sphaerisporangium sp. NPDC049457. Next base: position 226,862 of record NZ_JBVJHR010000007.1, on the reverse strand, counting down.
CGCAGGTCCTCGGCGCCCTCATCAGGCGGCACGGGCACTTCGACGCCGCCGAGGACGCCGTGCAGGAGGCCTTGCTGGCCGCCGCCGTCCAGTGGCCCGAGCAGGGTCTTCCCCAGGCGCCGAAGGCGTGGCTGATCACCGTCGCCACCCGCAGGCTGACCGACCACTGGCGCAGCGACCAGGCGCGCCGGGTCCGCGAGATCACGGTCGCGACCATGACCCCCGGCGGCGAGGTGGCCCCGGGCCCCGACCAGGACGCCCCGCCCGATCAGGACGACACTCTCACCCTGCTGTTCATGTGCTGCCACCCCGCCCTGTCGGCGGCCTCGCAGCTCGCCCTCACCCTGCGCGCGGTCGGCGGCCTCACCACCGCGCAGATCGCCCGCGCCTTCCTGGTGCCCGAGGCGACCATGGCGCAGCGCATCAGCCGCGCCAAGCAGCGCATCAAGGCCACCGGCATCGGCTTCGCCCCGCCGCCGGAGCCCGAACGGGCCGAACGGCTGCGGGTGGTCCTGCACGTGCTGTATCTGATCTTCAACGAGGGGTACACCAGCACCTCCGGCGCGCAGTTGCACCGCGCCGAGCTGACCGGCGAGGCCATCAGGCTGACCCGCGCGGTGCGCCGGCTGCTGCCCGGCGACGGCGAGGTGGCCGGGTTGCTCGCGTTGATGCTGCTCACCGACGCGCGCAGGCCAGCGCGCACCGACGCGGACGGCGGGCTGGTCCCGCTGGCCGAGCAGGACCGCGCCAAGTGGACCCGTGAGCAGATCGACGAGGGCGTGGCGCTCGTCACCGGGGCGCTGTCCAGCGCGCCGCTCGGCCCCTACCAGCTCCAGGCGGCCATCGCGGCGGTGCACGCCGAGGCGGCGAGCGCGGCCGACACCGACTGGGCGCAGATCCTCGCCCTGTACGAGCTGCTCGACCGCATGACCCCCAACCCGATGGTCACGCTCAACCACGCCGTCGCGCTCGCCATGGTCAAGGGCGCCGCGGCCGGGCTGGAGCTGCTGGCAACGCTGGAAGGGGACGAGCGGGTGGCCGGCCACCACCGGCTCGACGCGGTGCGCGCCCACCTGCTGGAGATGGCCGGCGACCTGGACGGCGCGCGCGCCTGCTACCGGGCCGCGGCCCGCGGCACCACGAGCATTCCCGAACAGCGCTACCTGGAAAACCGCGCCGCCCGCCTGTCCCCGGACGACACCTGATCCCGGAGGACACCTGATCCCCGGACGGCGCCCGGCCCCCACGCGGGCGGTCGTGCCCGGGGCGGCGGCGGCCTCCGCGGACGGTCCGGCGGCGGGCGAGGCGGCCCGGCGAGCCGGCGCCGGCCCTGCGCCCACCTGACGCCTGATGGAACATGCCGCTTCTCGCGTTAGAGGATCTAATCTGGTGGGCGAGGCGTCCAGGCCGCCGGACGACCGGACGCCCAAGGGAGGACCTGTGAAGCGCTCAGCGGCGGTGGACCTGGTCAACACCATCCGCCATGACGGCCACGGAGGCGTCACCGACGATCTGGCCACCGTCGCGGGAACCGCCGGCTGGATCCGCGCGGTGGCGGACGCGGCCGTCCCGGCCGACGAGGACCTCAGGGGCGAGATCGTCGAGCTGCGGCGGGCGGTCCGGGCGCTGTTCGCCCGCGCGGTCGCCCCCGGCCCGCCGAGCCCGGCCGACGCGCGGAGCCTGGTCCCCGCCGATCAGGCGCTGGCCCATCTCAACGCCGTCGCCGCCCGCGAGCCGATCGCCCCGCAGCTGCACTGGCCCGCCGACGGGCCTGCCGAGGCCCGGCCGCTGTCGGCCGAGGCCGATCCGCGCGTCCGGCTGCCGGCGGCCCTGGCCCGCGCCGCCATCGAGTTCCTGTCCGGCCCTGACCGCGAGCGGTTGCGGGCGTGCACCGCGCCGCGCTGCGTGCGCTACTTCGTCAAGGGCCATGGGCGCCAGGAGTGGTGCAAGTCCTCGTGCGGCAACCGGGCCAGGGCCGCCCGCCACTACCAGCGTCAGCGCACCGACGCCGTGCACCTTCAGGCCGGCGGGCCGGCGTCGGGGTAGAGGACGGCGCGGGCGGCGCGGCACTCGGGATCGATGTCGGCCGCCCGCTGGAGCCGGTCGGCCAGCAGGGCCGCGGCTTCGGCGAACTGGGCCAGGCGCTCGGCGCCGAGGGTCTCCACGACGAAGCGCCGCACGGACTCCTCGCGCACCTCCCGCGCGCGCCGCGCGGCCTCGCGTCCCGCGGCGGTGAGGCTGATGTCCCACCCGCGGGCGTCCTCGGTGCAGGCCTGCCGTTCGAGCAGGCCGCGTGAGCGCATGCGGCCGACCTGGTGGGACAGGCGGCTCTTCTCCCACTGCAGCGTCCAGCGCAGCTCCAGCGCCCGCATGCGCCCGTCCGGGGCGTCCAGCAGCGCGTCCAGCACCTGGTAGTCGGCCTCAGAGAGCCCGGTGGCGCGGGTCAGCTCGCGCGCGAGGTGGGCGGCGAGCTGCGCGTGGACGGTGGTGTAGCCGCGCCAGGCGTCCAGTTCCGCGGGACGGCCGGTCGCCACAGGCTGCTGCTGCACGGTCATGGAGACAGCCTACGTCCGCCAGGTTGATACGTCACCCTCATCGCGAGTATGGTTGATATATCTACCAGTTTCTCGGCGGAGGCCCCCATGCCCGACTACGGCCACGATCTACGGTTCGGCTCGTTCATCACGCCACAGAGCCGCCGGCCCGAGGCCGCCGTCGACCTCGCCCTGCTGAGCGAGCGGGCCGGCCTTGACCTGGTCACCTTCCAGGACCACCCCTACCAGCCCGCCCACCTGGACACCTGGACGCTGCTGAGCTGGGCGGCCGCCCGCACCGAGCGCGTCCACCTGTCGGGGAACGTGCTGAACCTGCCGCTGCGCCCGCCGGCGGTCCTGGCCAAGTCGGTGGCCAGCCTCGACCTGCTCTCGGGCGGGCGCATCGAGCTGGGCCTTGGAGCCGGCGGCTTCTGGGACGCCATCGAGGCCATGGGAGGCCGCCGGCTCACCCCCGGGCAGGGCGTGGACGCGCTGAGCGAGGCGATCGACGTGATCCGCGGCGTGTGGGCGTCCGGCGAGCGTGCCCAGCTGCGCGTCGAGGGCGCCTACTACTCGGTCCGCGGGGCCAAGCGGGGCCCCGCTCCCGCGCACGAGGTGCCGATCTGGCTGGGCGCGTACAAGCCGCGCATGCTGCGCCTGGTCGGCGCCAAGGCCGACGGCTGGCTGCCCAGCCTCGGCTACCTCACGCCCGAGGACGTCACGACGGGCAACAAGATCATCGACGAGGCCGCCGCCGAGGCGGGACGCGACCCGCGCGAGGTGCGCCGCCTGCTCAACCTCATGGGCGGCGACTTCGGCGCCGCGGGAGGCGGCCTGCTGCAGGGTCCGCCCGCCACCTGGGTGGAGCAGTTGCTGCCGCTGGCGCTCCAGGACGGCGTCAGCGCCTTCATCATCGCCTCCGATGACCCGCGGGTCATCCAGACCTTCGCCCAGGAGGTCGCCCCCGGCCTGCGGGAGGCCGTCGCCGCCGAACGGGCCTCCACCGGCACCGCTTCCGCCGCCGGCCCGGCGCGTCCGGCGCGGGCGCTGGCGCTGCGCCACCCCGGCATCGACTACGACGCGCTGCCGGCCTCGGTGTCGGCCGCCGCCGTCGAACCCGGCGACCGCGACTACCGGCGGGTGCGCTCCTCCTACGTGTGGCGGGGCGCCCCCGGCCTGGTCCTGCGCCCCGCCACCCCCGGCCAGGTGGCCGACGCCCTGGCGTTCGCCCGGCGGCAGGACGTGCCGCTGGCGGTCCGCAGCGGCGGCCACGGCATCAGCGGGCGCTCCACCAATGACGGCGGCATCGTCATCGACGTCGGCGCCATGGACGGCGTGGAGGTGATCGACCGGGCACGGCGGCTGGTGCGCGTGGGCGCCGGCGCCCGCTGGGGCGAGGTGGCGCGGGCGCTGGAGCCCCACGGGCTGGCGATCAGCTCCGGCGACTACGGCGACGTGGGCGTCGGCGGCCTGGCCACCGCCGGCGGGCAGGGCTTCCTCGGCCGCTCCTACGGGCTGACCCTCGACCACGTGGTGGGCGCCGAGGTGGTGCTCGCCGACGGGCGGGTGGTGCGCGCCGACGCCGGGCACCACCCCGACCTGTTCTGGGCGCTGCGCGGCGCGGGCGGCAACATGGGCGTCGTCACCTCCTTCGACATCGAGGCCGCCGAGGTCGGCGAGGTCGTCTTCGCCGCGCTGGTGTACGACGCCTCCGACACCGCGGCGTTGCTGGAGGGCTTCGGGCGGCTGGTGGAGGACAGCCCGCGGGCGCTCACGGCTTTCATGTCGGTCTTTCCCGGCGGCCCCGGCCAGCCGATCCTCGCGCAGAACCTCATCGTCTGGGCCGGCGACGACACCGCCGCCGCGGTCTCGGCCATCGAGCCCTTCCTGAACCTGGGTCCGGTGCTGCAGCAGCAGGCCCAGCTCGTCCCGTACGCCGCGATCGTCGCGCCGCACCACAACGAGCACCACGGCCAGTCCGGCATGCGCACGCGCTCGGCTCTGGTCGACCATCTCGACGGCGCCACCGCCGCCCTGCTGGCCGGCCTGTTCGCCGACCACGGCACCGGCATGCTGCAGGTGCGCTCCGTCGGCGGCGCGGTCAACGACACACCGGCGGACGCGACCGCCTACGCCCACCGCACGCAGAACTTCTCCCTCACCGGCGTCTTCCGCCAGGCCGCGAGCGCGCGGGCCGAGCAGGAGTGGGAACGGCTCGGCGCCGAGGCGATCTACCTCAGCTTCGAGTCGCACGGCGACGAGAGCCTGCTCGCCAAGGCGTTCCCGCCGGCCACGCTGCGGCGGCTGCGGCGGGTGAAGGCCGCCTACGACCCGGACAACCTCTTCCGGCACAACTTCCCCATCGCCCCGGAACCCGCGGGCTGACCGCTCCGGGCGGGCCGCCCGCCACCCGGCCGGTTGACACATCATCTTCCCGAGTACGGTTGCGGTTGTCCCCGGGCGCGGCGATGAGACCCGCGCCCGCGGAGCACCGGCGCGTCAATGTGAAAGGGGCCACCACCAATGCCCGACGACCAGCGAACGACCGCTCCCCCCGAGCCGGCGCCCAGGCCCGCGGCGCCCGCCGGACCCGGCACGGCGTTCGACCCCGGCATGCCGTTCCAGCCCGCCGCGGCGTTCGAGCCGGCCCCGCGCACGACGGCCGCCGCGCCGGGGCTCATCGTCCTCGGCGACGACCCCGCCGCCATGTGCGCGGACGGGACGTGCCGGTGAAGGCGGCGGAGAGGGTGGAAGCGGTGAAGACGGTGCGCGTCGAAGTCTGGTCCGACGTCGTGTGCCCCTGGTGCTACATCGGCAAACGGCGTCTGGAGCACGCCCTGGAGCGCTTCGAGCACGCCGGCGAGGTCGAGGTCGTCTGGCGCAGCTTCCAGCTCGACCCGTCCTTCCCCGCCGGTGTGCGACGGCCGGTCCCCGAGATGCTGGCCGAGAAGATGGGCGCCACGCCCGCCCAGGTGCGGGCGATGCAGGCGCGGGTCACGGCGCTCGCCGCCGAGGAGGGCCTGGTCTACGACCTGGAAAACTCGATCATGGTCAACACCATCGACGCGCACCGGCTGACGCACCTGGCCGACGCGCACGGCCTGGGCGGGCTGGTCCACGAGAGGCTGCTGCGCGCCAACCTCATCGAGGGGCAGATCCTCGACGACCCCGAGACGCTGGTCCGTCTCGGGGTCGAGGCCGGGCTGCCCGAGGACGAGACGCGGCGGGTCGTCGGCGGCGCCGACCACCTCCAGGACGTCGAGGCCGACATCCGCGAGGCCGCCGAACTCGGCGTCACCGGCGTGCCGTTCTTCGTGCTGAACCGCGCTCTGGCGGTGTCCGGCGCGCAGCCGGCCGAGCTGTTCCTGTCGGCGCTGCGCCAGGCCTACGAGCGCGCCCGCCCGGCGGCCCGCTGACCGCCGTCCACGTCCACGTCCACGTCCACGTCCACGACGATCTTGCTGGTGGCGGCGCCGGCCTCCACCAGCGCGTGCGCCTCGGCGGCGGAGCCGAGGGTGAAGCGGCGCGGGTCGAGCAGGGGTGACAGCGCCCCGGCGTCGGCGAGCGCGGCGGCCTCGCGCAGGATCTCCCCGTGGTGGTCGCGTCCGCGGCCGGTCAGCATCGGCAGCAGGGTGAAGACCCCGGAGTAGGTGGCGCCGCGGAACGACAGCGGGGCGAGGCTGTGCGAGCCCCATCCCAAGGCGCTGACCACATGACCGGTGTAGGTGCGGACCGCGGCGAAGGACGCGTCGAGGGTTTCCCCGCCGACGGTGTCGAAGACCACGTCGAAGCCCTCCCCGCCGGTGTGCTCGGCGATGTAGTCCTCCACCGAGGTCGCGCCGCGGTCGATCGGGGTGGCGCCGAGGCGCCGGATGGCCGGCAGGCTGCGGGCGGACCCGGTGGCGAAGACCTCGCCGCCGCGCGCTCTGGCCAGCTGGACGGCCACATGCCCGACGCCGCCGGCCCCGCCGTGCACCAGCACCTTGTGCCCCTCGCGCACGGCTGCCCGGTCCACCAGGGCCTCCCAGGAGGTGACGAAGGCCAGCGGCAGCGCCGCCGCCTCGCGCATGCCCAGCGACGCGGGCTTGCGGGCCAGCAGCCGCGCGTCCACGGCGGCGTACTCGGCGAGCGAGCCTTGCAGGTCGCCGACGCCGCCGGTGAGCCCGAACACCTCCTCGCCGGGGGCGAACCCGGTGACGTCCGCGCCGACCTGCTCGACCACCCCTGCCAGATCCATGCCGAGCACGGCGGGCAGCCGGGTGCGGGCGTGGGCGGCCCTGCCCGCGCGGATCTTCGTGTCCAGCGGGTTGACCCCGCTGGCCGCGATCCGCACCAGGACCTGGCCAGGGCCGGGGACCGGGGTCTCGATCTCGCTCAGGGTCAGCGGACCGCCGAACTCTCGCAGCACTACCGCACGCATGGGAATCGCCTTCTCGTGTCTGTACAGCTCGTGCGCTCTCGCGCATATGGACATGCCCCGGCCCACGCGCCTGTGACGCGTACGGGCGGAGACGGATAGCGGCGCGGGACGACGGACAGACAGGTCTGTCCGGTCCGGCTCCGCGACCTCAACGCGCCGTCAGTCAGCCGGGCGCGCCAGGGGCTTGAAGGTCAGGCGGGCGCCGGGCAGGAACGCTCGACCAGCGCCCGCGCGGCCGCCTTGGCGGCGGCGGGCATGGCGGCGTCCTGTTCGAGCTTGCCGGCGGCCAGCGTGCCGTCGATCAGCAGCGTGAGCTGCAGCGCGAGAGCGTCGGCGTCCACGGCCGCGGCCGCCTCGGCGAGCTCGCGCACCCAGGCCCGCACGGCCTGCTTGTGCTCGACCGTCACGGCGTAGGGCAGGCTCCCCTGCTCGCTCTCGGCCGCCGCGTTGATGAACGGGCACCCGTGGAAGCCGTGCCGGGCGTAGGCCTCGGCCACCGCGTCGAACAGGCCCACCATCTGCTCGCGAGGGTCGTCTCCGGCCGCCAGCGCGGCGCGGCGCAGCTTGCCGCGCCAGGAGTGGTCGGTGCGGCGCAGATAGGCGGCGGCCAGCTCGTCCTTGGACGGGAAGTGGACGTACAGCGTCGACTTGGCCACACCGGACTCGGCGATGATGCGGTCGACGCCCACGCCGCGCAGCCCGTGCGCGGCGAACAGGTCGCCTGCCGTGGTCAGGATGCGCTCGCGCGCCGGAAGGCGCTTGGCGGTCGTGCTCATGCCGTTCACCGATCTCTCGCCCGTGGCCGGCACCCCCGCCGAACCAGACATAACCATACGAACAGGTCTGTCCGATTGCAAATCCGGCGTTCAGCTGCTGAGGATCCGAGCGGAAGGCCTCCCTGTGGGCCCAGGAAATTCTGGTCGGATCCACTGACCTGCACGGATCTCCTTCCCCGAGATGGAAGGTCGCTGTTCGCTCACGGTGTGGACCATGAGCGACGAGAGGCCGGTGTTCGGGTACGGCGGGCACCCGGGTCCGGTGTCACAGCCGCGATCGGCCGAAGGCTCTGCCGCGAGCACGTGTTCCGCGATCTCGATCGGAGTGACGCACGTCACGTCGCGTCCTGTCACGCCTCAGCGATCAGCGGTGTCTTGAGGGCATGATCGAACACAGCACATCCAACAAGATCGTGGTGATCGGTGGCGGTTACGCCGGAACGCTGGCGGCCAACCGTCTGCGAATGCGCGACGACGTCGACATCGCCCTGGTCAATCCGCGTCCGCGGTTCGTGGAACGCATCCGGCTGCACCAGTTCGTGGCCCGTACCGGCGAGGCCACGATCGACTACGGCACACTGCTCGGCGAGGGCGTACAACTGGTCGTCGACAGCGCGACGCGCATCGACACCGCCGCCCGCACCGTGCGGCTGGCGTCGGGCCGCGCGCTGGACTACGACTACGTCATCTACGCCGTCGGCAGCACCGGCGCGGTCCCCTCGGTGCCAGGCGCGACCGAATTCGCCTGGTCCGTCGCGGAATTGGAGTCCGCGCAGCGGCTGCGCGCCAGGCTGGAGGAACTGCCCCTCAAGGCTCCGGTCACCGTGGTCGGCGGCGGGTTGACCGGCGTCGAGACGGCCGCCGAACTGGCCGAACAAGGGCGCAAGGTCACGTTGGCGTGTGGCCGGGCTCTGGCGCCCTACCTGAGCGCAGGGGGGCGCCGATACGTCGCCGAATGGCTGGCCCGCCATGGTGTCGCCGTGCTCGAGGGCGGCGCGGTGACCGAGGTCCGGCCGGACGCGGTCGTCCTGGGCGGCGGTTCCGCCGGCAGCGTGGTGCGTCCAAGCGCGCTGACCATCTGGACGGCCGGTTTCGGTGTACCCGGGCTGGCGGCGGCGAGCGGGCTGCGCACCGACACGCTCGGCCGGTTGCTCACCGACGAGACGCTGACCGGCGTCGACGACGATCGCATCGTCGCGGCCGGCGACGCCGCCGCGCCGCGAGGCGGCCGAGCCGGGTTCCATGGGCTGGCCCAAGGGTGGTCCGCGTCCCGGGCAGCGAGCCTCCGCCGCGCGAGCGGTCACCTCACCGTGAGCGCCGACGAGCATGCCGAGCGGTTCACCCTGTTGCGGCCGCTGCTGTTCACGATCGTGTACGAGATCCTCGGCTCGGCGACCGAATCCGACGACGTGCTGCAGAACAGCTATCTGCGGTGGGCCCAAGTCGACCTCGCGACGGTGCGCGACACCAAGGCGTATCTGGCGCGGCTGGTGACCAGTCAGGCGCTCAACGCCTTGCGGGCGAGCGCGCGCCGTCGCGAGGAGTACATCGGCTCGTGGCTGCCCGAGCCGCTGCTGCTGGAGGAGAACGACGCCTCGGCCGACGTACTGCTCGCCGAGTCGGTGTCGATGGCGATGCTCGTGCTGCTCGAAACGCTCACCCCCGATGAACGCGCGGTGTTCGTGCTGCGCGAGGTGTTCGGCTTCCACTACGACGAGATCGCGGCGGCGGTGGGCAAGTCCGTGGCGACGGTGCGCCAGATGGCGCACCGCGCCCGCGAGCACGTACAGGAGCGGCGTAAACGGTTCGACCCCGTCGACGCTGGGACCACCACGCGGATCACCGAGCAGTTCATGACCGCGGCGGCGACCGGTGACCTGGAGAGACTGCTCGGGCTGCTCGCGCCGGAGGTCACCTGGACCGCCGACGGCGGCGGCAAGACCACCGCGGCGCGCCGGCCGGTGGCGGGCGTGGAGAAGGTGGCCGTGCTTGTCATGGAACTGTTCCGCGCGGGGCGGTTGCCCGACTCGCGGATCGAGATGGTCAACTGCAACAACGCGCCCGCGACGGCCGCCTACGACGGTGATCACCTGGTAGGCGTCTGCCTGTTCGAGGTCGGCGACGGGAAGATCACCAACTTCTACGTCATCCGCAACCCGGACAAACTCCTCGCACTGACGGTTCCGCGTCAGATCAGCCGGTAGAAGTCGGCCAGCCGCGGCGCAGCGGGTCGCGATCGGCGCATGTCCGGCGCGGGCGCAGTTGACCACGGCGGATCGCGCGACCACCGCCGGCAAGATCGGACAGCGGGGGCCCGGAAGGCGCGCGGCCCGGGTCCGCGGGGACGGATTCCCCGTCCGCCGGACGGTCGGTTCATCCGGGGCCGAGGTTCACGCCGGTGACGCGGGCGTGGTGCGGGAGGTGCGGCGATAGCGGGAGGGGGACATGCCGTACTGGGCGAGGAACGCCTGCCGCAGGCTCTCCGCCGTCCCGAACCCGCAACGCTCGGCCACCCCGGACACCGGCAGCGACGAGGAGGCCAGCAACTGCGCGGCCGCCTGGGTGCGGGCCTGCCGGATGTACCGGCCGGGCGTCAGGTCCAGGTGCTCCAGGAAGAGCCGGGTGAGGTGGCGCTCGCTGACGTTCAGCCGGGCGGCGAGGGTGACCGCGGTCAGGTCGCCGTCGAGATGCCCGGTGATGTGGTCGACGGCCTGCCTGATCAACGGGTGCTCGGGCGGCGGCGCGCCCACGAACAGGCTCACCTGGGCCTGGTCCCCCGGACGTTGCAGGTACGTCACCAGCCCGCGGGCCACGATGCGCGCCAGCGCCGGGCCGTGGTCGTCCTCGATGAACGCCAGCGTCAGATCGAGCGCGCTCGTGACGCCCGCGGCGGTGGTGACCTTGCCCGCGCGGATGAAGATCGGGCACGGGTCCACGGTGACCTCGGGATGGCGGGCCGCGAGCAGCGCGGCGTAGTGCCAGTGGGTCGTCGCCCGCCGCCCCTTCAGCAGGCCGGCGGCGGCCAGCACGCTCGCGCCCGTGCACACCGAGGCGACCCGCTGGCTGACCTCGGCCAGGCGCCGGACGTGGCCGACCAGCCGCGCGTCCTCGGCGGCCGCCTCGTGCCCGACCCCGCCGGAGATGATCAGGGTGTCCAGCGGCCCGGTGACGCGTTCGAGGGCGCCCTGGCTCTGCAGGACCAGCCCGGAATCGCAGGCCAGCGGCCGGCCGCCGGAGGTGGCGAGGACGACCCGGTAGGCGGGCCGGGCGCCGAGGTTGTTGGCCATGTAGAGCGGCGTGGTGACGCAGGCGATGTCCATCAGCTCCGAATTGGGGTATCCGACGACGACGGTCAGCCTCTCGTCCATTGGCACACCTCCTGTTCGAGGACACCGGGCCCGTGTCGCCCGGCGCGATGCGGCCGCGCGTGGTTCCCCGATCCCGCCGCGCCGTACTCGTGGTGCGACTGGAGGCTCTCACGACCGCCGCCACACCGCACCCGGGTTTCCGCGCCGGCACCGGTGAACGGTCACGGCCGGGTCTGTGCAGTTGGTCATGCAGGGAAGCAGACCAAGTACGAGAGAGAGGGCAGTGAGCCGCTGAGCCGCTGGTCGGACGGCATGGTCGTCAGCTGACGTGACCCTGCCGCCACTTCGGCCCGGCCTCCGGTGCGGCTGGGAGCCCATGCGGAGTAATGAGGTCGGTGAAAAGGCACAAATTGCGGCATCGGGGAAGCGGGCACTCGTTCCAGACTGACCGTTCCCGTTGGGAACAGACGGTGTAGGCCGCGTGGTTCGGCGGTGGCGATGTGAGCGGGCTCGACGACGACGATGTCGAACTCCAGTCCTTTGGCCGGGGTATCTGGGAGGCAGATCAGGCGAGCGATCTCCAGTGCGACGGCGTCGCGGCAGGGAGCGTGGTCTGAGAACTTCGGCCATCAAGTACTTGTGCGGGTTGAACTGAGCGCCGACAGCGGTGAGCCCGACTGAGCCGTCGCCTTCCCAGCGCCCGCCGGCAGGCCTGCACGAGGTCCGATAGGAAATCGGGCCCGCTGGCGGTGATGTCGAGACTGCCACAAGCCTGGCGGATCGAGGACGGTGCGGGATCGTAACCGACGTGACGGGCGGCGGGTGTTAGGGGCAAGTACGATCTCTGCTGTCGCGGAACGGTTGGGGTCGAGCTCGGCGGCTGGTGGAGGCAGGGGAATCAGAGACCGCCGACGCCAGGCGCTCGGCGATGTCCTCGATGCGGTCGCTGGCCTCCAGGCGTGAGAGCCAGAAAGCGGGCAGGGCGGCCAGGCCGCAGCGGGCTCCGGCCAGGGCGCCGGTCATGGCCGCGATGGTGTCGGTGTCGCCGCCGATCTCGACGGCGGTGCGGATGGCCTGCTCGGGATCGTCGGGTGTGGTGAGAAAGGCGGCGATCGCGGCGGGCACGCTGCTCAGGGCGGTGGAGTCGTTGCCGAACCAGTTGGCGATCTGGTGCGGGGTGGCGAAAGGGTGCAGGTTGGCCAGCCGGTTGAGCGGCAGGGCGTAGGTCATGGGGACTGTGACGTCGCGGAGCGTGGTGATGAACGCGGCTGGCTGCAAGGGCCGGTGGGTGTCGCTGCGCAGGGCCAGAGCGACGGCGGTGGCTTGCATGACCGCTCCTTCCACGCCCAGCGGGTGGGTATGGGTGGTGCGGGCGACGCGCCGGGCCAGCGTGGCGATCTCGCCCAGGCCGAGGTCGAGGAAGGTGAGGGGGGCGGTACGCATGGCCGCGCCGTTGCCCAGCGACCCGGCCCCGCCATACAGCCGTTCGGCCGCCTGCACGGTGGGCATACCGCTGCTGATCAGGCTGAACAGCTCGTGCATGCCGGGGCCGTAGCCGCGGGCGGGATCGCGCCGCCATGCCGCGATGAAGCCTTCGAGAATCCGCTCCTCCTCCACGGGCTCGTCCTTGGCCAGGGCGTCGGCCACATGTTCGGCGATGACCAGCGTCATGGCCGTGTCGTCGGTGTGCCGCAGCACCGCCGCACTGTCCGTCCAGGAACGGATCTCGGCGGGATCGACCAGGCGTTGCCCTTCGAAGGGCGCTCCCAGCGCGTCCCCGCAGGCGAGGCCGAACAGGCAGCCGCGGATCCGGTCGTCGAAGGCGGGTATCACGCGTGCTCCTGGCTGGTGTCGGCGATGAGCGGTTGCAGGGTCAGTCCGGGGTGGTCGGCGGCGATGGAGCGTAGCCGCCAGCGGTCGCTGAACACGGCCAGGAGCGCCTGGTCACGGCTGCGGGTCAGCACCTCGGCGCCGCGCTGGCGCATGAGCGTCTCGGCCGAGGCCGCATCGGTGCGTCGGGCCACGGTGTACTCCAGATGGTCCAGGCTGATCTCGGCGCCGAACTCGGCGGCCATACGATGCTGGACCACTTCGAACTGCATCGGGCCGACCGCGGCCAGGACCGGCGCCTGGTCGCCGCGCAGGTCCGAGCGCAACACCTGGATGACGACCTCGGCGTCGAGCTGGTCGATGCCGCGCCGGAACTGCTTGGATTTGCCACTGTTGCGGGCGCGGGCGACAGCGAAATGCTCGGGCGCGAAACTGGGGATGGGCGGGTAGGTCACGGGCGGCCCGTCGAACAGGGTGTCTCCTGGCCGCAGCGCGGTGGCGTTGACCAGGCCGACGACATCGCCCGGGTATGCCTCGTCCATAGTGGTGCGTTCCTGGCCGAACACCGACTGGGCGTATTTGGTGGCGAACGGGCGGCCGGTGGCGGCGTGGGTGAGTACCATGCCGCGCTCGAACCGGCCCGAGCAGACGCGGACGAAGGCGATCCGGTCGCGGTGGGCCGGGTCCATGTTGGCCTGCACCTTGAACACCAGCCCGGAGAACGGCGCCTCCAGGGGACGGCCGCTGCCGGAGACGTCCGAGCGTGGGCCCGGAGTGGGTGCCAACTCCACCAGGACGTCCAGCAAGCGGGCCACGCCGAAGTTGGGCAGCGCGGCACCGAACAGCACCGGCGTCGACTGGTGGGCTTCGAACTGTTTCTGGTCATGGTCGGCGCCGATCGCCTCCAGCAGGGCGACCTCCTCGTCCGCCTGCCGCCACTCGGACTCCCACTCGGCCGCGGCCTCCGCGGCTGTGAGCACCGTTTCGATGGCCTTGGTGGCGCCACCTGGAGTGCGCTCGTAGCGGCTCACGCGGTTGCGGAGCCGGTCCACGACTCCGTGGAAGTGGCCGGGGATGCCGATGGGCCAGGTGACCGGTGTGGGCCGCAGGCCGGTACGGTCCTCGATCTCGTCGAGTAGTTCCAGGGCGTCGCGGCCGGGCCTGTCCCACTTGTTGACGAACGTGATGACCGGGATGCGGCGGTGCCGGCAGACCTCGAACAGCTTCATGGTCTGCGGCTCCATGCCCTTGGCCGCGTCGATGAGCATCACCGCGCAGTCGACGGCTGCCAGCACCCGGTAGGTGTCTTCGGAGAAGTCGGCGTGGCCGGGGGTGTCGACCAGGTTGAACACGTGGTCGCGGTAGGTGAAGCGCAGGGCGGCGGAGGTGATGGAGATGCCGCGCGAGCGTTCCAGCTCCATCCAGTCGGAGGTGACGCCGCGCCGCCCGGCCTTGCCCTGCACCGCGCCGGCCTCACTGATCGCCGAGGCGTGCAGGGCCAGCGCCTCGGTCATCGTGGACTTGCCCGCGTCCGGATGGCTGATCACCGCGAAGGTGCGCCGCCGGCCGGCCTGCCATGCCACATCAGTCATCGTCTCGCCTCGAAGGTTGTGTTCACACAGATGTGCCGTAACTCGGCGCCGAGGTCGCGGGCGGCCAGGAGTTGCTCGCGCAGTCGCTCGGCATGTGCCTTGACCTGCTCTTCGAAGCGGGCAAGCTGCTCGAGCAGGAAGGCGAGCTGGGCTGCTTCGATGAAGTTGGGGGCGCCCAGCTGGTCCAGCAGTTCGATCAGTTCGCCCATCTCGGCCAGCGTGAACCCGAGAGGTTTCATCTGCTTGATCAGCCGCAGCCGGACGATCTCGGCCTCGCCGTAGAGACGGAAGCCCCCGCTGGTACGGTCGGGCACCACCAGACCGACCTCCTCGTAGTGGCGGATCGTCCGCTGGGAGAATCCGGTCGCCTCTGCGACATCTCCGATCTGCCTCAGCTCATCGGACATTCCGGCCTCCTTCGCCCATCTGCATCACTCTACCGTAACGTTAGAGTAGAGTGATCGCGGTCATGTGTTTCTCCTGACTGACACCGCAGACGTCCCTGCGACGCCGGTTGCCCCTACGCCCGGCCTCGCGGGGGACACTCCATGGGACGCGCCGTCCGGGAACCGTGGCCGCCCCTGACCAGCCACCGGAGGACAGGCGTGACAGTGGACGTCGTCACACGCAGCGAAATAGCGGACCACGTCGAGGAGGTGTTGCTCGGAGCCGGCCCTGCCGAACTGATCGAAACCGCCCGGCAGTCAGGCGCCCGCCTGGAGGTCGCCACCCTGCAGCGCCTGCCCGGCAAGCGCTACAGCGACCTGCGGCGGTTTTGGACAGAACTGCCCGACCTTGCCGTACGGGCCTAGCGTGAGCACTCACCGGCTGGCCGCCCGGCTCGACACCGGCGGGCGCGTGCTGCTCGACGACGTGGTCGGCGCCACAGCGCAGCTGACCCGCAGTATCCAGTCCGTGGACATCGTGCGCGGCTTCGCCGTGCACGAACGCCGTGCCGCCGCCCAGCCGTGCCGCCGGCTCACCGCTGCCGGATATGCCGTCCGGGAGCTCACCCCGACACCCGACCGCGTCTGCCGCCGCCGCCCCATCGATGTCAGATCCCAGGCGAGCGTGTGGGCGCGTCGTCAAGCGGCACTCGCCGATGCGCCCCTCATCACCCATCCCGACCTGGTCCGGGCGGCCGCGGATCGGCCCCTTTCGCTGCTACGGCACGATGTCATGGAAGCGGTCTTCGCCGACGGCGGCACCGCGATCGCCGTCGAACAGGTCCACCTGCAACCGCAAGCACCCGAGGACACGGTGGCCGCTCTCATCCTCGACCAACGCCACTGCATAAAGGACGTAGAAGGGAGAGCAACTGCGGTGCACGTTTATCAGGTCAGAATGTACGGCGGCTTCCGGCACACCCTCGCCGCCGACCGCGTCGTCACCAACAGTGACAACATATGCCTAGAGAAAAACAAATACGGCACCTGGGTGGCGGCTCTGCAGCTGCCCAGGCAGCTGGTGGTACGGGTATTGCGCCGGTGCGTCGAGGCCGACGGCACGGTCACCTGGCGTACAGAGAGACCCGCCCCAGCCACCTACGGCGCCACCTACGACCGCTCACAACGTAAGGACCACGATGAGCCATCCCCATCCTGAGCTGGGCCCGCCTCCGCCGCTGCCCGCCGGAGCGCTGCGCATCGTGGCGCTCGGCGGCCTCGGCGAGATCGGCCGCAACATGACCGTCTTCGAATACGACGGCCATCTGCTCATCGTGGACTGCGGCGTGCTGTTCCCCGAACCGGAACAGCCGGGCATCGACCTGATCCTGCCCGACTTCGACTACCTCGCCGGCCGTCTCGACAAGGTCGAAGCGCTGATCCTGACCCACGGGCACGAGGACCACATCGGCGCCGTGCCGTACCTACTCCGGCAACGGCCCGGCATCCCGATCGCCGGGTCACGGCTCACGATCGCGCTGATCGAGGCCAAGCTCACCGAGCACCGCATCCAGCCCGTGACACAACGGGTGGAGGAAGGTCAACGGCACCGGTTCGGCCCGTTCGACTGCGAGTTCCTGGCAGTCAACCACTCCATCCCCGACGCGCTCGCCCTGGCCATCCGCAGCCCGGCCGGGCTGGTCCTGCACACCGGCGACTTCAAGATGGACCAGCTGCCGATGGACGGCCGCCTCACCGACCTGGGCGGCTTCGCCAGGCTCGGCCGCGAAGGCGTCGACCTGCTGATGTCCGACTCCACCAACGCCGAGGTGCCCGGATTCGTCACCGCCGAACGCGAGATCGGCCCAGTCATCGACGAAGTGATCCGCACCTCGGCCCAGCGGGTCATTGTGGCCAGCTTCGCCTCTCACGTGCACCGCATCCAGCAGGTCATGGACGCCGCCGAACACCACGGCCGCAAGGTCGCCCTCATCGGCCGCTCCATGGTGCGCAACATGGGCATCGCCCACGACCTCGGCTATCTCCGCATCGGGCCGGACGTGCTGGTATCGGCGAAGGAAGCCGAGTTGCTGCCACCGCAAAAGGTGGTGCTGGTGTGCACCGGCTCCCAGGGCGAGCCGATGGCCGCGCTGTCGCGGATGGCCAGCCGCGACCACGCCATCCGCATCGAAGCGGGCGACACCGTCCTGCTGGCCTCCTCTCTGGTGCCGGGCAACGAAAGCGCCGTCAACAAGGTGATCAACGGGCTGAACCGGTGGGGCGCCCGCGTCGTGCACAAGGGCAACGCCCGCGTACATGTCTCCGGTCACGCCCCGGCAGGCGAGTTGCTGTATGTGCTGAACCTGACCAAGCCGGCCAACTTCCTGCCCGTCCACGGCGAGTGGCGGCACCTGCGCGCGCACGCCAAGCTCGCCGCTCTGTCCGGCGTCCCCGACGACCGCATCGTGATCGCCGAAGACGGGGTCGTGGTCGACCTGGCAGGCGGACGGGCGACCATCTCCGGGGCCGTCCCCACCGGCTATGTCTTCGTCGACGGCGCCTCCGTCGGCGACATCACCGAGGGGTCGCTGAAAGACCGGCGCATCCTCGGCGAGGAAGGATTCGTCTCCGTGGTCATCGCCGTCGACTCCACCACCGGTGACATGATCGTCGGTCCCGAGATCCACGCCCGCGGCTCGGGCATCGACCCCTCCGGCATCGAGGACATCATCGTCCAGATCGAAAAGGCCTTGCACACCGCGGCGACCGACGGCGTCACCGATCCCGATCAGCTGCGCCGCCTGGTCCGGCGGGCCGCCGGCCGCTCCATCAGCGACGCCTACCGCCGCCGCCCCATGATCATCCCGGTCATCGTGGAAATCTGACTCAACCGGGAGGCCCGGCCGCCAGGAGGCACGCCAGATGACGCCGGGCGCCGCCGACGTCCCTGCGCCTGGCGGCCCCCGGGACGTGACCGCGCGCAGTCCCGGTCTCCCATCGGGACACCGGAGATCGGTACCGCCGCGACCGTAGCCGGCGAGGCGAGCCGATCTCGGCTTCTGCGATTCGAGCGGCTTATGGACACTGGTACGCGCTCATCGCCGAACCCAGGAGAGCGACGGACAGCTCTTTCTGGCCGGAGCGGCCCGCTGGCCCGCCTGCTGCACATCACCGGGCTGGGACGGCTCTTCCCCGTATATGACGACCCCGGCCACGCCTCGCACGGCATCGTCGCGCCCACCACCGAGGGCTGAACTCGGCCAGGACGTCCTTCCATATGACAAGCCGATCCCGTCAATCCCCGCAACGCCGCCTACACTCACTCCTGCTGGTCACCAGCGGAGTGCAGCCGCATGTCAAGCCCCGGGTTTGATGGAGAGTTGGACCACGCCGGTGGCACTGGATGCCTGAGCGTCTGACGAGCACGGCGTGAACGTGCACGTCCCCGACCACGCCGGCACCCTCACCCACGATCATCTGCGGCGTACCCCGACAGCATCGCAACCCGCGGCATGGGCTTGTGGATCATCGACCAAGTATGCGACCGCGTCCGGGCTCGACCCATCCCGACGGCCAGGCCTGCCTGCGGCTCTTCCTGACTCACCACGGCGCCTCCGCCCACCCGGACGGCACTGGCCCGGCTGAGTGACGATCTGGGCCTCGAAGACGCGACGCGCCCAGGGCGGTCTGCCGCATCAGGTCCTCGGAGGTGACGGCGCCCACGTCCACGCCTCCGATGGGTACGACACCGGACCAACCAGCCGTGGCCGGAGCAGGCCGTGCGTTTGTCCGGCCCGAGACATGCACCTCTGCCGGCTCAGGATCGAGATGATGACAAAGGGGTCGCCCTCCCTCTGCACATGCGAAGACGCCACGCCGTGAACGGCGCTTGCGCCCGTACAGGCGATGACGGACGCAACGGCCCGTCTCGCGACGATGGCCGGGCCTGGCCGCATTCTGCCGACATGAGCGACACCTCGTCACTGCGGGGGTGCGCGCCTTCCTGAGGGCTTATCGTCCGCCCGGCAGAGCCGACCTCTGATGCCGGGCAGCCGACCTGCGGATCACCAGCTCCCCCTAACCCTACCTTTACGTTAGAGTATGTGTGGGGGTCATCTCATCGCTCCTGCATGTCGCCGAGTTCACACAGGGATGGCCACAATGATCCAACTCACGCGAGCGGCCGCCTGCGACGCCGGCCCGATGCGTCTGAGCAATCAAGACGCCGCCTATGCCGGAACGCAGATTCTGGCGGTCGCCGACGGTGCAGGAAGTAGCCCGGCCGGAGAGGTGGCCAGCGCCATCGCCCTCGACGCCGTCGCCGCCTTGGACGGGACATCACACAGCTTGTTCGAGCTCGACTCGGCGCTCGGCCGCGCCAATGCCCTGATCCGGCAACGTGGACAGCAGGATCCCTCCCTGGCGGGCATGAGCACCAGTCTGACCGTTCTGGCCTGCACCGGAATGCGGGTGGCCGTGGCGCACGCCGGCGAAACATGCGCGTTTCTCCTGCGCGGTGGATCTCTGCAGCAGCTGACCCGCACGCCCGCGTACCTGAACTCAGTTCCCGGCGGCAGCGGGCTGGATGGAGGTCCGGTGGTGCACTGGGACCTCTACCTGCGCTCGATGCACGTCGATGATCGCTTCCTGATCATGAGCGGTGGGCTCAGGGAAGCCCTGGACACCGCAACGATCGGCAAGGTGCTGACGTCGGCCGCAGACCCCGACGCCGCCGTGCAGGATCTGCTCGCTCTGGCCCGCCACGCCCAGGCGCCCGACGACGTCACCTGCATCGTGGCCGACGCCAGGCGACACGCCGGACCGGACCAGCAGTCCTCCACAGCACCACTTCGGCTCGGCTCGCGCATGTGATCGCCGTCGGTACCGCCTCCTGCCCATCTGCTCCCTGCGATGGGGCGGGCGGCTCAAGGCCGCGCCAGGCCGGATGCGGATGGAGAGGCGGCCCCATGGGCATACGGTTCGAGGACCTCGACTTCAAGCCCACCTCGCTCGTCCATGGCGACTTCTTCGTGATGGCAGGCTCGCCGGCCGGTTCGACCCGGCAGCCCCGGGTCGGCGCTTCCACGCCGTCCTGGTGGACATCGACCATGCCCCTGACCGCGTCCTGCAGCCCGGCCACGCCGCCTTCTACCAGCCGCACGGGCTGCGCCGGTTGGCCCGGCACCTGTACCCGGGCGGCGTCTTCGCACTGTCCTCGAACGACCCGCCCGAGGAGGCGTTCCTCGCCGTGCTCGGCCGGGTCTTCACCACCGCGCAAGCGCACGTGGTCACCTTCCCCGACCCGCTCCAGCAGCGCCAGGCGGCCAGCACCGTCTACATCGCCACCCGGTAAGCGAAGATGGGAGCCGGGCCCAACCGGACGGTCAGGCCGACGTTGACTCCGAGATGGCGGTGCCGACCAGGGCTATGGCGTCGGGAACGGCGTCGAAGGCCACCCGGATCCGATCCGCGAGCACCTTCCTGCCTCCGCGTTTGCGGTCGGAGATCCAGTCCTTCGCGCCGCAGCGGTAGGCGCCCAGAGTGATCTCGACGGCCATGCGCAGTCGTAGGTCGTGTTCGTCGAGGGCTAGCCGGGGTGCGAGCGTCGCGGTCAAGCGGTCTTGCGTGCGGGCGGCGAGCATCATGCTTGCCGCCCGCAGCTCCGGTGTGCGCCCGATGAGCGCTCGGGTGCGGAAGAGCCGCTCGGGCCAATCATCGGGCAGGTTGTGTGTGGCTTCCACGAGTGCGTCACGCAACATGGCCAGAATCTCGCCGTTCAGTGCCTCATGGTCGACGATCTCGATGTAGGCGTCCCACAGCTCGGCCTCGGCGTTCAGCGCCACTGATTCCTTGGAGTCGAAGTACCGGAAGAAGGTCCGCTTGGACACCTCCACGGACTCGACCAGCTCGTCGAGCGTCGTGGCGTCATAGCCCTGCGCGTTGAACAGCCGCAGGGCGGACTCGGCCAGATCCCGGCGAGTGCGCTGTTTCTTGCGCTCTCGCAGCGATGGCGACGCGACGTTCTGAACCGGCATAGCCGCCACCGTAACGCAAGAAAAACACAGACGCAATAGCCCTTCATCGCCTAACGCCTCTTGACGCCAAGTGCCTCTTAGTGCCAACTTTGGGAGGGCCGATCACCGTAGAAGGGCACCCCATGACCGCGACACTGCAGCACCCGCCGGCCAGACGGCTGAACCCGGGCCTCCTCGTGCAGGCCACGCTCATCGCCGCCGCCTTACTGCCCATGCTCGGCGGCGCCACTATCGCCCCCGCACTTCCCGCGATTCGAGAGGCCTTCGCGGGCGCGCAGAACGCATCGATGCTCACGGGGATGGTCCTGTCCACGCACGCACTGGCGATCATGCTGCTGTCCCCGCTCGCTGGATGGCTAGGCGACACAATCGGTCGCAAACCTACGATGCTGGCGGGCTTGGCCGGGTTCACCCTGGCCGGCACCAGCGGGGCATGGCTGCCGAACCTGCCCTCCATCCTGGTGGGCAGGTTCCTGCTCGGCGCCGGCATCGCCCTGCTGATGACGAGCATGACCGGGCTTGTCGGAGAACTTTTCGACGAGGCGACCCGGCAGAGGCTCCTCAGCCGACAGCAGGCCGCCGGCGCGGGCGGCGGCCTGCTGTTCATGCTCGGCGCAGGCGCGCTGGCCACAATCGGCTGGCGAGAGGCCTTTTTGATGTATCTCACCGGAGCCGTGGTGCTACTGCCGGCTTTGGTGTTCCTGCCGCGATCGCGGCTGACCGGCACCGCAGCACCTCAAGGGATGACAGGCGACGGCCGGCTCGGTCGATGGCTGGTCGCCCCGGTCGCCGCCATGTTCCTCGCCCAGGCGATCTTCTACGTCATCCCCACCCAGATACCGGGACTGCTGGCCCGAGACTTCGCCGCCGGCCCGTTCCAGATCTCGATCGCCCTGTCGTTCATGACGCTGACCATGCTCCCGGTGTCGCTGCTCTACCCGCGGCTCAGCAAGCGCGCAAGTGGCCCCGCCCTCATCGCCACCACCTTCACCGCCCCCGTCGCCGGCTTCGCCCTCCTGGCCACGACCCACAGCAGGTGGGTGCTCGTAGCCGGACTGATGATCACCGCCGCAGGACTGGCGCTCGCCGGACCGAATCTGAACAACTGGATCATCTCCAGAGCCCGCGACGAGGTTCGCGGCCGGGCCGTCGGCATGCTCACCACCGGACTGTTCGCCGGTCAGTTCCTCTCCCCCGTCCTCACCCAGCCCATCATCGACGTGGCCGGGTTGCGACCGGCGTTCCTCGGCATTGCCGGGGTCTCGGCGCTGGGCGCGCTCGGCTACGCAACCCTGGCCCGGCGCGGAAGGCAAGCCTGAGCCACGGAGTTCCCCAGCCGCGTACGGCGCCGATCTCGCCGGGCACCGAAGACGTCCCCGTGTCCGACCAACGCGCTCACAACCCCGAAGGAAGGGAAAACCCTCATGACCATCTTGATCACAGGCGCCGGCGGCAACGTGTCCAGCGCTCTGCCGCGCGCTCTCGGTTCCCGGGACGTCCGCGCCCTTGTACGTGACCCCGCCAAAGCACCCGAAGGGGTGGCTTTCGCGGTGGGCGACCTGGACGTCCCCGCCTCGCTGACCTCCGCCTTCGAGGGCGTGGACGTGCTCTGGCTGCTGACCCCGATGGGCCCCAGGCGCCCCACCAGAGCATGAACGCCGTACACGAAGTCGACGGCAGCACCAAGCTCCACGGACGTGGTTCGCCGTGGTGGGGCTGACCGAGCCGAAGCGGTTCGCGCACGGGGCAGCGACACCGCCGCCGAAGGCCGACAGCAGGGCGAGCGCGACGCCTACGCACATCTCGCTGGGTGCGCGGGGGAGCCTGGCAGCCGACCGATGCGCATCGGCCGACACACCCCTTCCGCTACCCTACTCTTACGTGACAATAGGTTTTACGGTGCGAGGGCTCCGCCCGGCGATGCGGCGGCAGAGCGCGCACCGTCGACCACGTGCGTAGTGGCCCTTGTGGCGGTTCTGCATGAGCGGCCAAGGCGGAACCCTGATCCGGAGGCGGCATTGACGGACGCGCTGACACGAGATGAGCAATACGAGCACCAGCGTCTCGCCGAGACGGTGCATTTGCTGACAACGGAGCTGAAGCGATTCACCGACTCCGTCGACAGGTCCGCCAGAAGCATCAAGGAGCAGAAGGAGTTCATGTGGGCGAGCTGGCGTGACATGGATGCGGCGGAGAAGGCCAACTATCGTACCGAGGTGAACATGGCGGTCGCCTTGGGCGATCATGCGGTGCAGGCCCGAAGGCGCATCGAGCGCCTGCTGGACTCTCCCTACTTCGGGCGTGTCGACTTCCGCAGGCGGGGCGACGCGGAGGCCACGGCGCATTACATCGGGGTGCATCATCTTCTGCACCCCGACACTCAGGAGATCGTGGTTCACGACTGGCGGGCCCCGGTGTCCAGTCTCTTCTATGACTTCGAATCGGGGGAGGCCTTCTTCGAGGCTCCCGAGGGCACCGCCCATGGCGACATCACGGGTAAGCGGCAATACAAGATTCAGGGTGGGCGCCTGGCGTACATGTTCGACAGCTCGCTCAACATCGGCGACGACGTCCTGCAGCGGGAGCTGAGCCAGTCCGCCGATGACAAGATGAAGAACATCGTCGCGACCATCCAGCGAGAACAGAACGCGGTGATTCGCAACGAGACGGCACAGGTGCTGATCCTGCAAGGCGTGGCGGGCTCCGGAAAGACGTCGATCGCGCTGCACCGGGTGGCATTCCTGCTCTACCGCTTCAAAGACACCATCTCCTCCGACAACGTCATGATCCTCTCCCCCAACAAGGTCTTCGGCGACTACATCGCCGACGTGCTTCCCGAGCTGGGTGAGGAGCAGATCGCGGAGATCGACTTCGACAGGATCGCCGGCGGTTTCCTGGCGAAGGTCACCGACTACGAGACGTTCAGCGAACAGGTGGTCAAGCTGCTCGACCACGTCGACGAAGCGACGGCCGAGCGCATCCGCTACAAGGCGACACCCGAGTTCGTCACCCGCCTCGACGCATGGATCACCTCGCGCGCGGACGAGGAATTCACTCCCGGGCAGATCGAGCAGAAGAACAAACGACTCTCGGCCGAATGGGTCGCGGACGTCTTCCACGAGTCACGGGCCCTTCCGGTCTTCACGCGACTCGAGCACATCGCCTTCACCGCTGCTCGCCTGCTCAAGAACGAGGTGCTGGACAGAGGCGGCAAGTGGACGGCCGCGGACACGGCCGCCGTCCGCCAGCAGGTCAGCGCCATGTTCCCCTACAAAGACGCGCTCGCCATGTACAAGGCGTTCTACCAAGACTCTGCCCGCCGCGCCCTGTTCAAGCCACTCGGCCGGAAAAGAATCGAGTACGCCGACGTCTTCCCGCTGATTTACACCGTCATCAGAACGTCCCGATACGAGAGCTACGGGCACATCCGCCACCTCTTGGTGGACGAGATGCAGGACTACACGCCCATCCAGTACGCCGTGCTGCGCCGGCTCTTCTCCTGCAAGATGACCATCCTTGGAGACGCCAACCAGTCGGTCAACCCGTTCAGCTCCTCGTCACTGTCGACGATCCACAGCATCTTCCCGGAGGCCGACTGCCTGGAGCTGTGCAAGAGCTACCGCTCCACGACCGACATCACGGACTTCGCCCAGAACATTTCCAGGAATGACAAGCTCGTCCCGATCGAGCGCCCGGGACTGCCACCGCAGATCATCTCCTGCGCGCACCCGCAGGAGCAGGAGAGCCGGATCCTGACCCTCATCGAGCGGCACAAGCGCAGCGATCACAACTCCTTGGGCATCATCTGCAAGACCGTCGCTCAGGCGGAAACGCTCCATCGCTCCCTGGCAGAGGCCGGAGTCGAGCTGACCTTCCTCGATTACGACAGCAAGGCTTTCGCCGCCGGCATCGTCATCACCTCGGCGCACCTCTCCAAGGGACTGGAGTTCGACACCGTGATCGTCCCGCACGTGGACGAGGCGAACTACGCCAACGAGATGGACAGGTGCATGCTCTACATCGCCTGTACCAGGGCCATGCACGAGCTCCATCTGACCCACGACGGGCCGGTCTCGCACATGCTGGAGTTCGCGCAGAAGTCCGGGAACCGTCTGGGCATCGGCTCTGCCGAGACGGCGGAGATTCCCGCTCGCGTGGCAGGCGCACGACTGGACGACACCGGCAAGGCTTGACGCTCGGCGCCGACCGGCCGCCCCCAACCTCGGGTGGTTCTGCAGGATCCGCGTTCTGCTGTCGAAAACCAATGTCCCGACCAGATCGCATGAGAACGGATTCGAAACGTCCGCGCGGACGGTCCGGCCCTACAGGTCGCGCGGATTCGCCACGAAGCGCAGGTGCAGACGCTGCCGTCCGACACCGAGTTGCGGATCCTGCAGGTTCGTCCACGGGCCGGGTGACGTGCGACCGGCCACCAGGGGCGGCCGGCCATGGCGTCAGTGGCTGCCGGTGAGCTGTCCGGCGAGGGTGTCGTGGAGGCGGGCGCTGGGCTGGTTGAGGCCGATGATGGTGACCTTCTTGCCGCGGCTGGCGTACTTGGTCTCGATCGCGTCCAGGGCGGCGACGGAGGAGGCGTCCCAGACGTGCGCGTCGGTGAGGTCGATGACGACGTCATCGGGGTCGGTGGCGTAGTCGAACTGGGAGACCAGGTCGTTGCTGGAAGCGAAGAAGAGCTCGCCGGTTACCGCGTAGACCACCTGCTTGCCGTCGGGGTCGAGACAGGCGGTGACGTTGGCCAGGTGCGCGACGCGGCGGGCGAAGACCACCATGGCTGCCAGGCTGCCGACGACGACGCCGATGGCCAGGTTGTGGGTGGCGACGACGACGGCGACGGTGATGACCATGACGCCGGTCTCGCCCCAGGGCATGCGCTTGAGGGTGGTGGGGGCGATGGAGTGCCAGTCGAAGGTGCCGACCGACACCAGGATCATGACGGCGACCAGCGCGGCCATCGGGATCTGCGACACCCAGGGCCCGAAGACGATGCACAGCACCATGAGGAAGACACCGGCGCAGAAGGTGGAGATCCGAGTCCGGGCGCCGTTCTTGACATTGATCATGGTCTGGCCGATCATGGCGCAGCCGCCCATGCCGCCGAAGAAGCCGGTGACGATGTTGGCGATGCCCTGGCCGATGGACTCCCGGGTCTTGCCGGAGTGGGTGTCGGTGATGTCGTCCACCAGCTTGGCCGTCATCAGCGACTCCATCAGCCCGACCAGCGCGAAGGCGAACGCGTACGGGGCGATGAGGGTGAGCGTGTCCAGGGTGAAGGGCACGTCCGGCAGCCCGGGGATGGGCAGCGAGGACGGCAAGACGCCCTTGTCACCCACGCTGGGCACGGCCAGTCCCGCACCGAGCGTGATGGCGGTCAGAATGGCGATGGACACCAGCGGCGCGGGAACGGCCTTGGTGATACGCGGGAAGAACACCATCAGGGCCAGCCCGCCGATCACCAGCGGGTAGACCGCCCACGGTACGCCGGTGAGCTCGGGCACCTGCGCCATGAAAATCAAGATCGCGAGGGCGTTGACGAAGCCGACCATCACGCTGCGCGGCACGAACCGCATCAGCCTGGCCACCCCGAGCGCGCCCAGGGCGACCTGGAACACCCCGCCCAGAATGACCGCGGCGATGAGGTGGCCAAGGCCGTGCTCGCGGGCCAGCGGGGCGATCACCAGAGCCATCGCGCCGGTGGCGGCGGAGACCATGGCCGAGCGGCCGCCCACGATGGAGATGACCACGGCCATGGTGAACGAGGCGAACAATCCAACGCTCGGATCCACTCCGGCGATGATCGAGAACGAGATCGCCTCGGGAATCAGCGCCAGGGCCACCACCAGGCCGGACAGTATTTCGACACGGAGCACCTTGGGCGTCAGATGACGCAGGTCAGGGAATCGGAAACGGCGCGCGGCAAGGACAGGAGAAGACAACACGACCATCCATAGGGAAGGCGCGCAGCGCGAAGCGGCTACGCGAGCAGAGGGCAAGGCGCTACCAGGACAGGCTGACGCGGAGATATGGCAGCGCCGTGACATGGCGGTGACACCACCATGTCTGGCCGAATGGGATTACCGGATGCGGTCCGAGCGGCGCGGATGAACGGCAGGCTGGACGAGCACGATGAAATCCCCCGGGGTAGAACACTGTCGATAGACCGGCCCCCGGCGCGTCCGCGCTCTAGGGAGCATGCTCGCGTCGACACAGACGAGCAAGGTCCAAACTACCCTGACGTGAGAGTTAGGTCGAGCGGATGCGGGGTGAGAAACCTCTCACTGCCCGGCGAGGCTTAACGGGAAGACGCCGAGGAGGCCGCCTCCACGCGGGAGCGGCGCAGCTGCTCGGCGAACTCTCTGGCCATGGCCAGCTGCTCACGGAGCTTGTCGCCCCGGTCGGCGACGGCCCGCTCGAACATCTGCAACCTGGTCACAAGGCCGGGATCAGTGTCGCCGGCCGCCAGCCGGTCGGTGATGTCCAGCAGGTCGCGCATCTCCTCCAGGCTGAACCCGAGCGGCTTCATGCGCTTGACCAGCGCCAGCCGGCCGATGTCGGTTTCGCTGTAGAGGCGGAAGCCGCCCTGCGTGCGCTCCGGCACCACCAGGCCGACCTCCTCGTAGTGCCGGATCGTCCGCAAGGACAGCCCGAGCCGCTCGGCCACCTCGCCGATCTGCACCCGCCCGTCGGACATCCGATCCTCCACTGTCGTCGCTGACCCTGGCCCACTACGCCTACGAGGCGCACAACCTATCCTTACGTTAACTTAATCGCAGGTGAGTAGCGCGGTAGGAGCGCGAGGCGTTCTGGTGACGATACCCGGTTCCGCGGCGACGCCGGGAAAGGCAAGACAGAGCATGCCATGGCACATCGTCTGCCCGGCCTGCGGCGAGAGCGAAGATCTCAACAGCAGCACCGCAGAGGGCATCCTCATCACCTGTTAGTCCTACCAGGCGAACCGGCTGCGCGATTCCATCCCCGCAACCTGCACTATGTGCGGCGGCACCGACATCGAGTTCCCTCCTCAGGCTCTGACCCAGTACGCGCGGGGTTGGCAGGCGTTCCTTCGTCGGCTGGCGACGCGAGCCGTTCTCCGCCGGCTGCGCCGCGGCCAAGCCGCGCCGACGCGGGTACGACAGGGAGCGTCTTGCTCCTTCTGCCCGAATCTCCCTCCGGCGAGCAGTAGGACCGCTGCTCGCGCAAGCCGTCGTCCTCGGGCCCGGTGTCATCCCGGGTCGTGCCCCGGCATGCGTCCATCGAGCCGGGCGAGTTCGGCCAGGAGCCGATCGGGAGGCCCGGCCAGGGACGGGTCCCCCAGCAGAAGCTCCAATACGTCCCGGCTGGACTGACAACGCACATGGCCAGCAGGCGGGTGCGGGCGACTCGATCGCGCGCCGCTGCGGCCTCGACCACGATTCCGCACGCAATGCGCGGCCAGTTCAGCGGCCAGAGGGTGCAGATGACGTAGGCGGCGCAGCCGGGCCGGGCGTATTAGCACGGATGGGCCGGCTCGCTCACGGCCGCGAGGCCGCAGACGCGCGGCCAGGACTCGCGGCACGGTCAGCGTGCCCGCCCGCGCCCGGCATTCCTGCGCCAGCACGGTCAAGCGCCCCGCCCGGCCACGCAGGCGCGTGAGCAGGAGCCGGGCGTACAGGTCGAACAGGTGCGTGCGCTGATCGACCGTACGCGGCTCCCACCGCGGGCCCAGTTCCAGGACGCCGTCCTGACCGTCGGCCGCCAGCTGCTGCTGCGCCTGCAGGGCCGCGGCGGGCGTCAGCGCGATGGCGACATCACGGTGATGCCGCCGTCCGCCGTAGCGGTCGGTCATGCCGGCGAGACGTCGGGCAGGCTCTCGATGGCGACGATGTTGTCACGATGGATGTCGCTGACGATCACCCATTGCCCGCTGGTGTCGTCGACCCTTTCGAAGAGCACCGATGAGCCGTCCCGGCGGCTGCGGTGAGCCGCGAGGAACAAGACGGCGTCATCGATGAGGGTGATGCGGAAGCGCTTCATAGGTGCCCTCCTGACGCGATGCGCGGCAATGCCGCCCCAAGAAGCCTACCTTAACGTTAGGGTAGATTCGGCTGTGCTAGTCCGCCGTTCTCGCCCGGAGGTGCACCTCATGTCCGATCGCCGCCGCTGCTCGCTCACGCGTGCAGCCCGTCTCCCGGCGCCTTCGTCACTGACGTGGCCGCGTGCTTCATGAGCGTCCTGAGCGTCGCCGCCGCCTCGGAGCCGGGCCTGCTGCGGCGGAACAACCAGGATGCGGCCTATGCGGGCCAGCGGCTGCTGGCTGTGGCCGACGGCATGGGCGGTCACGCGGGCGGTGAGATCGCGAGCCGGATCGCCATCGAGACCGTGGCCGCTCTCGATCAGGACATCGGGGACGATGTGCTGAGCCTGCCCGGGCAGGTAGCGCTCGGACAACTACCGCTCGGGCAGCCGGCGCTCGGGCAACACGCGCTGAGGCAGGCGGTGCGGGAGGCGGCACGACGGCTACGGGAGCACACCGATCGCGACCCGAGTCTGCTGGGCATGGGCACCACCCTGTCTGCATTGCTGTGGATGGACGGGCACATCGCTTGTGCGCACATCGGCGACTCGCGCGCCTACCTGCTGCGCGGCACCGCGCTCTACCAGCTCACCCGAGACCACACCCTGGTCCAGATGCTGCTGGACAACGGGCAGATCACCGCTGAGCAGGCCGCGGTGCATCCCCGTCGTGCGATGCTGTCGCGCGCGCTGGATGCCGGCGAGGACGTCGAGTGCGATCTGTGGACGGCTCCGGCCGAGCTCGGCGACAGGTATCTATTGTGCACCGACGGGCTCAGCGGCGTGGTGCCCGCCGAACACCTGCTGCAGGTGCTGTCCAGCATGGCCGCACCCGATTTGGCCGTCGCCTGCCTGATCGATCTGGCCTACCGGCACGGCGCACCCGACAACGTGACCTGTGTGGTGGCTGACATCCACGACGATGGGAAGGGAGCGTGGCCGGAGCGCACCACCGAGATGCGGGTGGGATCGGCGGCCCCGGCAGTGAGATGACGGCCGGCGATGCCACCACCGACCACAGGAGCGACCGGCTCCGAACGGCCCTCGGCACCGGAGATGACAAGATGCGAACTGATCGGACAGCTCGGATGGCCGCGGTGCTCGGACTGCCCTCTCGGGCGAAGGCGTACCTGCTCATGGTGCTGCTTGCCGCCGGCACGCTGGAGGTGCGCGCCGTCACGCTGCTCCACCACGACGTCGACGATCACTGGCCCGTGCTGCTGGTGCTGTCGCTCCTGTTCGTGGTGTGCGAGTCGATGCCGACCCCGCTCATGGTGCGCCATGCGGCGGTCTCGCTGAGCTTCTCGGCGGTGCTGGCCGCCGTGGTGCTACTGGGGCCCGAGGGCGCCGCGCTCGTTGGCCTGACGGCGGCCCTCACTGTTCGGCCCGGCGTGCCGTTGGTGAAGCGGCTGTTCAACGGCGCCCAGTTCGTCGTGTGCGGGTACGTCGCCGGATGCGTCTTCCTTACGCTGGGCGGGGAGAGCCGCATGCCCCAGGTGGGCGATTTCGGCCAAGTGCTGGTGCCGTTCGCCGGGGCCGCGCTCGTGTTCGTGCCGCTCAACCTGGTGCTGACCGCAGGGATGCTCACGCTGGCCGGCCAGCACGAGCGGCTACCCGCGAGCAGCCTGGCGTTGCTGGCGGTGTCCTATCTCGGATATACGGGCTTCGGTCTGCTGATCGCCGGGCTGTGGGTCAGTGTGCGGTCGATCTCCGCGGTCCTCATTCTGATCCCGCTGTTCGTGGCCCGCTGGGCGCTCGGCCACTACCGGGCTGAGCGGCGGGCTAGGGAGTCCACCATCGCCGCGCTGGCGCAGGCGGTGGAGACCAAGGATCCCTACACGCGAGGGCACTGCGCGCGCGTCGCCGAGGGCGCAACCATGATCGCGCGGGAGATCGGCATGGGAGCGCACCGGCTACAAGCGCTGCGGTATGCGGGCCTGCTGCACGACATCGGCAAGCTCGCAGTGCCGACCCCGATCCTGCAAAACCCGGGCCGTCCGACGGAAGAAGAGTTCGCGGCGATTCAACGGCATCCTGTCTACGGGGTGGAGATCGTGCGCGACATCGGCTTCCTCGCCGAGGCGTACGCGGGCATCATGCATCACCACGAACGCATCGACGGCAGGGGATACCCGATGGGCCTGGCCGGCGCGGAGATCCCCGAGTTCGCCCGGATCCTGGGCGTGGCCGACGCATTCGATGCCATGACCTCCGACCGGTCCTACCGCGGAGCCAAATCGGTCGAAGACGCCATCCAGGAGCTGCGCGAGGGAGCCGGCACGCAGTTCGACACCGCATACGTGTCGGCGTTCCTGAAAGCCCTCGAACGCGGTGACAGCCGACTGGCGGGCTCGGCAGCGCCGCCCTCGGCCGGCAAGCCCTCCAGAGCCGGGGCGGAACCGTGAGGCGTGCGCGGCCGCACCGAAGGATTCCGGGGGCCGCTGCCGCTGAGCCTCGTCGACGAACGCCCCCGCCGATGGGACCCGGATCGAGCGCGTCAGCT
The DNA here is from genome assembly GCF_055586705.1 of Sphaerisporangium sp. NPDC049457. Classification (NCBI taxonomy): domain Bacteria; kingdom Bacillati; phylum Actinomycetota; class Actinomycetes; order Streptosporangiales; family Streptosporangiaceae; genus Sphaerisporangium; species Sphaerisporangium sp. NPDC049457. The sequence continues at coordinate 195,411 of NZ_JBVJHR010000007.1, read as the reverse complement.
GAGTGCCGTCGGTGCCGCCGCGGCCGGCCTGGGTGAGGGGGAAGATCCCGGGACGGCCGCGGCGCAAGGCACCGGTGGGCCCGAAGCGGGAGAGCACGCGGCGAAACGGAACCCCGCTGCAGGCCCGAACAGACTCTACCCTCACGGGAGGGTAGAGGGAACCCGGAGACTGGAGACAGCCGCGACGCGCGGCAGCGGCACGAGGAGAGCGGTCACCGCGATGACGGCAGGCACAGCCGACAGGATGAGCACCACCGGCGTATACGAGCCGTTCAACTCCTGCCCCAGCGCCAGCACGATCGGGCCGAACGCGGTCGAGGCCACACTGACGAAGTGCACGATGCCGCGAATGGCGCCCAAATGTCTGGTGCCGAAATGGCGAGGGATCACCGCCACCTCCACCGTCCGGATCGCACTGCCGGCGGCGCCCAGCAACAGAGCGAACACCAAAGCCCGCCAACCGGCCCCCACCTGCGGCAGCCACCACATGCCCGCGGCAAGCACCAGCATGCACACCGCGATCATCGGCCGGGCCGAGAACCGGTCGCACAACGGTCCCACCGCCAGCGAGATCGCCAGGCCCGCGAGTGTCTGCGGCAGGAAGTTGGCCGCCGCCTCGGTCGCGGTCATGCCGTGCTCGGCCAGCAGGGAGATCTGATGGAAGGCCAGCGCGGTAGAGAGCATCCCGGACGCGGCCACCCCAGCGGTGATCACCCAGAACAGTGGGGCCCGCAGCGCCTGGCCGACTCCGACGCCGATCCCGCCATCACGCGGCACGCCGCCGTCGCGCACGGGCGGCCGACCGCGCAGGCCGAAGATCGCCAACGGCAGCAAGACCACCCAGATCACCAGCCCCTGGATGGTCCAGGCTTCGCGCCAGCCCATCTCGGCGATCAGCCGTTCGGTGAGCACCGGGGTCAGCGAGATGCCCATGCCGCCGATCGCGGTCGTCACCCCGGACACACTGCCCCGCCGCCGGTCGAACCACAGCGCCACCGCCGTCGTGGCCACCAACGTCAGTGCTCCCTGACCCGCCAGCCGTACGCCGACATACCCGACAGTGAGCCCGGCCAGATCCGTCACCCACGACAGGCAGAGCAGGACCGCGCCGAAGCCTGCGGCGATCGCGATCGCGAGCCGGCGCACCCCCCACCGGTCGATTGCGCGGCCGATCCAGGGCAGGGCTGCCGCTCCGGTCAGCGTGCCGATGAGGTAAGCGGTGCTGATCTGCGTCCGGCTCACGTTCAAATCGGTGATGAGCGGATCGACGAAGATCGACAGTCCTACGGTCTGGCCGGGAGCCGTCAGGGCGATGGCGGCGGTGGCGCAGAGCATGATCCGCCACTGCGAGCGGCGGATCCGGCCCTGTTCTGCGGATCGGCGGCGTGCGGGAGCGCGCGTGACGGTGTGCAGCAGTTCTCCAAGTGATCTCGGGCGGCCGATGAGCGCCGGCCGCCGGATGGTGGGCATCCCCAGCGGATGCCCACCACGTGAGCTAATCTCTCGTAAGGGTAATTCGGTTCCGAGCGATGTCCTCATCGCGGACCGCGGACCAGCATCCATCGTGGAGAATCCATGCCGACTTTTCGCATCCGCACCGCCGACGGGCGGGAGCACACCTGCCAGGCGAGCCGATGGCGCACCGACAGCAGTCACGCATATTGGGAGAATCGCAGCTCGGGCACCTGGTCGCAGGTGATGTTCCTGCCGTTGGGCGAGGTGTCCCGCGTCCAGCGGCGGCTCAACGAACCGGACGGCCGCTGGACCTGGATCACCGAACTGGACCAGTCATGATCTACACGAGGAGGCCTTGCCAAGGAACCTGTCTCTCCTTTGACGTAAGGGTAGAAAGGCAGCGGAGGGAGGCCACATCATGGCCACGAACGAGCTGCTCACCGGTACCCGGGATGAGCTCGACAACCTCGTCGGCCTGCTGCGTCAAGATCTCCAGGCGGCCGACACCCTGGACCGATCGCTGCGCGAGAGCCGGGAGCGGGCGGAGAAGACCAAGAAGCTGCTCGCCGCCCATCCGCACTGACCCGTTGAGGCCGGCGGGCGGCACCGCCGTCGCCTGCCTCACCAATCCTAGCGGCCCCGCCCATCTTGCCGATCTCGTCGGCCCGGGGCGGCGATCCACCCTCCCAAGCCTGGCAGGCTCGGCTGATGTCACACCACCCAGCCGGGATGGGGAGAACAGATGATGGACGTCCGGTTCGAAGAGCTCGACTTCCGGCCCACCCCGCTCGGCGAGCTCAGCCTGCGACGCAGACGGGAACCATCACTCGGCGTGGAGGTGTATGAGATCAAGCTGGATGACGACTTCCTGATGTCCAGCCTGTTCACCGAGGCCGAAACCCAGCTCGCCACGCTCGCCCTGGCCGCCTGCGGCGAGAAGGAGCTGGATGTCGCGGTCGGCGGGCTCGGCCTCGGCTACACCGCACGAACGGCCCTGGACGATCCGCGCGTGCGCTCCCTTGTCGTCATCGACGCGCTGGCCGAGGTGATCGAGTGGCACCGGCGCGGGCTGCTGCCCCTCGGCGCCGCCCTGGCCGCCGATCCGCGCTGCAGGTTCGTGCACGGCGACTTCTTCGCGATGGCCGCTTCCCCGGCCGGGCTCGACTCCGACGCCGCAGGCCGGCGTTTCCACGCGATCCTGGTGGACATCGACCACGCCCCGGACCATCTCCTGCATCCGCGCCACGCGGCCTTCTACCGCCCCGCCGGTCTGGCCCGGCTGGCCCGGCACCTGCACCCCGGCGGCGTCTTCGCCCTGTGGTCGAACGAACCGCCGCAGGAGGCGTTCCTCGCCGTGCTCGAACAGGTCTTCACCGCCTCCCGGGCACACGTGGTCACCTTCCGCAACCCGCTGCAGGGGCGTGAGGCGGCCAATACCGTCTATGTCGCCACCGCCGGCTCGATACCGTAGGTCGCGGGCCGATCCGCGGGTCAGACCGGAGGAGCCAGGTCCAGCGCGCTGGGCAGCGCGTCGAAAGCCTCCACCACGCGGCCGATGAGGCGTTCACGTCCACCGTAGTCCTTGCCCTTGTTCTTTCCCGCGGGGATGACCAGCTTGGCCGCGATCTCCGGCACGGGCACGCCGCGCTCGCGCAGGCTGCGCGCATAAGCGACCATGTCGTCGTCGAACACCTTCGGCCGCCCGCCGTGGCGGCCCCCCGCGCCGGGCCCTCGGCCCAGGCCCGGCCCCCGACCGGCGGGCGTGCGCACCTCGAGCTCGGCCCGCAGCTGCGGCACCAGCATGAAGCGCGGCGTGTGGTACTTCGGCGGCAGGCGCTGCTCGCCGGCACCTCACACATGGGACAGTCGAAGGCCTCGACCGCGGCCGCCGGGTCAGGAAGATCGCTCATGTCGCGAAACCCAACGCGAGCCAGAGAACCCAATTTTGAGAGAAGTTATGAGAACGACGGCCAGCGACAAACCGGATACCACTCGGTGGTGCGCCACGGTCTGTCAGAACTGAGCATCTCTGCGAAAACACCACGCGCGAGCGAAGCTCTGCGCTGGGGCGGCTCCGCGCACACCGTGTCACCCCGCCGGCGGAGGGCTCGATGGCGTTCACGCCGGGGACATCACCTCATACAGATTGCGAGCGGCGTCGACGAAGAACAGCCCGCGCGGGCACAGCGGGTGATCGATCCGGCCGTTGTCGGGATGGGCCGGGTGATCGCCGAACGCGACGCCGTGCTCGCGCAGGCGGGCCAGGATGCCATCGAAGGTGGCCGGGTCCACTCGACGCTCATCGCCGGTGCTCGCCGGCGGGGGGTGGTTTCAGTCATGCGATCAACGGTATGGAGTGAATACTCACTCCGCCACTGGTTTTCGTGCGAGAAGTCGCATCGCTGACGGAAACCAGCGGTCAGTCGAGCCGCTGGCTACGCGGCTCACCGCCCCTTTCTCTCGTACTTGGTCTGCGCCCCATGCAGTCCCGCCGCGCGGAGGTCGCCGGAGGTGCGCCAGGGCCGCCCCGCGTTAAGCAACTTGTGTTGACTAATTCAGATCAGTCAACTAACGTTGCCTACATCCGCTGCGGCGCCCCACTCGTCGACGGCGAGCCGACCCGCGGCGGGACGACCCACCCGATTCGCGCACCAGCGCTCTCGCGGCAGTCGGCGGCTTCCGCCCCTTCCGCGTCTACTTCCATGCCTACGTCCATGCCAGGGAGGCACCATGTCCATGTTCGGCGCCCGTAGGGGCCTGCTCGTGGCCGCTTTGACCGTGGCGAGCACCGCCATGATGAGTTCCAGGATTTCCCGGGCCGCCGGGGCCTCCGCGGCTTCCGCGGCCGACCGCGGCGGGGAGCACGCCGGTCTCCAGCGAGCGCTCGACCGGGCCGTCGCCGACGGCGGCGGTCCCGGCATCGTCGCCGAGCTCAGAGACGGCCGCACCGCGCCGTGGTTCGGCACGGCGGGAGTCGCCGACATGACGACCGGCGACCGGCGGCGTCCCGGTGAGCACTTCCGCATCGGAAGCCTCACCAAGGCGTTCACCGGCACGGTGGTCCTGCAACTGGTGGCCGAGGGCAGGCTGACCCTGGACGACACGGTGGCCGCGTGGCTGCCCGGCGTGGTCGAGGAGCACCTCGGCGCGGACGGCGCCGCGATCTCCGTCAGGCAACTGCTCAACCACACCAGCGGGCTTCCCGACGCGATCCTCGGCCAGGAGACTCCGCGCCCCGAAGAGCCCGGCGGGCGTTTCGTCTACTCCAAGGTCAACTACACCCTCGCGGGCATGATCGCCGAGCTTGTGACGGGCGCGACGCTCGCCGAGGAGATCGAGCGCCGCGTCGCCGGTCCGTTGCGCCTGACGGGCACCTACCTGCCGGGCGCCGGCGACACCATCCGTGACCCGCACGCCCGGCACTACTCCAAAGCCGACCAGATCGGCCGTCCCGCCGAGATCCACGACGTGACCGGCGCCGACCTGAGCTGGGCCGGCGCCGCCGGGGGCATGGTGTCGACCACCTCGGACCTGCAGGTGTTCCTGAGGGCCCTGCTGCGCGGCCGCCTGCTCCCGCCCGCCCAGCAGGCGGAGATGTTCACCACCGTCTCGACGGAGGGCTCGGGCTGGGTGCCGGACACCAGGTACGGCCTCGGCGTCTACGCCCAGAAGCTCTCGTGCGGAGCCACCCTCTGGGGCGGCGGCGGTTACATCCAGGGCTCCATGACGTACGCGATGGGCGACCGCGAGGGCACGCGCACGCTGGTGAGCAACCTGAACGGCGACTGGAACGACTTCCAGGACACCTTCACCGGCCTCTACGAGACGACCGAAGACCACTGAGGCCACGGCGGACGCCTGGCAGGATGAGCACATGACAGCGCGGAACGGCAGGCGATGGAACCACAACATCCATCACCACCCCCGCATCCTGCGCGCGATCCCCGACGGCGCGCGGAGCGCACTCGACGTCGGCTGCGGCGAGGGCATGCTGGCCCGCGAACTCCGGCGGACGGTGCCGCACGTCACCGCCATCGACCTCCACGGGCCCAGCATCGACCAGGCCCGCGAGCACCCGGACGACGTCGGCTACATCCTCGGCGACTTCCTCACCCACCCTTTCGAGCCCGCCTCGTTCGACGTCGTCGCGTCGGTGGCCACCCTGCACCACATGGACGCCGCCACCGGGCTGGCCCGCATGCGCGACCTGGTGCGCCCCGGCGGCGTCCTGGCCGTCGTCGGCCTGGCCCGCAGCAGCATGCCCGGCGATCTGCCGCGCGACCTCGCCGGCGTCGCCGCCGGCGCCTTCCACCGCGCCGCGAAGGGCCACTGGGAGCATCCCTCCCCCAGAGTGTGGCCGCCGCCGGTGACGTACACGCAGATGCGGGCGCTGTCCGCCGAGATCCTGCCCGGTTCCGAATACCGCCGCCATCTGCTCTTGCGCTACAGCGTCATCTGGCGCAAGCCGCGGGACTGACCCCGGGGCCGAGCGGCGGGGAACTCGTCGGCGTGCGGAAGGCCCGTCACCGTCTCTGCTCCGAAGTCGAGACGTGCCGGGTCCGCTCCCCGGTCCAGGCCGCTTCGAGGATCGCGGTCAGGCTGGCGGTGTCGGCCGGGCCCGGATGGTTCTGGATCAAGCGGGTGACGCCACCGGCCATCTCCGCGAAGCGCGGGAGGTCGGCGCGCGCCACGCCGATGTCCGCCAAGGTGGCAGGGATGCCGATGCCGGCGAGGAGCCCGTCGAGCCAGGTGAGGAACGCGTCCGCGGCCTCGGCGTCCGAGGCGCCGGCCACGTCGAGCCCGCACACCCGGGCGAGGACGGCCAGCCGGTCGCCGATGGCATCCCTGGCCGCGTCCAGCGCGTAGGGCAGCAGCAGCCCGACGCCCAGGCCGTGCGGCGTGTGGGTGGCCGCGCCGATGGGGTACTGGAGGGCGTGCGGGGCCCCGTTGCCCGCGTGGGCGAACGCGAGCCCGGCCAGCATGGACCCATAGGACATGTCCGCGCGCGCGTCCTTGTCGCCTCCGTCCCTGACGACATGGGGCAGGCTGCGGGCGATCCGCTCCGCGGCCAGGAGCGCGTAGTGGTCGGTGATCGCGTTGCGGCCGAGGAACACCTGCTCCACCGGGTCGCGCGGCCCGTGGGCCCGGGGCCGCGCGGTGTAGCTCTCCACCGCGTGACAGAACGCGTCGATGCCGGAGTGGGCGGTGACGGTCGCCGGGCAGGTGTAGGTGAGCTCGGGGTCGACGATGGCGAAGTCGGGCACGATGTGGACGCTGGAGACCCCGACCTTGAGCTCGCGCTCCGGGTCGGTCAGCACCGAGACGGGCGTGAGCTCGGAGCCGGTGCCCGACGTCGTCGGGACCGCGACGAGAGGCATCGTCGGCCCCGGCACCTTCGACTCGCCGTAGAAGTCGCGCGGCGTCCCGCCGTGGCGCCGGATGACGCCGACGATTTTGGCGAGGTCGATCACCGTGCCGCCCCCGATGGCGAGGAGCACGTCGGCGTCCACCTCCGTGGCGGCCGAGACGGCCAGGGCGACATCGTCGAGCGGCACGTCCGGAGTCGCGTCGGCGAACACCCCGACGACTTCGACCTTCTCCCGCACGGCGGCCACGATCTCGGCCACGCCCGGCTGCCCCAACAGAACCCGGTCGGTCACGATGAGGACGCGCGAGCCGCACTCGGCCACCACTCGCGGGATGTTCTGCGCGACCCCTTCGCCCACTATCAGCTGGCGTGGCCCGCGGACGGTCTCAAGCATGTCGGTGCCTCTCTGGAACGTCGGCGGTGTTTTGCCGGGCGGCGGCCGCGTCCGTGGCGCGCGCACCGGCGGAGTCGGCGGCGTCCCCGGGTGCCGGCGGATTCGTGCCGGCCATGGCCCAGGTCCCGCCCCACGGGTGCGGGCCGGTCAGGTCATGCGCGCACACGGCGCGGTGATCCTCGGCGGGCACCCGGAGCTGCAGGCCGGTCACGGCAGGTCGATCGCCGCGTAGGTGACGTCGAGGTACTCGAGGATGCCCTCGTGCGACCCCTCCTTGCCGATCCCGGACTGCTTCACGCCTCCGAACGGAGCCGACGGGTCGGAGATCAGACCGCGGTTGACGCCGACCATCCCCGTCTCCAGCCCCTCGGTGAACCGGAGCGCCCGCTGGAGGTCACGGGTGAAGACGTATCCGACCAGGCCGTGCTCGGTGTCGTTGGCCTTCGCCATCACCTCGTCGTCGGAGGTGAACGAGATGATCGGCGCCACCGGGCCGAAGATCTCCGTCTCCAGCATCCGCGCGTCCTCGGGCACGTCGACCAGGACCGTGGGCGGGTAGAAGTGACCCGGCCCGTCCGGGCGCTCGCCGCCCACCACGACACGGGCGCCGCGACCGACCGCGTCGGCGACCAGCTCGTCGATCTTGGTGACCGAGGCCTCGTCGATCAACGCCCCGACGTCCACGCCGTCGTCGAGACCATGGCCCACCGAGAGCGCGCCCATCCGCTCGGCGAAGCGGGCCGTGAACTCCTCGCGCACCGGCTCCTCGACGTAGATCCGGTTGGCCGCGATGCAGGACTCCCCGATGTTGCGCATCTTGGCCACCATGGCGCCGTTGACCGCGACGTCCAGGTCCGCGTCGGCGCACACGATCAAGGCCGCGTTGCCGCCCAGTTCCATGGAGGTGCGCAGCACGTTGTCCGCCGCCTGCCGTAGCAGCACGCGCCCGACCTCGGTCGACCCGGTGAACGAGAGCTTGCGGGTCCGGCGGTCGGCCAGCAGCGCCGAGACCACCTCGCCGGCGCGCCTGGTCGTCACGATGTTGACGACGCCCGGGGGAACGCCGACCTCCTCCATGATGCGGGCCAGGAGCAGCATGGTGAGCGGCGTCTGGGCCGCCGGCTTGGTGATCGTCGTGCAGCCCGCCGCCAGCGCAGGAGCGATCTTGCGGGCGCCCATGGCCAGCGGGAAGTTCCACGGCGTCACGAAGACGCACGGTCCGACCGGCTTCGGCACGGTGAGGACGCGATAGCCGCCGCCGGGAGCGGTGTTGTAGCGCCCCTCGACGCGCACCGCCTCCTCGGCGAACCAGCGGAAGAACTCGGCGCCGTAGGCCACCTCTCCCCGAGCCTCGGCGAGCGGCTTGCCCATCTCGAGCGTTATCAGCCGGGCTACCTCCTCGGACCGCTCGGTCAGTGCCCGGTACGTCGCGGTCAGCAACTCCGACCGTTTTCGCGGCGGGGTCGCCGCCCATTCCGCCATCGCCTTGCTCGCCGCCTCCAGAGCGGCGAGCCCGTCGGCGACGCCGGCGTCCGCCACCTCGGCGATGGTCTTGCCGGTGGCCGGGTCCTCGACGGCGAAGGTGGCTCCGCCGGCGGCGTCGCGCCAGGCGTCGCCGATCCGGAGCCGCCGGTGCTCGGGGGCCAGGACGTCCATCGGGTCACTCATTGCGTCGCCTCCTGTGCTGTTCTTGGTGCTGTCCGGCGTGACCTCGGCGATCGCGCCACGCGCGTTGACGAACGGATCACCCGGCCTCGCCGGAGGCGAGGTCGCCGAGCGGGTCGAACGTGGCCCCGGCCTTAGGGCGAGGCCCCGCGCCACCGATCGCCTTCCCCGGCCATGGCCGCTTGCGCGTCGTCAGGCCGTGCTCACCGGTGACGGTCCGCCGGGGCTCGATCGCCGCGTGCGGGCGCATGCCGACGTCGCCGCGCTGCGCGGTTACCGCCCGGCCTCGGACAGCGCCAGCCCGGTGCCCGCGTCGAACAGGTGCGCACGGTCCAGGTCGACCGTGACGTGCAGCCGCTCGCCCGGCGTACCGGTGACGGTGGGTCGTGCCTTGACCTTGAGGATCTGCGTCCCCACTCGGACGTCGACCAGCGTCCGGTCGCCGAGCGGCTCAAGGCCGTAGAGCTCACCCGGCAAGGACGCGTCCCCGCGCTGCTCGACGGACAGGTCCTCCGCGCGCAGGCCCAGCATCAGCGGACGGCCGTCCTCGGCCGTGGTCCAGCGGGGCCGCGGCAGCGTCCAGCCTTCCGCCCCGACCAGACGATCTCCCTCGGCGTGGCAGGCGAGCAGGCTGATCGGCGGGCTCCCGACGAAGCCCGCGACCCACTGGTTGGCCGGACGCTCGTACACCTCGGCCGGCGTCCCGACCTGTTGCACCTTCCCCTCCTTGAGCACCGCGACCTGGTCGGCCATGGACAGGGCCTCGACCTGGTCGTTGGTCACGTAGATGAAGGTCGCCCCGAGGCTGCGGTGGATGCGGGTGAGCTCGGTGCGCATCTCGACGCGGAGCTTGAGGTCGAGGTTCGTCAGCGGCTCGTCCATGAGGAACGCGCGCGGGCTACGGACCAGCGCCCGGGCCAGGGCGACGCGCTGCATCTCACCGCCCGACAACTGCGCGGGACGACGCTGCAGCAGGCGTTCGATGTGCAGCAGGCTCGACATCCGCTCGACGGCGGCGGCGATCTCGCTCGAAGAACAGCGGCGTGCCCGCAGCGGCGAAGCGATGTTCTCGTACGCCGTGTGCCGCGGGTAGAGGGCGTAGCTCTGGAAGACCATGGCCAGGTCGCGTGCGGCCGGGGTGTCACCGGTCGCGTCCTTCCCGTCCAGGTGCACCGACCCGGCGTCGAGCTTCTCAAGGCCGGCGATCGCTCGCAGGGTCGTCGTCTTGCCCGCCCCGGAGGGCCCGAGCACGACGAAGAACGAGCCGTCCGGCACGTCCAGGGTCACCCCGTCCAGGGCCTGGACCTTGCCGAAGGACTTGCACAGCCCGCGTACTGACACGGTTCCCATCAGGCCACCAGCTCTTCCGTGTTCAGGTCGTAGACCGCCGGGGGCCCGCCGGTGTGCCGCAGCCCGACCGGTGCGTCCGCGGCGAAACGGACGGTCGGTGGCATCCGCACCCGTACGTCGCGCTCGCCGCCGTGGTCGACCACGTAGATGATCTCGTCGCCCAGCCACTCCGCCGACACCACGCGGGCCGGGACCGAACGTTCCGCCCCTGGTTCTGTGACTTCCAGCGCCTCCGGCCGGACGCCCGCGACCAGGGAACGGTCGCGCGGCAGGTTCGGCGGTGGCGTGAGGACCAGTCCGCTCTTGCTGCGCAGCTTCCCGTCGGCCACCTCCACCTCGATCAGGTTCATCGGCGGAGAGCCGATGAACGCCGCGCAGAAGAGACTCGCCGGACGGTCGTAGACCTCCAGCGGCGTGCCGATCTGCTCGACGCGGCCCTTGTTGAGGATGGCGATCCTGTGGCCGAGCGACATCGCCTCGACCTGGTCGTGGGTGACGTAGACCATCGTCGTCCCCAGCTCCCCCTGCAGGTGCTTGATCTCCGTGCGCATGTCCGCCCTCAGCTCCGCGTCCAGATTGGTGAGGGGTTCGTCCATGAGGAACGCGCGCGGTCGCCGCACCAGGGCGCGAGCGAGCGCGACGCGCTGCTGCTCACCGCCGGACAGCCGGTGCGGTCGCCGGTCCAGGAGCGGTCCGAGCCGCATCAGCCGGGCGGCCTCGTCGACCCGCTCCTGTACCTCCGCCTTGGGCAGTCCCTCGGCCCGCAGTGGGAACGCCAGGTTGTCGCGGGTTCTCAGGTGCGGGTAGAGAGCGTAGAACTGGAACACCATGGCGATGTCGCGCTCGGCGGGCGGCAGGTCGTTGACCAGCGTGTCGCCGATGCGGATGTCGCCCGTCGTCTGCCTCTCCAGCCCGGCTATGGCCCGCAGCGTGGTCGTCTTGCCGCACCCCGAAGGGCCGAGCATCACGAACAGCTCGCCGTCGCCGATGGACAGGTCCACGTGTTCGACCGCGACCGTCCCGTCCGGGTAGCGCTTGTGCAGCGCGGTCACCTCGATGCCCGCCATCAGCGTCGCACCGCCCCGAGCGTCACGCCGGCGACGAGGTGCTTGCGCACCAGGTAGGCGAAGACGAGCACCGGCAGGGCGAACACCACGGAGGCGGCGGCCACGAGACCCCAGTCCACGGTGGTACCGCCGATGAGGCCGGCGATGGCCGGCGGGGCCGTCCGCACGCTGTCGCTGGAGGTGAGGAAGATGGCGAACACGAACTCGTTCCACGAGAAGATGAGGGCGAAGACCGCCGTCGCGGCGATGCCGGGCAGCAGCAGGGGAAGGGTGAATCGCCAGAACGCCTGCAGGCGGGTGTAGCCGTCGAGCATGGCGGCGTCCTCGTACTCCGCGGGCACCTCGTCGACGAACCCCTTCATCATCCAGATCGTGAACGGGACGTTGAAGGCGGCGTAGATGAGGATCAGGCCGAGCTTGCTGTCGATGAGCCCGACCTGGCGGTACATGAGGAAGATCGGGATCACGACCACCACGGGCGGCATGAAGCGGGTGGACAGGATGAAGAACAGCTGGTCCTTCTTGGCCTTCACGGCGAAGCGCGAGTAGGCCCAGGCCGCCGGCACCCCCAGCACGGTGGCCAGCGCCGTGGACACCCCGGCGACCACGACGGAGTTGAGGAACGAGACCGACAAGGCCGAGCGGCCGCCGCCGGAGGCGACGAACACGTCCCTGAAATGGTCCAGCGTGATCGTGAAGTCGAAGAACTTGGCCGGGATGGCGTAGACGTCCCGGTTCTCCTTGATGGAGGTCTCGATCATCCACAGCGCCGGGAAGAGCATCACGACGGCCAGGACGGTCAGCAGCGCGACTTCCAGCACCGAGCGGCCCCGGCCGCCGAGGCGGCGCGCGGGGGGCCTGCGATCGCGGACAGGACCTGTGGACACGGCCTCGTCGACGGAGACGGCCATCAGTCCTCCTTGAGCTTGTTCAAGTAGCGGAGGTAGAGCTGCGTGAGGACGATGACGACCAGGACCATGAGGATCCCGTACGCCGACGCCGTTCCGGTGTTGAAGCCCAGGAACGCGACCTTGTAGACGTGGAACGACAACGTCTCGGTGGAGACCCCGGGACCTCCGCTGGTGAGGATGTAGACGAGGTCGAACAGCCGGAAGGCCTCGATGGCCCGGAACAACACGGCGATGAGGAGCAGCGGCCACACCAGCGGAAGAGTGATGGTGCGGAACCGGAACCACTCCGACGCCCGGTCGATCGAGGCGGCCTCGTACAGGTACTTGGGGACCGCGGTGAGGCCCGCGAGCGCGATGAGCATGATGAACGGCGTCCACTGCCAGGTGTCGACCACGATCAGGGAGACCAGTGCCGTTCGCTGCCGGGTGAGCCACTCCACCTGCCCCAGGCCGAGCGAGCCGAGCATGCTGTTGATCACGCCGAACTGCGCGTCGAGCATGAATCGCCAGAACAGCCCGACCACGACCGGCGACAGCATCATCGGAACCAGGAACAGCGTGGTCAGCAGTCCTCGCCCGTGCGTGCGCCGTGAGATCAGGTACGCGATGCCGAAACCGAGCACGGTCTGCAGGACGACCGCGCCGACCACGTAGATCAACGTCGTCAGGGCCCTCAGGTGGACCTGCGCCGAAGCCAGGATGGCGGTGTAGTTCTCGAACCACACGAAATGGGCGGAGCCGCCGCGGGTGGCCGAGTAGTCGGTGAAGGACAGGTACAACGCCCACAGCAGCGGGAACACCGACATCGCGAGCAACAGCAGCAACGCGGGAGAGATGAAGGCCACCGCGAGCCGGCGGTCGGTCAAGCGGCTGGACCGCCCCGGTGCAGGCGGCGTCGCGGACGCCACCTGCACCGGGTGCTCGGTCGTCAGAGGGACGGGGTCACTCACAATCCGCCGCCGCCCTTGCGGCTGCCGGAGTCGAGCACGCTCTGCTGCTCCTTGGCGATGTCGTCGAGCGCGTCCTTCGGGCTCTTCGCGCCGTTGAGAGCCGCGTTCACGTTGGTGTTCTCGATGTCGACGAGACGCGCGTACTCGGGGACGTTCCACATGTCCCGCATCCGCGGCACCGAGTCGGTGTACACCTGGTTGAACGGCCCGGCATTGAGGAACTCGGGCGACTCCAGGGCGTCCGTACGCGACGGCACGCCGCCGGCGGCGGCCCACTTCTTCTGGATGTCAGCCTGCTCGAACCACTTCATGAAGTTCAGGGCCTCCGCCTGGTTCGCCTCGGAGGAGTAGGCCGACACGTGCATCCCCATGCCGCCGAGAGGCACCAGGTTCGTCTTCTGGCTCGGCAGGGTGGCGAAACCCAGCTTCTCGAGAATCTGCTCCCGCGTGGTGCCGAGCGTCGACTGCTTCGGGTCGAGCAGGCCGCCGCTCGCGGCGATCCAGTTGAACGCGATGCACGCCTTGCCCTGGGCGACCGCCGCGTTCACCTCGTCGATGAACCAGTTGCCGGAGCCCTTGGCTGTCAGCGGCTTCATCTTGTTGACCAGGACGTCCATCGCCTCCTGGCCGGCGGCGTCGTTGAGGACGCCGTTGATCTTACGCGACTTGGCGTCCCAGAGGTTGCCGCCGTAGACGCCGTTGACCGTGTTGTAGGTCACGGCTGCGGCGTCGGAGCCGTTGGCCTGGTGGAAGGCCAGCCCGCTGACGCCGGGGTTCTCCGTCTGGCACTTCTCGGCGGCCGCGATCATCTCGTCCCAGGTCTGCGGCGGCTTGTCGCCGATCAGGTCCTTGCGGTAGATCATCGTCCAGGTGTCGCCGAGCAGCGGCAGTCCGTACAGGCTGGCGTTCTCGTCGCGCTTCCCGGTCTCCGCCTGGGGGAACTGGCCGTAGGCCGCCAGGAGGTACGGGTTGTAGGCATTGACGTCGATGTTCTTCTTGACGAAGTCGGTGATGTCGAGGATGTTGCCGTTCGTCACGGCCTCGCCGATGTGCTGCGAGTCCAGGATCGGGATGTCGAAGTCGGTCTTGTGCGCCGCGAACTGGGTGAACATGGCGTCGTGCCAGTTCGCGTTCGGCACGGTCTTGACCTTGATGGTGACGTTCGGCCGCTGCTTGGTGTACTCAGCGTTCGCGAAGGCTTCCAGCGCCTTGGCGGGGGGCCATTCGAACCAGATGAAGCTGAGGGTGAGCGGGTCCTTGGTGAGCTCAGGGATGGTCGCCGGCGCCTTCGGGGCGCTCGCGTTCGCGCCGCCGTCGTCGCCGCAGGCCGCCAGGGTGGTGGTGGCCAGCAACATGGCCGCCGCCGCCAGCTGCACCTTCCGCCGGGGAACGGACGGTCGTCCTATTCGTTTTGGATACCGCATCTTCTTGCCTGCTTTCTGGGGGGGACCTCTGGAGCCGTGCTGCGTGCTTCGCCGAGCGGTTGCCGGGTTGTTCAGGCGTGTTGCCGGCTGTCGCAGGGCTGACCCGCAGACCGGCGTCACGAGTACGCCGCGACGTGATGGGGGCTTAAAAGCAGTCGAGAAGTCCTTCGGTCCTTGTGCGGCCCGGTGGTGAATCGAGTAGGACGTCGAGCGTGCTCATAGGAGCTCCAACTGATCGAAGCGGAGCGATGGCGGGCGGTTCCGCGAGGGGTGGGGGGTTGGCCAGCATCCGCCACCTTTCCTATACGATCCGAGTGGGGGCGTCAACATCCCGCAGCGTTGCGACCGTTGTCAACAGGTCCCCGGAAAACGCAAGAAAGGACCTCACGTCACGATGGACGACGAAGCGATGATCGTGCGGCGCCGTGGGGCCATGACGGGCGGCACGCCGCAGGGAAGATCCCGCGGCCGGCTCGCCGACAAGGTGTACGACACGCTGCTCGGACAGCTGATGTCGCTGCGGATCGAACCGGGCTCCCGCGTCACGATCGACGTCCTGGCGCGGGAGCTGGGGGTCTCGCAGACGCCGATCCGAGACGCGCTCAACCGCATGGAGGCCGAGGGCCTGGTCGTGCGCGTGCCCCATGCCGGTTATCGCATTCCCCCACAGATCACCCGTCACCGGTTCGAGGACATGCTCGAGCTCCGCCTGCTCCTCGAGCCGGCGGCGGCGCGCAGATCCGCGGAACGCGCGTCCTTGACGCAGGTGGCCGGTCTGCGGCGAATGCTGGAGGAGATGGAGGAGCTGGAGGGTGGCAACGGGCCCCTGGCCTATGGCGCCTTCGGGCTACGCGACGCCGCCTTCCACGACCTCGTCGCCCTGAGCGCGGAGAACCAGGTCATCCGCGAAGCGCTCGCCCGCCTGCACACGCACGTGCACCTGTTCCGGCTCCTCCACGACACCCAGGTCACCCACCTGGCCATGGCCGAGCACGAAGCGGTCGTGGCCGCGATCGCCGCGCGCGACCCCGACGCCGCCGCCTACGCCATGCGCCGGCACATCCTGCTGTCGGGCGAGCGGTTCCGGCGGTTGTTCGATGAGGTCAAGGGCGCTGACGGAATGGCGGTAAAGGCTTGACGGGCGGGCCGGGCCGAGGAATGCTAACTCAACCAGATCGGATCGGATCGGATCCACCTCACCCGCCTCAGATGCGAGGAGAAGCAGGTGCCCAGAGCGCTGCTCCTTACCGGCGACGCCGCCGAGGAGCTCGACACCATGTATCCCTACTACCGCGTGCAGGAGGGCGGCTGGGACGTCGACGTCTCGTCACGCACGATGCGTGACGTTCAGCTGGTCATCCACGAGTTCGACCCCAACTCCGACGCCTACGTCGAGAAGGACGGCCGGAAGCTGCCGGTCGACGTGCCCTGGGCCGATGTCGACGTCGAGCGCTATGACGCCCTCATCATCCCCGGAGGACGCGCCCCCGAGTGGATCCGGGTCGACGCCGACGTCAGGCGCATCACCGAGCACTTCTTCGCGCGCAACCTGCCGATCGCGCTGGTGTGCCACGGCGCGCAGGTGCCCGCCGTGTACGGGCTGCTGAAGGGCCGGAAGACGGCGTGCTTCCCCCCCATCACCGGTGACATGGAGAACGCGGGCGCGACGGTCATCGACGCTCCCGACGTCATCGACGGCAACCTGGTCTCCTGCCGCGGGTGGCCGGACATGCCGCAGTTCGGCCGGGCGATGATGGAGGTCTTCTCGAAGTCCGTCAACTCCGCATCGGCATGAGCACACCTGGCCTGTCGCGGTGACGGCACTTCGGACCGTCACCGTCGGCGGCTCCCCCGTCCACGTCATGGAGAGCGGCGCCGGGCCCGCGGTGCTGATGCTGCACGGCTCCGGACCCGGTACGACCGGATCCGGAGCCTGGGCGGCGACGGCACAGGCGCTGGGCACGTCGTTGCACCTGGTGGCTCCTGACCAGGCGGGGTTCGGCCGCACACCGGTCCCGGCGGGCTCCAGGGGCGGGCTCCGGCTGTGGACCGAGCAGGCCGCGGGCCTGATGGACGCTCTCGGCGCCGAGTCCTACGCCGTGGTGGGTCACTCCATGGGCGGTGCCGTGGCGCTGGCGCTGGCGGCCGCGCGTCCCCGGCAGGTCACCGGTGTCGTGGCGGTCTCGACGATGGGCGCCCCCGGGGCGCCGCTGTCCGCCGGGCTCGACGCGGTCTGGGCCGCCCCCGCCGGCCCGCTCGGGGCACGGGACATGCTGAGCCGCCTCGTCTTCGACCAGGCACTCGTGACCGAGTCGGCCGTCGCCGCCCGTGCGGCCGCGATGCGAGCGGGGGCGGCCGCGTACGCGTCGCTGTTCCCGCCGCCCAGGGCGCGCTGGGCAGACGATCTCACCCTCTCGGCGCGAACGCTGGCAGCGATCCGCGCGCCCGTGCTGCTCGTCCACGGCGCCGAGGACCAGGTCACTCCGCTCGCGACGGCGGCCCTGCCCCTGCTCGAACACCTGGCCGATGTCCGTCTGTACGTGTTCGGCCGATGCGGGCACGTGCCGGCGCTCGAGCACCCGCACGACTTCAGGCGACTCCTGTCGTGCTTCCTCGGCGGGGAACGAGGTCGGTAATCGCTGCGACCGGTTCCCGGCCCGTGCTCAAAACAGATCAGCGGATTCGGAACATGGTTCCGCCCGCGTACGGCGAGCGCCGGGAACCGTATTCCGATACGCGCGGCGGCTAGCGCGCAGGGCGTAGTCCCGCGACGAGGAGTTCGACCAGCCGGCGCGCGTCGTAGCGGGGATCGTTGTCCGCGCCGATGCAGAGGTTTCCGACGCCGCGCATGAGTTCGTAGGCTTCCACGCCGGGGCGGATCTCGCCGGCGGCGGCCGCGGCGTCGAGCAGCCGTGCGCACACGGGCATGAGCCGGTCGATGAAGTAGGCGCCCAGCGTTTCGAAATCGGCGTCGCCGGGCGACAGCACGGCAGCGAGTCCGTGCTTGGTGGCCACGAAGTCGACGAACAGGTTGACCCAGCGTCCCAGCGCGGCGTAGGGGGTCGCACAGCTTTCCAGCAGGGCCGGACCGGCTTCGGCGCAGGCCTCGACCTGGTGCCGGTAGACGGCGATGATGAGATCGGCTCGCGTCGGGAAGTGACGGTAGATCGTGGCCACCCCGACGCCCGCCCTGGCCGCGATGTCGCGCACCGGCGCCTGTACGCCCGAGGCCACGAAGACCGCCGCGGCGGCGTCGAGCAGCGCCCTTTCGTTGCGCCGGGCGTCGGCCCGTTTGCGCGGGGCCGCACGCCCCGCGCCGCCCTGGCTGTCGTCCACTCTGCCGTTCCCTCCACCGTCGAGCTTGCTAAACGGAACGACGTTCCTTATCGTTACAGGAACACGGTTCCGTTTGGCCATGATGTCAGAGCACGAGCCGACGGCCAAGCCGCGCACTCAGCCGCGGCGCTTTCACCCGCAATGGAGGAACACCCTCATGCAGTACCGCACCTTGGGCCGCACCGGTGTGCAGGTCAGCTCCCTCGCGCTCGGCGCGATGAACTTCGGCAGGATCGGGCGCACCACCCAGGAGGAGGCCACCGCCATCGTCGACGCCGCCCTGGAGGCCGGCGTCAACCTCATCGACACCGCCGACAGGTACGGCGACGGCGAGTCCGAAGAGATGGTCGGCAAGGCCATCGCCGGCCGCCGCGACGACATCGTGCTGGCCACGAAGGCGGGCATGCCGATGGGCGACGAGCGCAACCACCGGGGCAGCTCGCGCCGCTGGCTGGTCACCGAGCTCGACGACAGCCTGCGCCGCCTCGGCGTCGAGCACGTCGATCTGTACCAGATCCACCGGTGGGACCCGGAAACCAGCGACGAGGAGACGCTGTCGGCCCTGACCGACCTGCAGCGCGCCGGCAAGATCCGTTACTTCGGCTCCTCGACCTTCCCGGCCTACCGCCTCGTACAGGCCCAGTGGGCCGCCCGGGAGCACCACCTGAGCCGGTACGTCACCGAACAGCCCAGCTACTCGATCCTCCAGCGCGGGATCGAGACCCACGTCCTGCCCGTGACCGAGCAGTACGGGATCGGCGTGCTGGCGTGGAGCCCGCTGGCCTCCGGCTGGCTGTCGGGCGCGGTCCGCGAGGGCCGGGAGATCACCACCAGCCGCTCGGCGCTGCTGCCCGAGCGCTTCGATCTGTCCATCCCGTCCAACCGCGCCAGACTCGACGCGGTCGAGCGGCTGGCGAAGGTGGCCGACGAGGCCGGCCTGACGATGATCCAGCTCGCGCTCGGATTCGTTACCGCGCACCCGGCCGTGACCAGCGCGATCATCGGCCCCCGCACGCCTGACCACCTGCGCTCACAGCTCGCCGCGGCGGACACCGTGCTCTCCGCCGACGTCCTCGACGCCATCGACGCGATCGTCGCCCCCGGCGTCGACCTCGCGCCGCACGAGAAGTTCGACACTCCGCCCGCCCTGCTCGACGCGTCGCTCCGCCGCCGCTGACCGCTGCCGTCGGCGCCCGGCGCGCCCGCCCCCGCCGAAGGACCCGCGTCCAGGGAGATCAGGTCACCGTGGGCGTTCGGCGCGCGTCGCCTCGGTGTGCTCGGCCGCCTGCCGTTCCGCCTCCTCGGGAGTGCGGCCCGCCTCGCGGGCCACGATGTAGGCGGCGTACCAGTGCGACCAGTGATGCTCGGGAGCGGTGGCCTCGTACGCACCGTGGTGCTCCTCGGCCTCGCGCAGCAGCGCGGTCAGGCTCATGACGTCCATCGGTCACCGGCCCGGCGGGCGCGTCGAGATGTCCAGCGTCCAGCCGCCGCCGTCCGGGTCGCCGACGCCGGGAACCGGCACGAGGACGACCTCGAGTTCCATGTCCATGAGCTGAACACCTCGTTCTCGCGGGAGCCGGGCGCCGAACGGCGCCCGTCGCTATCACCGTCGCACACCCACGACCCGTTCGCGCCCGGAAGACCCCATGATCGGTGCCGCGGCCCTGCCGGGAACTCTCCTGCGCCGACGGCACCGGCGTGCGCGGCACGCGGCCGCCTCATGAGAGCCTGAGAAGGTTGCCGTCCGCAGCGGACGAGCAACGGCAAGGGGACGAACCACTCCTTGCCACTCTCAACGTATAGCGCACCGGGGGGCTTGCGGCAAGACCCCGGTCATGCCGCACAATCGACGGCCGAGGCCGGAACCTGCGGAAACGGGGCTGTGAAATGCGGGTGTCGTCGTCGGTGCACGTGTCGTACGGGGACTTCGAACCGTCGGCGGGGCGGGGGGGGGGGGGGGGGGGGGGGGGGGGGGGGGGGGGGGGGGGGGGGGGGGGGGGAAAAAGAGTCGGGGGAAGCAATCCGTGACGAACGAACCTGCGCGAAAAAAAT
>NZ_JBVJHR010000007.1:0-175429 GCF_055586705.1 Sphaerisporangium sp. NPDC049457 | reverse complement strand
TGTTCGGGGTTGGGGGGGGGCTTCGGCCCCCCCCCCCCTCCCCCCGCCCCCCCCCCCCCCCCCCCCCCCCCCCCCCCCCCCCCCCCCCCCCCCCCCCCCCCCCCGGGCGCCACGCCACGGCTCCGGGACCGTCATTCCGGTCCGAACGCCTTGCCGCGCAACGGTCGCGAGCGACCTCATATCGGAGCTGATGACGTGAATCCCCTGACCACCAGCGCGTTCGACCTCCCCGAACGCCTGTCCCCCAAGGCCGACCCGGCGCTGATCGCCGATGACGAGCGGCACTTCGCGGCCATCGCGCAGACCCTCGAAGAGTCGATCGCCGACCTGTCCGACCGCCTCGACGCCGAGCGACGGGCGCCCGGCGGCGTAGGCCGGCAGGTGCTGGACAGGGACATGGAGATTCACCGGCTGACGGCCCGCCTGCGCACTCTGCGTCGCTTCGGCCTGGACCTGTGCCTGGGACGCATGGTCGGCGCGGACGACTCCGAGCCCGTGTACGTCGGGCGACTCGGCCTGACGGACAGGGCCGGCCGGCGGCTGCTGCTCGACTGGCGCTCCCCCGCGGCCGAGCCGTTCTTCGGAGCCACCCACGCCAACCCGATGGGGCTGGCGAGCCGCCGCAGGTACCGCTGGACCCGCGGCCGGATCAGCGACTACTGGGACGAGGTCTTCACCGCGGACGGGCTCGCCGGGCACGCCGCGCTCGACGACCAGTCCGCCTTCATCGCCAGCCTGGGCGGCAGCCGGTCGCCGCGGATGCGCGACGTGCTCGGCACCATCCAGGCCGACCAGGACGCCATCATCCGCGCGGGATCCCGCGGCGCTCTCGTCGTCGACGGCGGCCCGGGCACGGGGAAGACCGTCGTCGCCCTGCACCGCTCCGCCTACCTGCTGTACTCCGACCCTCGCCTCGGTCACCGCCGGGGCGGCGTGCTGTTCGTCGGCCCGCACCAGCCCTACCTCGCCTACGTCGCCGACGTCCTTCCCAGCCTCGGAGAGGAGGGCGTGCAGACCTGCACCCTGCGGGACCTCGTCGCCGAGGGAGCCGCGGCGGCCGTCGAGGCCGACCCGGAGGTGGCCCTGCTGAAGTCGTCCGCCGACATGGTGAAGGCGATCGAGCCCGCCGTCAGGTTCTACGAGAATCCGCCCGCCAAGGGGATGACGGTGGCGACCCACTGGTCCGACATCTGGCTGAGCGCCGACGACTGGGCCGAGGCGTTCGAGGCGCCGGAACCCGGCACTCCGCACAACGAGGCGCGCGACCAGATCTGGGAGGAGCTGCTCACGATCCTGATGGACAAGCACGACGGCGACGCACCGGCCGCCCTGCTGCGCAGGTCGCTGCTGTCGAACAGGGAGCTGCTGACCACTTTCAACCGCGCGTGGCCGCTGCTCGAAGCGGCCGACCTGGTCGGAGACCTGTGGACGGTACCCGCCTACCTGCGGATGTGCGCTCCCTGGCTCAGCCTCGGCGACATACGCAAGCTGCAGCGCGCGGACGCCCAGGCCTGGACGGTGTCCGACCTGCCGCTGCTGGACGCGGCGCGGCAGCGGCTCGGCGACCCGGAGGCGTCGCGACGCAAGCGCCGGCACAAGGCCGCCGTCGCGGCGGAACGCGAGCAGATGGCCAAGGTCATCGACAACCTGCTCGCGGCCGACGACGACGGTGAGGGCGCGGTGACCATGCTGCACGGCCAGGACCTGAAGGACACCCTGGTCGAGGAGGGCGCACCGCCCGGCGTCGAACCGGACGTGCTCGCCGGCCCGTTCGCGCACATCGTCGTGGACGAGGCGCAGGAACTGACGGACGCCGAGTGGCAGATGTTGCTGCTCCGGTGCCCGTCCCGGAGCTTCACCATCGTCGGCGATCGCGCCCAGGCACGACGCGGGTTCACCGAGTCGTGGCGGGAACGGCTCGAACGCATCGGGCTCGACCGGGTCGAACTGGCCTCGCTGACCATCAACTACCGGACGCCGGAAGAGATCATGGCGGAAGCCGAGCCGGTCATCCGGGCCGTGCTCCCGGACGCCAACGTGCCGACCTCCATCCGCAGCAGCGGGGTCCCCGTCGTACACGGGCCGGTTTCCGATCTGGGCTCGATCCTCGACGCCTGGCTCGCCGTGCACGCCGACGGGGTCGCCTGCGTCATCGGCGATCCCACGTTCCCCTCGACGTCCCGCGTCCGGTCGCTGACTCCGGAGCTGTCCAAGGGGCTCGAGTTCGACCTGGTCGTCCTCGTCGACCCAGAGGCGTTCGGCGACGGCGTCGAAGGAGCGGTCGACCGTTATGTCGCGATGACCCGCGCGACCCAGCGACTCGTCATCCTCACCAGCCGCTGACGCCGCGTGCACGAACGGGTACCGGCCGGGCCCTCGCCGCGCACGAACAGGCCATGTTCGCCCGCGCCGCCGATGTGGAAGCGGCCGACGACGGCTTCTGCCGGCTCATCAACGACGACCAGGCGCCGTACAGCGTGCTCGCCCTGATGACCGGCGCCGAACAGGAGACGTGAAACTCGCCTCCGCACGCCCCGCCACGCAGCCCGACGTGGTGTGCGGTTCCCGCTCGGCGGCCTGCGGCCAGGGCCGAAAGCCTCGGTCCTGGCCGCACGACCAAAACGCTTCATTGATCGTCGAGAAAGAGATCTTCGATCTTCAGGTCGAACAGCTTGGCGAGACGGAAGGCGACCGGAAGGCTGGGGTCGAACTTCCCTGTTTCGATCGCGTTGATCGCCTGCCTTGACACGCCGACACGCTGAGCCAGGTCGGCCTGCGTCCAGGCGCGTTCGGCCCGGAAATCCTTGATGCGGTTCCTCATCGGTACCTGATCTTGCCGACGATGACGGCGATCACGTAGACGGCTCCAAGCAGCGCGGGGAGGGCCGCGACATCGACGTCGTAGACGACGAGGCCGGCGGCGTCCGCGACGACGTAGACGAAGCCGCCGACCCAGCCCACTCCGAAGGTGACCGCCAGCGCGTCCTGCATCACCTTCCGCTGCACCTCATCTTGTCCTCGGAGAAAGCGCGCGAAGGCGACGATCCATCCGATGCCGACGACGAGATTGGCGGCGACCGCGGCCCAGCTCGCCACCGGTTGCCGCGAATCCCACAAGAGTCCGGGACCGAACCTGGCCAAGGCGAGGGTCGCCGACCAGGCGAGCGTCCAGAGTGCGAGCCGAACGGTCGTCATGATCGATTCCCGGTAGACCCCGGTCGCGTTGTGCGCTTGCACGAGTTGCCCTCCCTGCGCCGAAAAGTCAAGTACACCTGACACGATAGAAGGCGCCCGATGCGGTGTCAAGTACACCTGACATCGGCCGGATCGGCCGACCCGGGTCCCGGCGGCACGGGACTGCCGTCAGTTCCGCATCGTGGCGGGGAGTTTGATGCGCACGCCTTCCCCTTGGGTGGGGTGCTACGCCCTGGTGAGCCAGGTGACCTGGGCGCCGTTGTCGAAGGTTTCGCGCCGGGTGGGGTGAACAGGGTGAGGTGGAACCGTCCGGAGAACATGGGGATGCCCGCACCTGCTACGACGGGGTAGCTCTTGAGGATGATCTCGTCGATCTCCGGGAGCAGGGAGGCGGCGAGTTCGCCGCCGCCGCAGAGGCGGAAGCAGGTGGCGGCGCATCGGCATCTCTCCCCGAACGGGGCGAGCACTGATCACGGTCGGCGTGATCGGTCTGCTTTCGATGGTGCTCTACCTCGCGATGATCTTCACTGCGGGCGACACCCCCATCGGCATCATCGGCCTCATCGAACGCGGCGCCGTTCACCGTTCCTGATCGGCCTCATCTGTGCTGGAGCATCGATCTGGAAGCGGAAGACGTGAACGAACCCCTTGCGCCCTCCGTCACCGCGGAAATGGCAGCCTGACGCCGAACTTTTCGAGCACCCACCAAAGACGGGCACTCATGTGCAGGGGCCATGTGCGGATCCCGGGGCAGTTCAAATGACCTTTGGCGGCAGGCGACACGTCCGTTGACGGCATCCCAGGTCGCGGTGCTGGACCTATGGGGCCGTTGGAGGTGCGGCGCGCAGTTCGGCGGTGACGGCGCGTTCGCGGAGCTGGGCCGACTCCGCGCGCAGGGTCTCCACCTGTGCCCGCAGATCGGCCACCCTGGCCCGTTCGACCTCCAGCAGGGCGGTGAGCCGGTCGCGTTCGGCGACGGCGGCACGCTCGCCGTCGGCGGCCGACGCCACCGCGCCGGCCGCGTGCTGCTCGGCGGCGCGGACGCGATCGGCGGCCCGCCGCTCGGCCTCCTCGGCGCGGGCGCCGGCCTGCTCGGCGTCGGCGGCGGAGCGGGCGGCCCGGCCCACCGCCTCCTCTTTCGCCTGCTCGGCGGCGGTCGCCCGTTCCTGCGCGCGGTCGCGTTCGGCCTCGGCCGCCTGGGCGCGGGCGATCGCCGCGGCGGCGGCCTGCTCGGCCTCGACGCGGGTCCGGCGAGCCAGTTCGGCGTCGGTGCGGGCGGCGTCCCGCTCCGCGGTGGCGCGCTCGGTGGCACGGCCGGCCTGCTCGGTGAGCCGCTGTGCCCGTTCGGCGTGCTCGCGGGCTTCCCTCGCCTCGGCCAGCGCGGTCTCGACCCGTTCGCCCATCTGCTCGATCGCCCGCTCGCGCTCGGCCTCGGCCTGGGCGGCGCGCCGGTTGGCCTCCTCGGCGGCCTGCTTGGCGCGCCGCTCGGTGGTCGCGGCCTCGTGCAGCGCGGCCAGGGCCTGTTCGCGCGCGGTCTCGGCGTCCGACAGGGCGGTGTCGCGTTCGGCCTGCGCCTCGCTGACGCGCTCGCGCATCTCCTCGCGTTCGCGCCGGGCGTGCTCGGTGGCCTCGCGCGCCAGCCGTACCTGCTGCAGGGCCTGTTCCCGCTCGGTGCGGGCGATGGCGACGCGGGTGTGCGCCTCGGCCTGGACGGCGCTGAGCTTGGCCTCGACCCCGGCGGGGCTCAACTCGTCGCTCAGCACCTGGGCCAGCGGCGCGATGGCCGCCGCGAGCCCCTTCTCCATGCGGTCGTACAGATCTTCGGCGCGGGCCAGCGCCCCCTCCAGGCCCGGGGTCGCGCGGCGCAGCTCACGCTCCTTCTTGGCCTCGGCCTGGCAGTCGCGCTGCGGGCAGTACTCCTTGGGACGGCCGCGACCGGCGCGCCGCTCGATCGCCGTACCGCAGTGCTTGCACGCCGTCACGGCCCCCGCGCCGCCCTCGCCGTCCTGCCGCCGCACCGGCCCGTCGGTCGCGCTCCCCCGGCCCTCGGCCTCCTTGATCGCCACGCTCGCATCCTAGCAGCCCCGAATTTCCAGAAATCGAAAATCAGAAATAGTGATCTGTTGCGTCTCCAGAAGTTGGAGTAACTCACGAGAAGGAGACTTCCCGCAAGCTATCCACACTCCCCTCCGGCCTGCCTGATGTCCCCTGCGACGTGTCAAGTCCGGACGGCCAGGAGCTCCTAACCCGGGGCTCGTGTTGATGGGGCCGCGGTCAGGTGTGTGTGCGGGTACGCCTGGCGCGCAGGCAGACGACGGCGATGAGGACGCCGAGCAGAACGAGGGCGGCGTTGGCGGCGATGGCCACGGTGACGCCGTGTAGGACGGCCCCGGCGGACGAGACGCCCATGGTGACGGCGGTGACGATCGCGGACATGATGGGGGTCCCCATGGTGATGCCGACCTGCTGGGACATGGACGCCAGCCCGGTGGCCAGGCCCTGCTCGCGGTCGGGCAGGCCCGTCGTGGCGGTGACCATGAAGCCGACGATGACCAGCATGTTCCCGACACCTCCCAGGAAGGTGGCGGGCAACAGCAGCCCCATCGAGGACGGCGTGTCGCCGAGGAGGAGCAGGACGGCGGTGCAGGCCGCCTGCAGTAGCCCGCCACCGGCCAGAACGGCCACGGTGGAGGTCCGGGCGATCATCTTCGGCGCGAGTATGCCGCCGGCCACGGTGCCGAGCCCCAGGATGCCGAAGGAGAACCCGGCGGTGAGGGCCGAGAAGCCGAGGGTCTTCTGCATGTACAGCGTGAGCAGGTACACCAGGGACGTCTCGGTGACGAAGGCGAGCAGCCCGAGCACGTTGCCCCACGCCACGGTGCGCTTGCCGAGGACGTGCAGCGGGATCAGGGGCTGAGCGGCCTTGCGCTCGACGAGGTAGAAGGCAACCAGCAGTACGGCGCCGGCCGGCAGGCTCGCCAGCGCGAGAGGGTGGGTCCAGCCGTGCTCGCCTGCCTGGGTCAGGCCGTAGACGATGCTGAGCAACGCGAGGGTCACGGCCAGCGCGCCGGGCAGATCGACCCTGGGGCGCAGGGCGGGCCGGGACTCGGTGATGACGGTGGGGGCGACGAGGAGCACGACGAGGGCGACGGGGACGTTGATGAAGAAGGCCCAGCGCCATGAGAGCAGATCGGTGAGCAGGCCGCCGAGAACGGCGCCGGTGGTGAATCCGGCGGACATGAGGGCGCCGTTGAGGCCGAGGGCCTTCTGGCGCAGCGGGCCTTCAGGGAACGACGTGGTGAGCAGGGCGAGCCCGGCGGGGGTGGCGGCGGCAGTCGCGAGCCCCTGGGCGACGCGGGCGATGATGAGAATCTCGGGGCTCGGGGCGAGCCCGCCGGCGATCGAGGCCAGGCCGAGGAGCGCGAGGCTGCCGAGGAAAATGCGCTTGCGGCCGATGAGGTCCCCGATGCGGCCGAAGAAGAGGGTGAAACCGGCCGCGCACAGGGCGAAGGCGGTGGCGATCCACTGCAGGTTGGCCAGGGAGAAGCCGAGGCTGTCACCGATCTCGGGCAGTGCCACGTTCAGGATGGAGAAGTCGACGGCCAGCATGAACTGGGCGACCAGTAGTACTGCGAGGACGACCTTGAGGCGGCGGGTCAGTTGCCGCGGAGCCGCCTCGTACGCCGGAGCCGTACCCGTGGGCTGGGGCTTCGTGGTGGACATGACAGACGTCCTCTCGAGTACGTCGCCCTGGGGCGGTATGGAGACGCTTGGCGGGCAGGCTCCCCAACGCGGGACGGGGACGGAGCCACATGCAAACAGTCCTGCAGTTCCGTTAAGGTGAGAGAACGGTAGCACCTCATGCCGCCGTAATGGAACCAGAGTCCCCATAAGGGGCTCGCGAGGAGGAGTCCGCACATGGTTGCCGCTCCACACCCCGGCGCCGTCCGCCCTGGTGGACGCACCGCTCGCGTCCGCGAGGCCGTCCTTCGGGCCTCCAGTGACGCGCTGGTCGACAAGGGCTTCGACGCCCTCGATCTCGCCGAGATCGCCCGTACCGCAGGGGTCGGCAAGACCACCCTCTATCGCCGCTGGGGCACGCCGGGCGGACTCGCCGCCGATCTCCTCCAGGACATGGCCGAACAGTCCCTTCCCCGCGCGCGCACCGGCAGTGTCGACCAGGACCTCCGCGAAAACGCCCGCCTGGTCGTCAAGACCCTCACCGACCCTCGCCAGGGACGCCTGTTCAAGGCACTGATCGCCGCCTCGCTCTGCAACGACCAGGCCGCGCGGGCGCTGCGCCGCTTCTACGCCGTACGCATCGAGGAGTGGGCCGGCTGCGTCGCCGACGCCGTCGAACGGGGCGAACTACCTCCCGGCACCGATCCGCGCCAGGTGATCGCCGCCGTCTCGGCACCCTTGTACTACGCCCTGCTCAATACCGGGGAACCCCTCGACGATGCCGCCGCGGACCGCGCCGCCGCGGGCGCGTTGGCGGCCGCGCGCGCCGGAGTCCTCTCTCGTTGAACCGTTGCAACGCGGAGGTGCATCAGTACGCGGGCGCGCGGTGACCAAAGGCCGTGGAGAAGGATCGTGAGGTTCTGGATGAGGACGTGGCCCGACTGCCGCCGCTGAGCCGGCGGCACATCACTCTCCTGAGCCGCTGCAGTTTCGCCGCCTCTCAGCCGGGCGAGGGACTGCGGCCGCTGCGTGATCCAGCGGCTCGCGAGGCCGAAGTGGATCTCGTCTAAGTGGGTGTCGAACAATTTCTGATCTCGGCTAGAGCTGCGTGCTGAGCGTGGAGATTCTGTCAGCGAGCAGGAATTTCGCGTGCTGCACTGTCAATGTCTCCGCGCCGGGGGACCCCATACTTGTGTCAGTTCACCCGGCCCCAAATGCCGAGCAGGTCCTTGCCCGGGCGGAAACCGTGCGCCTCTGCCATGTGCGCCGCCTCCTTGAACCCACTGGCTAGAGCAGACGGCAGGTGCGCGTCGCTCCCGAATGTCACTGCCTGCCCACCCTCCTCTCGCCACCAGTGCAGGATGGTCGAGTGCAGCGGCAGGCGCGTGCTGATCTCCAGAGCTCTGCCAGACTCCGCCGTCATTCGCAGCGCGTGCCGAAACTCCTCCTCGAACTCCAGCAGATCGAACGGCCCGGCCTGTTCCGTCGGCCAGTGCCGGATCGGGTAGTCGATGTGCGCCAGTACTGTGAACACCTCGCTCTCCATCAGCCGGGGAATCTCCGCCAGATAGTCACGCATGACTTCTGCCGCGGGTCGCTGCGCGAACTGCCCCGGAGGCTCGGTGAACCCGTCCCCGATCGGGAGGCAGTGCAGCGACCCGATCAGCCGATCGAATTGCCCGACCGCGAGCAGCTTCGCAATCTCCTCGGCATGCCAGTGCGGCTCCCCCAGCTCCATGCCACTCAGGATCCGCAGCTCTTGGAAGCGGTCCCGACACCTTTCGATCGCCTCCAGGTATCCGGCCGCGTCGAACCGCGGCGGAATCAGCTCGCCATCCGGCGAGCACATGGTCGCCAGATGGTCATCCGGGTGCAACGCGTCAAGGTTGACCATCCACACCGTGTGGTCGACGTGCTCCGTGAAGGCGATCGCGGGCAGGCCGAGTTCCACTGCCCTCTCACAGGTGCGCTCCATCGAGCCCAGCGGCGCGTCCCAGGACCATTCGCTGTGCACGTGACTGTCCGCCGGCAACATCATGAAAAGCTGACCCCTCGTCGACCGCAAGATCACCACACAGGGTATGTGGTAGCGACGGTTGATCGTTCTTCCATCCAGCTCCAGCGCCGCCTGGGCGGCCTCCTTGGCCTGCCGTAGTTCCGTGCGCTCTGTGTCGAGCCGGGCGTGTGCCGCGTCGAGAAGGGCCAGCACAGGGCTAGCACCTGAGAGGTGGGGAACCGGCCCGCGCTAGCTGTGCCATCTCATGACATTGGTTCCTCGCTGTCAGGCTTGGCGGGCGTAGGACGCGAGGCGATCGGCGAGCGCGATGATGTGGTCGCGCAGTTCATCGGGGCGCTCGATGACGAACGGCCGGTTGAGCGAGGCGAGTACCGAAGGCAGCCAGTCGAGCCGCTCCGCCCGTAGCTCGACGCGCAGCCAGCGCTCGGTCGCCCGGTCTTCGCCTGCCGCGGCCGCGTGCTCCTCCAGGCTCGCGACGCTGGCGGGAAGGTGGACGCGGATCTGCTCGACTGTCCCATGGATCCGCAAGGTCACCTCATGCTGGTACTCAGCCGTGGCGAACCCTGACAACACGCGCTGCGCCGGACCCGGGCCCACAGGCGTTTCGAATGAGCCGGGCAGGGCCCTCGCGTCTGCGATGCGATCGAGCCGGAAGGTTCGGTCCTCGCCGATCTGGGCGTCCTTGCCCGTGACGTACCACCGGCTTGAATGGGCGACGATCCCGTAGGCGTGCAGCGTGCGTTCGCTGCGCCGACCGTCGCGGTCGGTGTAGCGGATCGAAACCGGTCGGCGGTGGCGCACCGCATCGGCGATGGTGAGCAGGAGCTCGGCGTCCGGGGTGTCGAACTCCCCGGGCTGATCCGTGAAGGCGAGAGCCTCCAGGAGTGTGTCGAGCCGACGGGCGATGTGCTTGGGCAGCACCCGCCGGATCTTCGCCGATGCCGTCTCGCTTGCCGTGTGCTCCGTCGTCGTCAACCCTGCTCGGCGGCCGGCGACCAGGCCGAGCAGCACGGCCAGCGCCTCGTCGTCGCTGAGCATGAGCGGAGGCAAGCGGTACCCGGGGGCGAGCCGGTACCCGCCGTAGCGACCGCGCACCGATTCCACGGGCACGTCCAGGTCGATCAGCTGACCCACATACCGCCGCACGGTGCGCCCTTCGACGCCGAGCCGGTCGGCGAGTTCGGCCACCGTCCGGGTGCCGCCCGACTGCAGCAGCTCCAGGAGTGTCAGCACGCGGCCAGTGGGTCGAGGCATGTGCACAACTTAACGCGAATACTGGACCGATTCTGTCCACTATTTCTCCTAGCCTGCGACGTGCACGCCTCCAGCACAGCCAAGGAGATCCCTATGGACTTTGTCTCGATCCGCATCATCACCAGCGACGTCGCGCGCCTCGTCGAGTTCTACGAGCGAGCCACAGGGGTGCGGGCGATGTGGGCCACCGAAGACTTCGCCGAACTCAACACCCCCGGCGCCACCCTCGCGATCGCCGGCACCCGCACCGTCCCGCTGTTCGCCCCGGGCTCCGCCCGCCCGGCGGACAACCACAGCGTGATCACCGAGTTCCTCGTCGACGACGTGGACCGCGTTCACCAGAACCTGATCGGCCTCCTCACCGACCTCGTCACCGAACCCACCACCATGCCCTGGGGCAACCGGTCGCTGCTGTTCCGCGACCCTGACGGCAACCTCGTCAACTTCTTCACCCCCGTCACCCCTGCGGCTATCGAGAAGTTCGCACGTTGACGCCACGCACTGCCACTCACGCGGGAGCTGTACCGATGCTCCCCGAGGCCGTTTCAGGACTTCGCCACTCTGACCGGGGCGCATGGTGGGCGATTACGGTATGTAACGTGTTCTATGGGAGGATTTTCCCATGGCATCCGTTAGGCAGATTCAAGTCACCTTTGATTGCGCCTCTCCTGAGCGTGTCGGTCGCTTCTGGTGCGAGGTGTTGGGGTATGTCGCGCCGGCACCGCCTGAGGGGTTCGCCAGTTGGGACGACTTCAATCGCACGCTGCCGCCCGAGCAGCGGGACTCATGGTTCGCATGCAGCGACCCCTCGGGTATCGGTCCGCGGCTGTACTTCCAGCGCGTTCCCGAGGGCAAGGTCACCAAGAATCGGCTGCACCTTGACGTGCGGGTCGTCACCGGACTCGTCGGTGCAGAGCGCCTGGCAACCCTCGAGGCCGAATGCGCACGATTGATCCCTCTCGGCGCGAAACGCGTGCGACTCCTGCCCGCCGATGAAGAAAACGAGTCGTGCCTCGTGATGCAGGACATCGAGGGCAACGAGTTCTGCCTGGACTGATGAACGTCTACCTCGTTGAACGCGACACAGGCCTGACTCGCTGATCGGCTCTCCACGGGAGAAGGCTGTCCGTCAGATCTCCCTTCGCACCGCGCCGCGTCTGGATCTCCGTGGGATTGATCTTGTTGCGGGCTGGTCACCACCACCAGAGTCGCCGTCCGCCGAGGCTGGTGCAGCCTGGTCGGCAGCGGGGCCTTGCTTTCTGCCCCGTACCGGCTCAGAGGAGTCGGCACGGGGCAGCAGTCTCGCCAGTTGCGGCACAAGCCCGAGCGTGACGCGCTCACTACTGAAGACGCGGCCGTCCCATTACCCGAGTGCCGTTGCAGTACTAGGAGACCTGGTAGACCCACAGGCCCCAGTAATACCTCTGGTCGACGGTGTCCCACACCGACTGACTGCAGTAGTACGACGAGAACTGAGGGCTCTGGGTCAGGCTGTTGCCGTAATACTGGCAGGCCTCATAGGTGTAATACACACCGAACCGCCACCAGCCTGCGGCTGCGGCCTTGGTGACGGCGGAGGAACCCGCGGGCGCGGCGGCCAGAGCCGGCGTCCCCGTGCCCACCAGCAGTCCGGTGGCGATGCCGGCAAGTGCAACAGCCGTGCGAAGTCGACGCATCATGTCCCCTCGGTAAAGGCCTACCACCTGCCGAGCATGCGCGATGGCGATGATCGCCGCTCAGGACAGCGGCGTTTCCTCACGGAGCTCGGCCATATCTGCAGTCCTTATTTCACGCGCTCCCCTATGCGTCAACATCACCGGACAGTCCAGGAGGGAACCCCCACGACAGTCGTGAAAACTTCAGTACAGCCCCTACAGCGTGCGGAACTACAGCTTGTCGAACACCTTTGCCCGTGAGTTGGAACACCACGCAGGCGGCCGGCGGGGCCGGCCCGGATCGGTCGCTGCACCGGGCGGTCAGCCGGAACAGCCAGATCCGCCCGACCTTTCCCCGTACTACGGGCACCCTGTCTTCGGCATCGACGGTGTGCCCGACCTCAACACGTCCTCTGGATCGACCCGACCCAGCCGGCATGACGAACGGCCGGTGTCAGCGGCTGCACCGCTCAGAAATCCTCTGCCGCGTCGTCAGTTCTGGTAGCCCCTCGCCACCTGCGGAAGGATTGACGACCATGACCGACGCCAGACTGCCAGGCGACGACGAGGCCGCGTTCATCGCGGCGGCCCGCTCACATGACTCAGCACAGTTCGCGCTCATCACCGAGCGCTACCGGCGTGAGCTGCAGGTGCACTGCTACCGGATGCTCGCGAACTACGAGGACGCCCAGGACATGACGCAGGAGACGTTCCTGCGGGCCTGGAACAAGCGGGAGACGTTCAAGGGCCACGCCGCGCCGCGGACCTGGCTGTACCGGATCGCGACGAACGCCTGCCTCGACTTCCTGGAGAAGCGCAACGACCGCACACCCGTGCCCGCCGAGCTGCCGGGCGCGGGCTCGGAAGTGCGCTACCTGCAGCCCTACCCGGACCGGATGCTCCCGGAGGACCCGCAGGAGTCGGTGGTGGCGCGGGAGACGATCGAGCTGGCGTTCATCGTCGCGGTCCAGCACCTGCCGCCGCGGCAGCGGGCGGTGCTCATCTTGCGCGACGTTCTCGGCTGGCCGGCGGCGAAGGCCGCCGACGCCCTCGAGCTGACCGTCGCGTCGGTGACCAGCGCACTGCAGCGGGCGCGCGTGACGATGCGCGAGCAGCTGCCCGCCCGCCGCCTCGACTGGCGGAGCCCTGCCACGCGCGAACTGTCGGATGACGAGCGCGGCGTGGTGAAGTCGTATATGGACGCCCATGAGCGCAACGACCTCGACGGGCTGATGTCCCTGCTACGCGACGACCTGCGCTTCGCGATGCTGCCCGAGCCGGGCACCTTGATCGTCACGGCCAAGGACGCGGTGGACGGCTGGGTCTCCGGTGGGCTCTTCCAGCGCGGCCACGACGACTGGCGCTGTATCACCACGACGGTCAACCGCATGCCTGCCGCCGTGCTGTACCTCCGCACCCCCGACGACCCGGAGTACCGGCTATTTGCCATCGCGGCCTTGCACATCGCCGACGGGAAGATCGCCGAGCTCACCGGATTCGACGCCGCCGGCAAACCATGGCTGGGGCTGCCCCCGACACTGTGATCAGACGAGTC
The DNA here is from genome assembly GCF_055586705.1 of Sphaerisporangium sp. NPDC049457. Lineage (NCBI taxonomy): Bacteria > Bacillati > Actinomycetota > Actinomycetes > Streptosporangiales > Streptosporangiaceae > Sphaerisporangium > Sphaerisporangium sp. NPDC049457. Next base: position 162,072 of record NZ_JBVJHR010000007.1, on the reverse strand, counting down.
TCCGTCGTCGACGAGTCCAGCGCGCGGGCCGCCGTCACCGAAATGGTTCCCTCCATAGCCGAGGGTCACGGTGAGCACGCCAGGAAGGATGTCGGCCTGGCCTCTCGGGCCCAGGACCTGGCCTCACGAGCAGAGCATCCGGCCCGTGCTCATCGCCTCGTCTCGTATCGGGTCAGCACCACGCCGCCGGGAAACGTCCGCGTCTCCACCAGGTTCAGGTTCACCCAGCTGTCCAGCGCGGTGAAGAACGGCGTGCCGCCGCCCACCAGGACCGGCACGGTGACCAGCGCGTACTCGTCGATCAGCCCGGCCCGCATGGCCGCCCCGGCGAGCGTCGCGCCGCCGATGTCCATCGGACCGCCGTCCTCGGCCCTGAGCCGGGCGATCTCGGCGACCGCGTCGCCGGTGACCAGGCGGGTGTTCCAGTCGACCTTGTCGATCGTCGAGGAGAACACCACCTTCGGCATGTCCCGCCAGAGGCGCGCGAACTCGATCTCCGCCGCTGTGGCGCCGGGCTGCTGGTCTGCGGTCGGCCAGTGGGAGCTCATCATTTTCCACAGCTTGCGCCCGTACAGCGACAGATCGCTCGCCCGCATCTGGTCGTACCACCACTGGAACAGCTCGGCGCTCGGCGATGAGTCCGGTCCCTCCTCCCCACCCCAGCCGATGTCGTCGCCGGTCGCGGCGATGTAGCCGTCCAGGGTCACGTTCATACCGAAGAATAGTTTCCGCATCGTGCCAGCCTCTCGTGAGTCGGTCTCACACGTATAGACGGGCGCGGCGCGGGAACCTCATCGGTTCGGGATCCGCGCCCGCAGGTAGTCCTCAGGTCGTCCTCGCATTCCGGACTCAGCACGGCGCACTCGGCGGGCTCGGACACCACCGACCGGATCCCGATTTCACTCTCGCGAACGCCTGGCCACACACCAACAGCTCCGGACCCTCTGGACGAGCGTGAGCCCGGCCGGGCCCTCACGTCGGAGCGATCACGAGGCCGCGAGGCGGAGGTTGCGCAGCACCCATGGCGGGCAGTCCCGGTCGGCCTCGGCCTCGGCGAGGGTGAGCCATACCAAGCCCGCCACCTCCTCGGCCGACGCGGCCACCGGCCTGGCGCCGGGCGGCAGCACAGCCGAGAACACCACGTTGACCACGGGATCGCCGTCGTCGGTGACGAAGAAGCCGCTCGCCACGTAGCGAAGCCGCGCTCCCGCCATGTCGACGCCGATCTCTTCGGCGACCTCCCGGCGCGCGGTCTGCTCCAGCACGGCCTCCCCCGCGCCCTCGGCCTCGACCTTGCCGCCGACGCCGGCGAGGGTCCCTGGAGCGTGCGCTTCGTGCGCGCCGCGCCTGATGAGCAGCCAGCGGCCGTCACGCTGGAGGAAGACCTCGACGTTCACCACGAAGGCCGGCCGGCCTCCCTTGGTCTGGCAAGCGGCCATGCCGGGTGTGCCGGTGCTCGTCATGCTCCAGGACTCTACGCGGCCTGCCGGCGTGCGAAGGGCTACGGACGTCGGCGATCCAGGAGCGGCACCTCGTGGTCGGTGTCGGCTGCTCGATCAGGGGCAGCGATGCGCGAACGCGGCCGGGGGTGCGATGTTGGGTCACCGTTCGCAGTGGGCTTCTTCGCGTACCCGGTCAGATCGGTCAACGGCACACCTGATAGCGCAGGTGCAGCACCCGGACGCCCTGGATCACCACGTCAGGATCCTCCAGCAGGTGCTGCGCGTGGACCGACCCGAAGTAGCGCTTGCCGGACCCGAACACGACGGGTACGACGTCCATGCGCACCTCGTCGATCAGGCCCGCGGCGAGCACCTGGCCACCGACGTCGCCGGCGGCGACCTCGACCATGCGGTCGCCCGCGAGCTCCTGCGCCTTGGCCATGGCCGCCTCGACGCCGTCGACGAAGTGAAACGGCGCCTCGGGGTCCCAGCCCTCGGGGCGCGGCCGGTGCGTCACGACGACCACGTGGTCGATGCCGCCCGGAGGCTTGCCGTCCCAGCCGTCCGTCAGGTCGAAGACGTGGCGGCCGGCGATCGTGACTGCGATCTGGTCCCAGTACGGCCGGGTGTAGTCGTAGGACGTCTGCGACACCTTCAGCTCGCCGCTCTCGTCCAACGGGACGTCACCGCTGGACAGCCAGTCGAACAGCGGTCCGGGCTGGTCATTCTCGTCCGCGATGAAGCCGTCCACCGATACCGAGCTGTACATGACGACCTTGCCCACGGGGCTCTCCTCTGCTTTGGGGTGCCCCAAATTAGCGTGTCAGTGAGCTGTCGCTCTTGTAAGAAATCAATCGGCCGGCAGCGGCCAGCCGTCCAGCACGTGGCCGGGATGTTCGCGCAGGAACCGCCGCCGGATCTCGATGTACCGGGTCGGTGTGAGCCCGGTGAACGCCCGGAAGTCGTGGCCGAAGTGGGCCTGGTCGAAGTAGCCTGCGCCACCGGCGAGGTCGCCCCAGTCGATCGGCCCGGCGGGGTTGATCGCGAGCACGGTGGCGGCGAAGCGGTAGGTGCGGGCCAGTCGCTTCGGCGTGACGCCGATGAGCTTCTTGAACCGCTGTGCCAGATGAGTGCTGCTGACACCGGCTGCCACGCTCAGGTCGCCGATCGCCACCGCCCCGCTGGTCGCCGCGAGGACGCTGCTCGTATGGCGGACCAGCCCCAGACCGGCGGTCGCGCACAGCCGTCGCATCAGCTCCTGCTCCAGCAGCGTCAGCATCTCGTGCGGTCCGTCTGCCATGGCCAGCCGGTCTCGCAGCTCGGCAGTGGCGGGCCGGCCCCAGACCTGCTCTACCGTCACCGGCCGGTCGCACAGCTCGGCCGCGGGCATCGGCAGGAACGGCGCCAGCCCCCACGGCTTGACGTGCACGCCGACGGACCGGGTCCATGCTGGGTAGCCGAACTCCAACGCGCGGGTGGGCATGGTGACCACGCAGCCGTCGGTGTACTCGGCCGTCTCGATGTCGGCGCCGGCGCGGATGCGGAACGGCGCCCCGAGGTTGACGATGAGCAGGGCCCCCGGCATCGGCGGCAGCGTCAGCCGGGCGTACGGCGGCGCACCCTCCAGGTAGTAAAGGTCGTCGATCAACCCGTCCAGCGGCGGACGCGGCACTCTGGACACATACTCCACCCCCACAGTCTCGCTGACGCCCCACCGGCATCGAGCCGCCAGGATGATCTTTCCTTGATCATCAGTGTGTGGGGGTCAGCCCACATAAGCCCAAAACCCACATTGGGATGATCTTGGAGGGTTGATCGCGCTGACCGTCGACCAAGGCCTGCAGCATCTGCCCGCTCCACGTGCAGGTCCTGCTCGTCGACCTCTTGCACGGCGCCTCCTCCCCTCCCATCGATATGGGTGGCATCCGCGGGTCACCCGCGGGAGCCGGCGGGGGACAGAAGAGGCGGACCCTCGTGCTCATGGCAACACTGCGCGGCCCCTGAAGCAGCTCCCAGCGATCAAACTAATCAACGGCCTCACCCGCGCCATAGACGAACCGACGTCGGCGGGCAACCCACCCCTATTTTCCCGCCTGAGCGGCGTCCCGGGCAGGGACCGGGAAACTAATTAGATCGTGTCGATCACCAGCCCACCGTGAGTACTACCGGGTACCGGAGGCTGGGCGGGGCCTGGGCAGGCTGGATGGACTCGTCGCTGGTGTGGCGCGGCTGGCGAGGCGGACGGTGCCGGTGTTGACGGCAGTCCACGAAGCGGTGTCCCACGCGGCCGTTTCCTGGTCGCGTGTGGGGGTGGTGTTCGTGGGACCACGACTGCTGGCTCTTCGTCGGCGGTCGGGCGTGTTGGTCAGGGACGGATGCCGAAGGGGCCGAGCAGGACGGTGTCGATTCGCATGGACTCCAGCAGCCGAAGGCGTTGCCCATGGTGAACACGTCGGCGGCGGCCAGCGTGCCGAGGTAGCTGGCGATGACCGGGCAGGTGCGCGAGGCGCTGGGCGGGCAGAGGTATGGCGAAGGGCGGAGCGCGGCATGGCGGATGCCGGGGCCCCTGCACGGTTGGTCAGCCGCAGACCTGCACTCCGTCCGCCATATTGCCCGTCCCCTGTGGCATGTCGCCTTTCTCACCGTCGGGAACCGTGACCAGGGTCTGCCATTCGGTACCCGTCCAGTTCAAGAGTGCGACGCTTGTGCCGGTCCGGTTCTGATAGGAGGTCAGCCGGTCCCCGACGCCGGCGCCCCCGATGTCGTGCAAAGCGCATGTGGCGTCCTTATGGACGATCATGCTGCCCGTTCCTTGAGTGCCATCCCATGCGCAGAACAGTCCACCGGGACAGCTCCACTCCGCCACGCCGTTGGTCGGCTGGGATGGCTGCTTGGAGGTTTTGGTGCGGCCGGTCGAGCCGTGGCTGCTCTTGGGCTTGGCTGCCGAGCCGGTGCGGTCACCGCCATCGCGGCAGACCCCCGCTGCCCGGCATACTGGTTCGCCCCATAGCGGAGAGGTCACCAGGGCCGAGACCAGGCCGATGACGGCGACCAGTACGGGTATGAGGGCGCTGTTCCTCTCGCTCCCAGTCATGCAGACTCTCCAGGCTCGGGGGTCGTGACTCGGTTACAGGGTTCTCGCGGGGGATCTGGTGAGCCTCCGCGCGGGCGAAGACCGTCTTGGCTGGCTATGCGTGGTGGCGTTGCGGGCAGCAGGAACGCCTCGCCGACCGCGAAGCCGACCCGGTTGCCGAGCTCCAACAGGACAGCGAAGCGTCGCAAGGACCTGCTGGGCCCCGGCCGTACCCTCGCCCAGCGCAACATGAGGCTGAGGCTTGTCGTGTGACGCCTGGCCGTGCCGAAATGTCAGAGGTGGCTGCACTTGTGGAAGGAGATGGGAACCTGGGGTGACCAGGGGCCGTTGTTCTGGCGTGCCTGGACGTAGGCGTTGTACGGCGTGGCGAAGGTGCCGCCCTGGCACAGCAGGTTGCCGGTGTCGAGGTCGTAGCTGCCCTCCGGTCCCTTGCCGCCGGTCCGCGCGATGGCGCGGCCGGACCACAGCCGTACACCGGTCTTCTTGTCGATGATCTGGATGGTGACCTGGGCGCCCGGGGTCAGGTAGTAGCCGCGCACGCCTGCGGTGTAGTAGTCGCTCTCGTTGGTGGAGCAGCCGACACCGTCTTGGCAGTTGGACTTGGGGGCGTCGTGGTGCCAGCGGGTCATGATCACCCAGGCGAGCCGGTAGGGGGCGCTGGCGTTGTCGGCGCGGTTGGCGCTCCGGGAGCCGGGCACCACGCACCGGTAGTCGCCGGGGTAGGCCTCCCGCCAGACGAACCCCTGGCTGCAGTCGTGCCAGACACCGGTGGCGTTCTCCCGGGCGGTGCGGTCACGGTCAGCCGGGCTGACGCACACGTGGTCGATGGCGCGGGCGCCACGCCAGACGTAGCCGCTGCGGCAGGTGTCCGGAGCGGGACCGGCGGCCGATGCCTGCACTCCGGCCACGCCGGTTTGGGCCGAGGCCGAGGCGGTGGTCATTCCGCCTGCGGCGGCCGCCACACATGCGGCGGCAACCAGGACACTGGCACGGCGGACTGCTGCGAAAGACATTGCGGAGGACATGGTGACTCTTCCTTTCATGTGATCCAGAGTGGGTGTGACGAGCGGATTTCTCATGAGTAGGGCCTACTCATTTCCGGGATCCCGAGTTCTTGCCGGCCCAGGCCGCCGAGGAGAGCGGTGGGCTGGTGCAGGGAGAGCAGCACCGTGACCAGGGCGGCGAGCAGGAGCAGGACGCACGGGTCGCTGGACACCTTCTCCCTGGCCACGCTGCCCGGAGTCGGGGTTCTTCGCCGTGGCCTGGGCGCTGGGGTTCTACGTCCGCCGGTGGCGGCTGGGCGGGGAGGAGGCGATGACGCAGGCGCTGGAAGCCGAGCGGAGCCGGGCCGCCGCGATGGAGCAGGCCGTGTTCGCAGAGCGGCTGCGGATCGTCCGCGACCTGCAGGACATCGTCTCTCACACGTTGTCGGTGATCACCGTGCAGTCGGGGGTCGCCCGGCATCTGGTCGGCGAGCGGCCCAAGCAGGCCGGGCCCGCGTTGTCGGCCATCGAGGAGGCCGCCCGGGCCGCGCTGGGGGATCTGCGCCGCATGCTCGGCCTGCTGCGCACGCCGTCGCCCGCGCTCGAGGCTCCGCCCCGGCACGGCGATGAACACGGCGCGGTCGTCCCGGGCAGGCGGGAGCGGCTGCTCGATCTGCTGATCGGCCTGGCGGTGACCGCCGTGGCGGTGAGTAGCGTGCTGACCGCCGACCCGACCGACGCCTACGCCTATCCCGAGCCTGACGCGTGGCTGGTGCTGCTCGCCCTGGGCGCGGGCCTGCCGCTGACGCTGCGGCGCCGCTTGCCCGTGAGCGCGATGGCCGTGGTCGTGGCGTCGGCGTTCACGATCGCGGGGCTCGGACGCAACGCCGGGCTGACCCCGCTGTGCATGGTGATCGCCTTGTACACGGTCGCGCCCGAACGGCCGCGCCGGTTCGCGGCCGACTGGTGAATGTGCGGGCACAACATCCCCAGTTCCTGTCCTTCGCGCCGGTTGGAGGCGAGCTCTCCGCGCTTGCCGAACCTGAGGTGGTCGCTGACGCCGTTGTAGTTCTCCACCATGTTCAGCCCAGATTCGGTCTCCCGCTGGAGATCGTGGACGTCGCCTGACGCGCCCGTTCAGTCGTCGGCGGCTTGTGCCGCGGCGGCGATCGGCTCGAGCCCCGTGACCAGCTCGTCGAGCTCGTCCGCGCTGAGCACGTCGTACGCCGGGGCCGCCAGCTCGTCGGTGAGGGCTTCGATGCGCTGCTTGATCTCCCGGCCGGCGTGGGTGAACCCGCCGGCGGCGTCCACGAGGCCGCGGCCGCGCAGCCCGTCGACGACAGCGGACAGTCGTGCCTTGGGCAGGTGGTGGATGCGGCCGAACTCCTCCGCCCTCATCCCGAGGGAAAGGGCCATGAGGACGTGGGACTCGGTGCCGCCGATGCCGTGGGCGAGGAGGGCGGCGTTGTGGCCGTCACCGCGATGCTCCCGCAGCAGCGTCGCCGCGTGCCAGAGCCTGGCCACCGGCTCCTCGGGCACGTCGAGCGCCCGGAGCCCGGCGTACAGCGCTCGGCCCTCGGCCGGCGCGCTGACCGCTGCCCGGGTGGCGAGGTCGGCGACCCGCAGCAGACCGGGCGAGTCGGCGAGCTCCCCGATCCTCTGCCGCAGGGCGGTGGTGCTGCCCCGCTCGCGTACGGCGATCGCCTCCTGCGGAGTGATCTTCCCCCACACCCACGGGATGTGGCGCGCCACCTCGCCGTCGGCGAAGTTGTAGAAGACCGCGTGCACCACCTCGGCCGGTGCCGGCCCCAGCGGCGCGGCCCGGCCGGCGAAGTATCCGTCCCAGTAGTTGCGCATGCCGAGGGCCGAAAACTCCTCGTTGGGCACCTCGGAGAACGTGACGGTGGCGATCGGCTCGACAAGCTCGAACATGCGGTGGATTTTGGCCTGTAGGTGCGGCATCGTTCGCGTCTCCCTTGGTCGAGACAGCGCCCCGGTGGGCCTGTTCTCACCACAGCTACGAACAACATGGCCCGGATCCGACAACTCCGGTCGATTCTGCCGGGCAGCAACGTCTTGCGACCCATAACGACCGCACCCGTCGCCATCAGTCGTGGCGGGTTGTGGGGATGCAGGTGATGGCGCCGGTGAGAAACTGCTCGAAGGTGGTGGGGGTCGCGGTCTCGGGGGTACGCGGTCGGGTCATGGTGATCCGGCGTTCGGCGACGTCGAGGGTCATGGCGGTGGTGCCGTTCGCCATGTGCGGGGAGAGCCCGGGCCAGCCGGTAGAGGTGCGCGCGCTCGTCCGGGGACAGTCTCAGTGCCCGTGCGATGGCGTGCAGGACCGCATCCGAGACCTGATGGTTCTCGCCTTGCTCCAAGCGGGTGTAGTACGTCGTGCTGAGCCCGGCCAGTGCGGCGAGCTCCTCGCGCCTGAGGCCTGGCACCCGGCGCCGGTCCCCGTAGGAGGGCTGGATGCCGAGCCTGCATGAACTGCTCGCGGCCTCATAGACACGACCACGTGTTGCAGCGCCCCCTGAAACCGCCGCGGTAGCGGGCTCACGCCCGTGGCGGAACGGCAGACGAGCTCAGAGCTGGGTTTCGCCGCCGTCCACGGCCAGCTCGATGCCGGTGGTGTACGTGGCATCGAAGGCGAGGAATGCGGCCGCCTTGGCGAACTCTTCGACGGTGCCGTAGCGCTTCATGGGGTTGCTCGCGGTCCGCTCCGCCCTGAACTGGTCGGCGGCCTCTTTCGACAAGTTCATCGTTTCCAGAATCCCCGAGTCGATGGGACCCGGGCTGATCGCATTGACACGGATTCCCCGCGGAAGCAGCTCGCGGGAGAAGGTGCGGGCCATCGAGCGCAGCGCTGCCTTGCCGGCCGCATAGACGCTGGTGTCCACCATGCCGATGACGTTCGCGATCGAGGTGGTGAGGACGATGCCGGCGTTCGCGCTCAGCAGCGGGGCGAGCTTCTGCACAGTGAAGAAGGCGCCCTTGACGTTGATCGCGAACAGCTCGTCGTACACGCCCTCGGTCGTGGACTCGAGGGGCGTGAGGGGTGAGATGCCGGCGTTGACGAACAGAGCCTCGATCGAGCCGAGCTCGCTCTTCACCCGGCCGACGAGCATATCCAGGTCGGACAGTGAGGCCACATCCGTCCGGACGGCCACGGCATTCTCCCCGAGCCGCTCGCGTGCCGCGTCGAGCTTGGCCTGAGAACGGCCGGTGATCACCACGCGGGCTCCGCCTTGCACCAGCAGCTCCGCCAGCGCGAGCCCCATGCCGCTGCTGCCACCTGTGATCACCACATTCTTGTCGCTGTACTCACCCATAACCGCGGTAGCTCCGTTCCATCATCAAGAACATGTCGTATATCGGGATGTCGCCGTTGATGAACGAATCAGCCGAGGGTTTCGATCTTCATGTCGCCTGTGGTGACCGTGCGGATGTGATCGCTGGCGAGTAGGTCGTGCGGATTGCCGAGGTCGATGGCGCTGACCTCGTCGAGGCGGGTCAGCTGGGAAGGAGTGAGGTCGACCTGCAGGGCACCCAGGTTGTCCTCCAGCTGCGCGATGGTGCGGGCGCCGATGATGGGCGCCGTCACGCCCGGGGCGTTCAGGGTCCAGGCCAGTGCGACCTGGGCGGGTGTGCGGCCCAGCTCCGAGGCCACCTCCTTCACCGCATCGGCAATGGCGAGGTTGCGGTCGGTGACCCATCCCAGGGCGACGTTGAGGCTCTTGCGGTCGCCGGCGGTTTCGCCGACAACGGAGCCCGCCTGGTTCTGGTCCTCCCGGCTGTACTTGCCGGTGAGCACCCCGCCGCCCAACGGGGAGAAGGGGACCATGCCGAGTCCCATCTCGCGTGCCATCGGGATCAGGTCACGCTCCGCGGTGCGCTCGATCAGGCTGTACTCGGTCTCCATCGCGACCAGTGGCGACCAGCCGCGCAGGTCGGCGATCGCCTGCATGCGCGACACCTGCCAGGCCGGGGCGCTGGAGATCCCCACGTACAGCACCTTGCCCTGCCTCACCAGGTCGTCCAGGCCCCGCAGGATCTCCTCCACCGGCGTCCTGAAGTCCCATACGTTCACGTAGAGCAGATCGATGTAGTCGGTGTTCAGCTGCCGCAGACTGGCTTCCACCGACGCCAGCATGCTCTTGCGGTGGGTGCCCCCGGAATTCGGGTCACCGGGCTGACGCAGCGTCGAGTACTTCGTCGCCAGCACCATCTTGTCGCGGTTGGTGCTGGCGAATTCGCCGAGCAGTCGCTCGGAGCTGCCGTTGGTGTAGGTGCTGGCGGTGTCGAAGAAGTTGCCGCCGAGCTCGGTGTAGCGGTCGAAGAGCTTGCGCGCCTCGTCGCGCTCGGCGCCCCAGCCCCACTCGGTGCCGAAGGTCGCCGTGCCCAGCGCCAGCGGTGAGACCCGGAGTCCGGAACGGCCCAGCAGCCGATAAGTGTCGAGAGTGAGTGCCATCGTGTTCTCCTGTGAGGTGGGGTTCGTGGCGTTCGAGAGGTGCGGATTGGTGGTCGACTCGCCCGGGTTTCAGGCGCCGAGCCCGTAGCCGCCGGCCACGGTGATGTCCTGGCCGGTGATGTAGCCGGCGGCGTCCGAAGCGAGGAAGGCGACCGTTTCCGCGACCTCCCGGCTGGATCCGAAGCGCTCGAAGGGGATCTTCGAGCGCATGGCGTCCCTGCCGCTCTCGGGCACCCCCAACTTGTCGAACAGCGGGGTGTCGGTGGCCCCGGGGCTCACGGCGTTGACCCTAATCCTGCGCGGGGCCAGTTCGAGCGCGAGCGAGGGCAGCATGGCCAGCAGCGCGCCGCGTGTCGCCGCTCCCACCGTGGCGCCAGGGGTGCCGCGACGAGATCCGATGCCGACGGTCAGCACGATCGATCCGCCGTCGGTCATGAGGGGAAGGGCCTTTTGGAGGGTGAAGTACTGGCCCTTGAAGTTGAGGTCGGCGTGCTCGTCGAACGATTCCTCCGTCACCTCGGCAACCGGTGCCGGACGGAAGACCCCGGCGTTGAGGAAGAGCAGGTTCAGCGATCCGAACCGCGCCGACACCGCCGACATCAGGGCGTCGGTGTCGGAGAGCACGCGCCCGTCGGATCGGACGACGAGCACGTCGCCGGGGAGCTCGGACTGCGCCCGCGCGAGGGACTCGGGATTCTGTCCGGTGACCGCGACCTGGTAGCCGCAGGCGTGCAGCAGCGCGGCCGTCGCTCTGCCGATCCCGGTCGTCCCCCCCGTGATGAGAGCTGTAGGCATGGTAAACCTTTCGTGCTGAAGCGATGGGTGAGACCACCCGTAACCGGGGAACTCCCCGATTGGCCCACCGTACACTGAACCGGGGACATCCCCGAATCGTTCCCGAGCCTCATCCGACACTCACGATCGCGAAGGTCATGACACCTCCACGCAGCACCCTGCGCGCCGACGCGCAGCGCAACCGCGAGCAGCTGATCGCCACGGCCGCCGAAGCCTTCGCGTCCGGACGCGCGATCTCGCTGGACGCGATCGCCAAACGCGCGGGAGTGGGGAACGCCACCCTGTACCGGCACTTCCCCACCCGAGAGGATCTGGTCGAAGAGGTCTACCGGGACCAGATCCGGCCCTTGCGCGAAGATGCGCGCACCCTGCTGGCCACCAAGCCGCCCGCGCAGGCTCTCCACGCGTGGATGCTCCGATTCGCCGACTGGGCCGGTGAACGACGCGGCATCTGCGAGGCCTTGGTCGCCATGAGCGCTTCCGGCCGCTTCGGCACCGGACCGGTCTGCGACGAGGTCCAGCAGGTCCTGGCGATGGTGCTCGAGGCCGGCGCCACAGCAGGAGAACTGCGCAGCGACATCGACCCGGTCGAGGTAGGCGGCATCCTCGCCGGTTTGCTCTCCGTGGCCGGCGCACCTGAGCAGCGCCCCCAGCTGACCCGAATGCTGAACGTCGTCGTCGACGGACTCAAGCCCCGCTAGGGGTCCAGCGCAGGTAAGATCGCGGGCCCACGCTCATACGTAGTCGCACTCCGGATTCGGCCTCGACGTCGCGTCGATGATGTCGTTGAGCCTGTCCCGGGCGATGATCAGCTCGGCGATCTGCGTGTTGATCCGGTCCCGCTCCGCCGCCAGCCGTTCCCGCGATTCCGGCGTGCTCACCTTGGCGTCGACGCACGGCAGGAGCTCCGCGATCGTCTTGCTGGACAGTCCCGCGCCGTACAACTGCTGAATCAGCCGCACGCGGCTGACCGCCGCGTTTTCATAGAGCCGCTGCCCGCTTTCACTACGCGTCGAGGCCAGCAATCCCTGCTCCTCGTAGTACCGGAGCGCCCGCACACTCACGCGCGTCATGCTCGCCAGGTCCCCGATCCGCACAGTGATCCACCTCACAATACTTGCCTCTGACGTCAACGTGAGGTCGTAGCGTAGCGGCATGCAGATCAACGGCACAAAAGCCCTCGTGACCGGCGCCAATCGCGGACTCGGCAAGGCGTTCGCCGAGGCTCTCCTCGCCCGCGGCGCCACTACTGTCTACGCCACCGCCCGCCGCCCCGGCCACATCAACATCCCCGGCGTCGTGCCCCTTCAGCTGGACATCACCGATCCGACGTCCATCGAAGCCGCGGCCACCGAGGTAGGCGAGCTCGACATCCTCATCAACAACGCCGGCATCTCGACAGACGCCCCCCTGCTCGGCCCCTCCACGGAAAACGTCCGCCGCGAGTTCGAGACCAACTTCTGGGGCACCCTCAACGTCACCCGGGCCTTCGCCCCCAGACTTGCCGGCGGCGCGATCCTCAACGTCATCTCGGCGCTGAGCTGGTACACCTTCGCCCCCGCCAGCAACGGCTACGCCGCCTCGAAAGCGGCGGAATGGTCGCTCACCAACGGCGTCAGACTTGAACTGGCCGACCAGAAGACCCAGGTCACCGCCTTGGCCCTGGCCATAGCCGACACCGACATGATGGCCGCCTACGACGTCCCCAAACTCCCACCCCACGAGGTGGTCACCATGGCCCTGGACGGTCTGGAAGCGGGCGAACTCGAAGTGATCGCCGACACTCCCACCGCCAACGTCAAGGCCTCCCTCTCGCGCGACCCCGCCCTCTTCTACGCTGACATCGCCACCTCTCTCTTCGGCTGACACTTTCCCTCTGAACTGCGGCGATCTCCGGAGAGGATGCTGATTTCCAGCCGAGGCAGGGTCATCGCGGAGCCTGGGCGCCCGTGTCACCGGCCCCACCCTCCTGCGGGCCCTGGGCGGCATCTGCGCCATGCGCGTGACCGAGGGATGGCTCGACGAAGCCCGAGTCACCAGGCGCGCCGGAAGTCCGATAAGTGAACCTCGAAGCTGAATCGCTGCCACCGCCGATCGCGGTGCCGTCGACGCTCGCGCCCGCTCCAGCCCCGAGCCTCACCCTGCGCTACATGTCCGTTCGCCGTGGCTATGCGAGAACAGGGCCAAGTCGGTGCGTCCGGGTCGGTCTTTCAGCCGGTGACCGGGGAGGCGATGACCACGGTGACGTCGGCGGATGTGTCGCCGGTGCGATAGCAGTGCGGGGCGTCGCCGGCGAAGGCCAGCATGTCGCCGACCTCCAGGCGGCGCAGATCGTCGGCCGGACCTGCGAGAAGACCGCCGGAGGCGACCAGGAGATGCTCGATGGTGCCGGGGGCGTGGGGAACGCCGTCGACGGCGGTGTCCGGCGGGAGACGCAGCCGCCAGATCTCCAGGCTGTGGCCGCCGCTGATCCGGCGCAGCAGTTCGCGGGTGGGCTCGTCCCGGCCGGCGACCGTCGAGGCGAGGTGCACGGTGCCGGGGTCGCCGTGGCGGATGAGCAGGTCGGTGAGCGGGATGGCGAGGGCGACGGCGATGGCGTCCAGGGTGTCGAGAGTGGGGTTGCCCAGGCCCGCCTCCAGTTGCGACAGGGTCGCCTTGCTCAGCCCGGTGCGTCGGGCCAGTTCGGCCTGGCTCATGCCGCGCTGCTGCCGGCGGCGCTGGATCTGGACACCGGCCGCGGCGGCGGCGGTGCTGGCGGGACGGCGATCTCGGCCGGGCGCGCTCATCGCGGCGCCCTGTGGGCGGCGGTGCGGGAGACGCGGAGGCGGCCCTTCTTCGGCTTCACGACGGAGATCGTCCCATGCCGCAGGTCGGCGAGGCTGCGCATGTGGGGCGGCACGGCGGACGTTCGCGGTCATCCATCGGGTACCTCGGATACCACGAACTCGGCGCCGGCGGTCAGCTCCACCTCGGGGCCGAAGAGCCTGGCCGGGGTGAACGCGCCGGGGCGGCCCTCGCCCTTGGCCGGCCGCAGGGCCACCTCGGTGACGGCGCCGACCGTGAAGGTCATGCCTGGACGCGCTCGTATCGGGTCACGGTCACCTGGGAGTCCAGCATGCGGCACTCGACGGGGCGCAGGGTCAGGCGGCCCGGACGGGGCGCGAAAAGCGGCTTGCCGCCGCCCAGTACGACCGGGTGGATCGCGATGTGGTACTCGTCGATCAGGCCCAGGTCCGTGAGGGCGGCCGCCAGGCTGGAGCCGCCGGTCAGCAGGAGGTCCTTGCCGGGTTGCCGCTTGAGCTCCTCCACCTCGGCGGAGAGATCACCACCGATGATCCGGGCGGCCCATTCGTCGTCCTTCAGCGCGGTGGAGAAGACGATCTTCGGAGTGGCGCGCCACCGAGGGGCGAACACGGCGACGTGCGGGTGGTCCGACATCGACTCGGCGTTCGGCCAGAAGTACACCATGCCCTCCCACACGCCGCGTCCGTACAGGAAGGTGTCGGCCCGGTCGCTCAGCATCTCCGAGTAGGCCGACATCTCCTCCCCCATCACCGGCCAGTCGAACTCGCCCCGCGGTCCGTCGATGTACCCGTCGATCGACGCGTGCACCCAGTGAATGATCTTTCGCATGTCCGTCTCCTTCGCACGATGCCCGCTTTCGCAAGGTGGTCGGAGCCGCGGGACGGTTCTCTACATCGGCCGCAGAAATTTCCGTTCGCCGGACGCGCGCCCGGCGGTCACGGCGGGCCACGCCTCAGCCGAGGCGCAGCCCGGCACCTCAGGCGAGGCGCGGCCGTCACCTCAGTCCAGGCAGAACTCGTTGCCCTCCGGGTCGGCCATGATGATGTGGCCGCCGTCGAGCGGAGGAGCGGGCTCGTGACGGCGGAGCCGGGTGGCGCCGTGCGAGACGAGCCGCTCGGCCTCCGCCTCCAGGGCCGCCATCCGCGCGTCGCCCTGGAGCCCGGGGGCGGCCCGCGCGTCGAGGTGGACGCGGTTCTTCGCCTGCTTGCCCTCCGGCACCCGCTGGAAGAACAACCGCGGACCCGATCCGTCCGGGTCGACCACCGCCGAGCGGTCGTTGCGCCTTTCGGGCGGCACGCCCAGCGCGTCCAGGGCCTGCTCCCACGACTCGAAACCCGGCGGCGGGTCCTGCAACCGGTAACCGAGGGCCTCGGCCCAGAAGGCCGCCAACCCGGCCGGGTCGGCGCAGTCGAAGGTGATCTGGACTTCGCGGGCCATCTCAGCTCGCCTCCTGTCGGATCCGCCGGTGAGTGTGCTGGTAGAGGTCGCGGAGCAGGCACACCTCGGCCAGGTGGTGGATCAGTTCGCGGTTGATGTGCAGCACGAGCGCCGCAAGAGGATGGTCGGCGTACAGCCCTTCCCCTTCCCCGCACGGGCGGGCGAGGCCCTCCTCGCCGAGGGATTCCACCCCGGCGAGCCACGCGGCGTACTCGGCGTCGAGCCGGGCCAGCGCCTCGGTCGCGGTCGGGGCGTACTCGAACGACTGGTAGTCGGTGGGCGCGGCGCCGAAGTGGGTGGCGTTGCGCATCGCGAGCACGCCGACGATCACGTGCCCGAGCCGCCAGGCGATCGTCGTGAACGGCGGCGGGTCGGGCACCGGCATCGCGAAGTCGATGGTCATCGCGCCGGACCCGGCCTGCACAGGTGCGGTGCCGGTGCCGCGCGGGCGCACGTTCCAGCAGCCGGGCGCCGGCTCCCAGAAGTACTCCTCATCGGTGAGCCCGTCGAGACGCTCACGCAGCTGGGTGGTCCAGTGCCAGGTGAGCTGCTCTCGGAGCAGGGAGTTCCAGTTCTGATCGGTCATGACTCGCATCCTTGCCCCCATAGCGGACGGGATCGGTCCGCGATCCGCGCCCGTCGTGATCGAGTGGGCGGCGATGGCCGGCAAAGTGCATCGAAATAGATTGATGTATCCTCGGGCCATGACGCCGTCCGAACAAGCCGTCCTGCCGCCGTTCCTCCGGCTGGCCGCCCACGGGGTGCGCTGGCGGCTGCTGCGCGAACTGGCGCGCGGCGATCTCCGCGTGCGAGAGCTGGTCGCGCTGGTCGGCCAGCCGCAGAACCTGGTCTCCTACCATCTGCGGCTGCTGCGCTCCGGCGGGCTGGTCGCGGCCCGCCGCAGCAGCTTCGACGGCCGCGACACCTACTACCACCTGGACCTGGAGCGCTGCGCGGACGCGCTGGCGGCCGCCGGCGCCGCCCTGCATCCCGCGCTACGCCTGCTCCCCGCCCCGCCGGCGGTCGCGGCGGAAGACCCGCCCGCGCCCTCCGTGCTGTTCCTGTGCACCGGCAACAGCGCCCGCTCCCCCATCGCCGAGGCTCTGCTGCGCCACCGCACCGGCGGCCGCGCCGAGGTGACCAGCGCCGGCAGCCATCCGAAAGCGCGCCTGCACCCCGACGCCGTGCGCGTGCTGCACCAGCGGTACGGGATCGACATCGCGGGCCGGCGGCCGCGGCATCTGGACACGATGACCGGCCGCCGGTTCGACTACGTGATCAGTCTGTGCGACAGAGTGCGCGAGGTCTGCCCCGAGTTCGACGGTCACCCGCAACGCCTGCACTGGAGCATCCCCGACCCGGCCGCCCCCGGCGACGACGTCGCCGGGCCCGACCACGCAGCGTTCGACCATTCCGCGTTCGACCGTACCGCCGCCGAGATCGACACCCGCGTCCGCTATCTGCTGCCCGTCCTCGCCCACACCCCAGACCGGGAGGTCCAGCCATGACATCGCCCGACCGGCTCGCCGGCGTCCGCTACATCGTCGACGACGTCCAGGCGGCCGTCGACTTCTACACCACCCACCTCGGGTTCAGCGTGAACATCAGCGCCGCTCCCGCCTTCGCCGATGTCATCCGCGGCCCGCTGCGGTTGTTGCTGTCCGGGCCCGCCAGTTCCGGGGCCCGCGCCACGCCCGAGGACGCCCGCACCGGCGGCCGCAATCGCATCCACCTCATCGTCGACGACCTCGACGCCGAGATCGACCGGCTGCGTACGGCGGGACTCGCCTTCCGCGGCGACGTGGTCGCCGGCCCGGGCGGGCGCCAGATCCTGCTCACCGACCCCGCCGGCAACCTCGTCGAGCTCTTCGAACCCGCCCACCGCCGCTGACCTTCTCCTTCAGGCGAATCGGGGCGAGGGCCTCGTGCGCGCAGGCGAGGTCAGCCGGCGGGGGCGCTCGGGCGAGATCAGCCGGTGGGTCTGCCGAACCAGCGGGAGAGGTGGTCGTCCAGGTCCTGCTGATCGTCGCCGACCCACGCGACATGGCCGTCGGGGCGTAGCAGGACGCACGGGGCATCCAGCGCCGCAGTGGGATCGGCGAGGTGATCGACCCGGTCTGACCAGCCGCCGGCGGTGAGGCGTTCGGTGCGGTCCAGCAGCAGGCCGCGGCCGTGGTGCAGCAGATCGTAGAGGCGGCCCTGTTTCACCTCGATGTCGGGCAGGCGGCGGCCGAGCAGGCCGGGGCCTTCGCCGAAGTCGTAGCGGACGCCGATCGCGGTGATCTTCTCGATGAGATGGCGGTTCACCTCGTCGAAGTCCATCAGTTCGGTGAGCAGCCTGCGCACGGCCCGCGGGCCCGGTTCGGCCGACAGCAGCTCCATCTGGGCGCGGGTGTTGTCCAGCACGTCCTCGGCGACCGGGTGGCGTTCGGCCTGGTAGGTGTCCAGCAGTGTGTCCGGCGCCCAGCCGCGGATCTGCGCGGCCAGTTTCCAGCCGAGGTTGAACGCGTCCTGGACGCCCAGGTTGAGGCCCTGCCCGCCGATGGGCGGATGGATGTGCGCCGCGTCGCCGGCCAGCAGCACCCGCCCGACCCGATAACGTTCGGCCAGCCGGGTGGCGTCCCCGAAGCGGGACAACCAGCGCGGGGAGTGCACGCCGAAGTCGGTTCCGGCGATGGCGCGCAGCTGTCGCCTGAAATCCTCGAGGGTGGGCGGTTGCGCGCGATCGCCGACTCCGGCGGCGGGGACGACGACGCTGTAGACCCCTCCGCCGAACGGCCTGAGCCAGAACTGCCTGTGGGTCTGCTGGACCTCGGTCACCCTGGCGGTGATCTCCTCCTGCGGCGCACCCACCTCCATCTCGCCCATCAGCGTCTCGGTCCGCGAGGGCTCGCCGGGGAAGCCGACGCCGAGCAGTTTGCGCACCGTGCTGCGCCCGCCGTCACAGCCGATGAGATAGCGGGCACGCAGCCGTTCACCGTCGGCCAGTTCGACGGTCACCCCGTCCTCGTCCTGCTCGAAGCCGGCCACCGTACGACCGCGCCGGACCTGCGCGCCCAGTTCGATCGCGTGGTCTTCCAGCAGGCCTTCGATGACCGGCTGCGGGATGCCCAGCAGATAGGCGTGCGCGGAGTCCAGGCCCTTGGGCGCGGGTTTGGCGATGGCGGCGAAGAAGCCGGCGGCCGGGCGCCGTCTTCCGTGTTCGAGCATGCGATCGAGCAGTCCGCGCATCGCCATCAGTTCGAGGCTGCGAATGTGCAGGCCGACTATGCGGACGAACGACTTGGGCTCGGTCTCCTTCTCCAGAACGAGTACCCGCACGTCGTGCAACCGCAGTTCGGCGGCCAGCATCGCACCGGTCGGCCCGCATCCGGCGATGATCACGTCGAACATCAGGGGCGCGCGATCGGCGCCGGAGGCCGGCGACCGCAGTGCGGAGACGCCCCCCACTGTCGGGGCGTGCCCGGCCGAATCGTTCGACGACGGCTCGGCGGTGGACTGAGAGTGCATAGGTGTTGCCTTTCGGGAGTGCCTTGGTGGCGAGGCGCTCCCGGCGACACCTACGTCGATCGCCCGGCCGTGACGAGAAGAGGGAGCACCCACGGCGATACAGCGTTCATGGGTCTCACCTCCTCAGGCGGCGTCACGGTCGAGTGCAAGCTACAGGTCAGGGCGTCATCCCGTCCATTCCTTTTCCCGGCCACGTGATCATGACTCCGAACGGGTTCAGGACGCGGTGCAACTCAGCGTGGGGGTCGCCGCGCCGCCGCCGGCGGTGAAGCCGAAGGTGGTGGAGGCGTTGCCGGCGAGCGCGCCGTTCCACGACTCGTTGCGAACCGTGACATCGGCTCCGGAGCCCGAGCGGACGCCGCCCCACAGCTGGGTGATGGTCTGGGACCCGGGCCAGCTCCAGTTGACCGTCCAGCCCCTGATCGCGCTGGTGCCGGCGCGGACGGTCACGGTCGACTGGAAGCCGCCGGGCCAGGAGTTCACCATCTGCATCGTGGCCGCGCACCCACCGGGTACTGGAGTCGGCGTCGGCGTCGGCGTCGGAGTCGGGGTGACGGTCGGAGTCGGAGTGGGCGTCGGCGTCGGAGTCGGGGTGGGCGTGGGGGTGACGGTCGGGGTGGGGGTGGGCGTCGGGTTCGGGGTGTCGGTGAGGGTGGGGGTGGTCCAGTCGCGCCATTCGGCGAGGTTGCCGCCGGCACGGGAGGAGATTCTCATGGCGCCGGAGGCGCTGCCGGTCCTGAGCAGGAACTTCTGGATGTTCTGCTGCAGCGGGGTGCGCCACTCCGAGCGGTTGGCGCAGTGGCTGCCGTCCTGGACGTCGGACCAGTAGGTGATGTCGGCGCCCGCGCCGAGGGCCTTGTAGACCTCGGCGCCGCCGAGGGCGGCGACGCTCGCCGAGCGGGGGCCGAGGTTGGCGATGTGCGGGTTGTCCATGATGAACAGGCCACGGGGCGCGATCATGGCGACCATCTGGTGGGTGTCGACGGGCAGGCGGGTGGGACTGCCGGTGAACGAACCGAAGGCGTCGCCGAACCAGGGCTGTTCGCCGTAGGCGCTGGAGAGGCTCTGGGCGCCTTCGCCGGGGATGCCGCGGAAGATCGGCACACCGGCGGTGCCCGACTCGATGGGCATGGTCAGCGCGACGCGCTGGTCGAACACCCCGGCCACGAAGGCGCCCTTGCCGAAGCGGGAGCATCCGGTGACGCCGGTGGCGTCGGCCTTGAGGATGCCGCCGCCGGACTGTTCGATGACGTCGATGATGCGGCTGACACCCCAGGCCCAGGCGGCGAGCAGGCCGGTGGTGCTGCCGGAGCCGTAGATGCTGTAGAAGGCGCCCTGTTTGTTGCTGCGCGGGGTGCCTTCCTTGCCGACGGCGTAGGGGTCGTAGGTGATGACCGCGGCGCCGGAGGAGCGGATGGTGGCGGTGTCCGCGCCGAACCCGCCGTAGACGATCACGGCGGGGAACGGCCCGGTGCCGGAGGGAAGCTGCACACCGGCGGAGAAACTGGAGCTGCGGCCGTTGTGGGACACGTTCACGGTGATGTTGCTGGACGAGACGGTGCCGGTGACGCTGGAGGGCTTGCCGGGCTTCTCCCCGTAGACGAACTTCTCGGCCAGCTTCTTGATCTCCTCGCGCCGGCACCGCCAGTCGGCCTTGCTCGTTATGCGGGTGCCGTCCAGTCTCTTGAACGGGTCGGGCAGCCGGGAGACGGTCGGCAGTGAGCCGGCGTCGGGCAGGGCGGGCACCGGGCAGTCGGCGCCCTCGTCCTCGACACCGGCCGCGACCTGCGCGAAAGCGCCACCGGGCGTGGCGGCGCGCGGCGGCGTGGCGGTGCCGGTGAGTGCTGTGCCGCCGGTCAGTGCGGCGGCGGCGTCTGTCACCGACACGGTGCCGGCGGCCGCGAGCATGCTCGCCATGGCCAGCGCGATGAGCGTCGATCGGGTCCTGCGGCGGCCTGTACTGATGGTCATCAGGGCTCTCCTTCCGGGCGGGACGGTGGAAGGGACGACCGCCGATCGATGATCGAAGGCACCGGGCGCGGCGCCGGATCATGGGCGCCAGGCCGTACGCATCGCGGGGGTGTCCAGCCGCGATCAGTCTGGAAACCTTGCTAAAAGGTGTCAAGAATGCGGCGAGATGTTCTTACGCCGATGACGGGTGGAGCTTCCGCGAGCAGGTGTCGAGGTGAACGGCCCGATGAAAGCTTCGGAAACTAGCGCAAATACGGATGGCCATACCTCTTCGCATCCACATTCCGAGCGCTAGGCCGGCGGGGTGACGGAGCCGCGCCGGGCGAGGGTGAGCGCGGCGAGAACGACGATGAAGAACATGCCGTAGATCGCGGTCAGCGCCGACGTCTCGTAGATGTCGCCGGTACGCCACGTCCGCCCCAGAGCGTCGGTCACGGTGGTGCGCTCGCGGGTCAGGAAGGCGATGACGAACGTCGCGGCGGTCGCGGCGTACAGCAGCAGCACCTGCACGTGGGACGCCGTGGCCGGCTCGGGCGCCGCGGCCGGCTCTGGGCCGTAGGAGCGCAGGTACAGCGCGAAGAGCTGCAGGAACAGGTAGGTCGTCAGCGACCACCCGAGGAAGTTGACCAGCGGGACGCCGAAGAACCCGCCGCCGTCCTCCCAGATCCACAGTTTCTGGACGGTGGAGAGCGTGGGATCCATCGCCAGATCCCAGGCGACCATGGCGAAGGACGCGATGACCGGTGTCCCGATCGTGGTCAGCGGGCCGGAGCCGCGGCGGACGTCTCCGGCCAGCAGTGTGGCGATCGTCCACGCCAGATAGCCGGTGGCCGCGTAGGCGGGCCCGATCATCACCGGGACCAGGAACAGCTGCGGGTGCACGGTGTAGTGGTAGTGCCCGAACGGGAAGCCGGTCAGAATGCTGAGGTTCTCCAGGATGTTGCTGACCAGCAGCGTGACCGCGTAGAACACCGCGATCGCGCGCGGGCCGTACCGGAGGGAGCCGTGCAGCAGCGTGAACACCGTCTGGGCGAGAAGCAGCACCGGGACGCCCATGCCGGGACTGAGGCTCTTCGTCAGCTGCAGGATCAGCACGAGGCCGGTGACGATCCACAAAGCGGTCAACGCCGATCGGCGCTGGTCTGCGGCCATTGGTGCCTCCGTGGTGCTGTTCGACTTGGCGGGACGCGTGTCGATCGTCGCGGCACCGGGGCGGCCGCCGCGTCCGGCGGGCCGATGGCGCGGCTACGCTGATCCGCGCACCCGGCCGGTGCCCGGATACGCCCTTCGTCGTAGGCGGTCGCGCGCCTGGGCGGAGTGTTCCGGCGCCGGGCGACCGTAGGATCGCGGCATGGGACTCCGCCCGGCGTCGTTGCGCCTGCCCGCGACGGCGCAGGACGTACTGCTCGCCCTCTTCGTCACCGTGATGCAGGTTCAGGGCACCGTGGCGCGCAATGCCGGTGAGGTGGCGTCGCGCCCCCTCACCGACCTGGGCAATCTGGGATATGTCCTGCTGATCGCGAGTGGTGTGGTCGTCGCCGTCCGCCGCCGGCGGCCGGTGCCGGTGTTCGTCACCACCGCGCTCACCAGCCTGGTGTACTTCGGCCTCGGCTTCCCTGACGGGCCTGGCTGGCTCGGGCTCTTCGTCGCCCTGTACACCGTGACCGCCTACGGTGACGGGCGCCGGTCGCTGCTGACGGCCGGCGTGGGGATTTCGGTGCTGGCCGCCGGCTGGCTGGTCGCCGCAGCCGACATCGAGCCGCGCGCCGCCATCGGCTGGGTGTTCTTCCGGATCGGCGCCTCGGTCATGAGCGCGGCCCTGGGCGAATCCGTCCGGTCCCGGCGGGTCATCGCGGCCGAGGCTCAGGAACGGGCCGAGCTGGCCGAACGCACTCGCGAGGAGGTGGCGCGGGCGCGGGTCGACGCCGAACGGCTCCGCATCGCGCGCGAGGTCCACGACACCGTCGCCCACGCCATAGCGATCATCAACGTCCAGTCCGGTGTCACCGCGCACGTGCTCGACAAGCGGCCGCAGGTGGCGCGCGAGGCGCTGCTGGCCATCGAGCAGACCAGTTCACGGGCGCTGCGCGAGATGCGGGCCATCCTCGGGGTGCTGCGTGACGACGACGACGGGCGCGAGCCGTACCCGGGGCTGGGGCAGATCGACGAGCTGACCGCCAAGGCGCGCGAGGCAGGGCTCGACATCAAGCTTGAGGAGACCTCACCCGCGGCGCCGTTGCCGAGCGCGGTGGGCAGTGCCGCCTACCGCATCCTCCAGGAGTCGATCACGAACGTGATCCGCCATGTCGGCCCGACCCGGGTCACCGTGGCGGTCAACCCCGGCGCCGAGGTCCTGGAGATCCGCGTGACCGACGAGGGCCGCCGCGCCGTCCCTGGCGACCTCACGGGCCCGCGCCCGCCGGCCCGCCGTCCGAACGGCACAGGCGGCACTGGCGGCACGACCGGCACGGGCAGCACGGGCGGCGGGGACGAGTCCGGCCGCGGGATCCGCGGAATGCGCGAACGGTGCCAGCTGCTGGGCGGGGAACTGGACGCGAGGCCACTTCCGGGCGGCGGGTTCGAGGTCAGGGCACGACTGCCCATCGCGCCGGCCGGGCCGCGCCTGTGAGCGCGGCGGCCGCGTCACCGCCCGCCGACGCCTCGATCAGGGTGCTGGTCGCCGACGACGAGGGCCTCGTGCGCTCCGGGTTCAAGGTCCTGCTCGACGTGGAGGACGACATCACGGTGGTGGCCGAGGCCACCAACGGCGCCGAAGCCGTCGAGCGGGCCCGCGCCACCCGTCCCGACGTCGTCCTCATGGACATCCGCATGCCCAAGCTGGACGGCATCCAGGCCACCGCCCAGATCGCCCGGACACACGGGCTGGAGCGGGTCCGCGTCCTCATCCTCACCACCTACGACACCGACGAGTACGTCTTCGACGCACTGCAGGCCGGCGCCAGCGGCTTCCTGCTCAAGGACGCGGGCCCGGCCGAGCTTCTGCATGCCATCCGGGTGGTCGCCGCCGGTGAGGCGCTGCTCGCGCCGCGGATCACCCGCCGCCTCATCGGCCGGTTCGCCGCGCAGTACAGGGCCGCCCAGGCCGCCGACACCCGGCTCGCGGCGCTGACCGAGCGCGAGCGCGAAGTCCTGGCCCTGGTGGGACGAGGGTTGAGCAACAACGAGATCGGCGCCGAACTGTTCCTCAGCCCGGCCACCGTGCGCACGCATGTCAGCCGCGCGATGGCGAAACTGGGCGCGCGCGACCGCGCGCAACTGGTCGTCACCGCCTACCGGACCGGACTGGTCAGCCCGGACGACCCGGCGCCGCCGACCACCACGCGCTGACCCCCGATGCGGCCGCCGTGGACTGCCGGGCGGGCCGTGGTCAGCGTCGTGACCAACGGTCAGCGCCGTTTCAGCCGCTCGGTGACGGTCTCCAGCAGTTCGTCGGAGAAGGCCGGGTCGGCCACGGCCCTGGACATGAGCATGGCGCCGACCAGGGCGCTGAGGGTGAGCATCGCCTCGGCCCGGGCGTCCTCGGAGCCCGAGCCACCCGAGCCACCCGAGTCACCGGACTCGTCGGTGAGGTCGGCGAGCAGGTCCAGGTAGGTGCGGACCTGCTTCTCGTAGGCCTCCTTGAGCGGGACGTCGCCCCGTCCGGCGGCGGCGCCGAGCGTGACCAGGGCGCAGCCGGTGGACGGAGAGTCGCGGTGCTGTCGTGCGAGGTAGGCGTCGATGAGCCCGGTCCGCGGTTCCCGTTCGTTCGCCCGAGCGGCCGTCTCCATCTTGGCCGAGCCCTCGGCCAGGGCCAGTTCCCCGGCCTGGGCGATGAGGTCGTCGCGGGAGGCGAAGTGCTTGTAGAAGCCGCCGTGCGTCAGCCCCGCCTCTTTCATGAGCTCCGCGACGCCGGGACGGGTCACGCCCTCGGCGCGGACCTTGCGGGCCGCGATGCGCAGCACCCGCTCGCGGGACGCCGCCTTCTCCGCTCGCGAGTGTCCCATCGCACCCCTCCTGTTCCAGACGGCACCATGGCCGGGCAAAGCTGGATGACGCCCATCATATGGATACGGCAACTACGGTGCCTCGGGCCGCCCGCGTGCGGCTCGTCAGTCGCGGGTGAGGTGACCGTCGACCAGCCGCCAGAGCCCCAGCGGGTTGTGCGCGGCCAGCGCGTCGGGCAGCAGCTCCTCGGGGAAGCCCTGGTAGGTGACGGGACGCAGGAACCGGTCGATGGAACTCATGCCGACCGAGGTGAAACGGCTGTCGGTGGTCGCCGGGAACGGCCCGCCGTGGATGGTGGCGTGGCCGACCTCCTGCGGGTGGGCGAAGGCGTTGACCACGATGCGGCCGGTGCGCCGCTCCAGGATCGGCAGCAGCCGCGCCGCGTCGCCGTAGTCGGGCCGGTCGAGGTGCATCGTCGCCGACAGCTGGCCGCGCAGGCCGCGGGCCACCTGCAACAGCTGGTCGACGCCGGTCAGGCGGACCAGGAGCGCGGCCGGTCCGAAGACCTCCTCGCCCAGCGCGGGGTCGGCCAGGAACCGGTCCCCGTCGACTTCGAGCAGGTGCGCGCGGCCTTCCCAGGCGCTTCGGGGCTGCGGGCCCTGCGCGAGGAGCGTGGCGCCGGAGTCGCGCAGCCGCCGTGCGCCCTGGACGTAGGCGTCGTGGATGCCGGGGGTCAGCATGGGACGCGCGTCCATCGCCCTCACCCGTGCGGCGGCCGCGTCGCGCATCTCGGCGTAGCCCGCGCCGTCGACGGCGAGCAGGATGGCCGGCTTCAGGCAGGCCTGCCCGACGTTGACGAGCATGCGCTCGGCGAAGCCGTCGCCGATCTCGCCGCCGCGCGCCGCCAGCGCCGCGGGCAGGACGAACGTCGGGTTGACGCTGGTCATCTCGGCGAAGACCGGGATCGGGTCGGGGCGCAGCAGGGCCCTCCGGTACAGCGCCATGCCGCCGGCCTCGGAACCGGTGAAGGACACCGCCTTGATCAGCGGGTGGTCCACCAGGGCCTCGCCGATCTCGTTGCCCGCCCCGCGCACCAGGGAGAACACGCCCTCGTGCAGTCCGGAGTCGGCGACGGCGCTCTGGATGACGCGCGCGGCCAGCTCCGACGCGCCCGGGTGGGCGTTGTGGGCCTTGACGACGACCGGGCAGCCCGCCGCCAGCGCGGAGGCGGTGTCGCCGCCGGCGACCGAGTAGGAGATGGGGAAGTTGCTCGCGCCGAAGACGGCGACCGGGCCGATCGCGATCTTCTGCATGCGGTGGTCCATGCGCGGCCGCGGCCGCCGCCGCGGCTGCGCCGGGTCCCAGGTGGCGTGGCGGAAGCGGCCCTGGCGGACCACCTCGGCGAACTGCCGGAACTGGACGGCGGCCTTGGCCGCCTCGGCCTCCAGTTGCGCGACCGGCAGGCCGGTCTCCAGCGACGCCCGCTCGGCCAGTTCCCGGCTCGCCGCGTCGAGCCGGTCCGCGATCAGCTCCAGGAAGGCGGCGCGCTCTTTGAGCCCGGTGCCGTTGTAGGTGTCGAAGGCCGCGTCGGCCAGCCGCGCGGCACGGTCGGCCTCGGCCGGGCCGCCGAGCGCGAAGTCCGGCTCGATCCGTTCGCCCGTCGCGGGGTTGAGCGCCTTCACCGTGCCGTCGGACGCCGCCACCGATGCGGAGCCGATCAGCATGTCTCCGGTCAGTGCCATCTCAGTGCTCCTCGTTCGCCAGCGTCCGCGACAGTTCCGCCGCGGTGGTGATGGTGTGGGCGTAGGTGGGCCCGTTGAGCTCGTGGGCGGCGTGCATCATCTCGGGCTTGAAGGCGGCGGTGGCGTCGCGGACGAGGGTGACGTGGTAGCCGAGTTCCATGGCGAAGCGGCCGGTGGATTCGATGCAGGTGTTGGCGAGCAGCCCGATGACGATGACGTGGGTGACGCCGTGCTGCTTGAGCTGGAAGTCCAGGTCGGTGCCGGCGAAGCCGCTCTGCGCCCAGTGCTCGTGGGCGATCACGTCGCCGTCGGCGGGCTGGAAGTCGGGGTGGAACTGCCCGCCCCAGGTGCCCAGCGCGAAGGTGTGGCGCTCGCGGATCCCCTGCTGGGTCGGGTTGGGGTGGTCCCAGCCCTCGTAGTCGCCCTCCTGCCAGCGCCGGTGCGGGACGAAGACGATGCGCAGGCCCGCGCGGCGGCCGGCGGCGACGACGGTGCGCAGGTTGTCCAGCAGGCCGACGTCGGTGGCCACACGCTGGAGCGCCGGCCAGAGCTTGCCTCCTTCGGACAGGAAATCGTTGTACGGGTCGACCAGCAGGACCGCGGTGCGGCCGGGGTCGTAGGCGTGCGTCATGGTGCGGGTCACTTCCACGTGTGGATTATGTTCGTCATCCTCATTCAGGATTATCCACATCATCCTGAAATGTCAAGCGACCGCTGCCGGCGCGGGTGGCGGCGGCGCCGGGCGAATCCAGGCGCGGTGTACGACGGCACGGCCGTGCACGGGGAGGGCACCGGATGTCACCGCTCCGATGTGGCGGAGATCACCGGGCTGGGCCAGGCCGGGCTCACCCCTGTCAACCTGGCCTGTTCAGGGGCGGAGACCCGGCACGTCAGCAACGAGGCGTTCAAGGAGAACACCGCGTCCCAGGCCGAACTGCTCGCGCAGGTGGCCGCCGCCCAGCAGGTCAAGGTGGTCGTGCTGTCGATCGGCGGCAACGCCCTGACGCGGACAGTGAACAACCCAGCTCAGTCGGTCGCCGAGGGACGGCTGCACCCATGCCAGAGGGCAACTCCCGCGCAGCTGAGGCCGAGCAGGAACGGATGGACGGCGCCGCGTTCGATGAGGCCGACGAGGATGTTGACTCCGGAGATGAGGTCGGCGAAGTAGGCCACCATCGAGACCAGGCCGATCACGCCAACCGCGACCAGCGTCCGCCCGAGTTTCAGGGAGAGCCCGACGCGTCGGTGCATGCTCCCGAGCGCGATGGCCAGGACGTTGGCGCCGACGAAGCCTGCCAGGGCGCCCAAGGCATGGAAGTCGCCGGTGCCGTCGTTCATCGCCTCACCGGATCCGGGAAACAATCCCAGCAGGACGCCGCCGGCGGCCAGCAGCGTCGCGGGCACAAGCGCTGCCCAGCGGTGCCGGCCGAGCAGACCGCGCAGCACGGCCACACCGGCCAGAATCGTGATCCCGAACATGAAGAAGCCGGCGTTCATCACCCATGCCAGCGGTGAGTACATGTACTGCCCGAACAGTGTCGAGGGCCCGTGGACTCCGAGATTGCTGATGAAGTGGTACGTGTAGCTGTAGGGCGGATCCGTCCATGCCGCGGCGGCGATGAACTCGGCCAGCAAGAAGATCATCGGCCCCGCGATGAGCAAGGCTCCCGCGGTCCGGCGCCGCGAAGGCCGGCGCGCGTCGGCGACGAGCGCTTCAGGCTCCGCGTCGTTCGCGGGCTCGTTTCGTTCGAGGCTCGAGAGCGGGTTGATGTCGCCGGCCATGGTCATGGTCATGGTCCTTTCCAGTGTCGGCGCTGGGCGCCGGGGTCGGTACGGGTTCGCGCCGAGTCGACGCAGCACGGGGATCCCGGTCACCCGATAACTTCACTCGCACACTTACTATATCGAGACTACTTTTATCGTCAATGTGGTTGGAGTGCGGCACTAGTAGGATCTGGTCATGGTTGACGGAACGGCCGTGGGACGACGGGAACGCAAGAAGGCGGCAACGCGGGCGGCGATCTTGGACGCGGCAACGGCGCTCTTTCTCGAGCGCGGCTTCGACGGGGTCAGCGTTCGCGAGATCGCCGACAAGGCGGACGTCTCACCCAAGACGGTCTTCACGCATTTCCCGCAGAAGGAGGCGCTCGTCTTCAGCGACGAGGACGAACGGCATGAGCGCCTCGTGGCCGCGGTCAGCGGCCGGGCGCCGGGGACGACGATCTCTGACGCGCTGAAGGCGCACTACCTCTCCGAGATCGCCGCGATGAGGTCCGGGCCCCAACGCCAGATCCTCACCCTCATGGAAGAGACACCGGCCCTGATCGATTACGCGGAGAAGATGTGGTTCCGCCATGAGGGCGCCCTCGTCGCCGCGATCGCCGAAGAGCTCGGGCTCACGGAGCCGACCGACGAGATCCGCTTCTACGTCCGTTTCGCCCTGCAGATCCAGCTCAGCGCCACCCACGAGGCAAGTCCGGAATCAACCATCGATGCAGGGTTCCGACTTCTCGATGAAGGCTGGGCGCGCCACCACGAGGCCGGAGACCGGAGCGCATCCGGGTGAAGGCCCGCGAGCGCGTGGACCGCCATCACCCGCAAGGGCCGACCGATCCCGGGCGGGCCGCCCCGTCCTGGTCACCCCGGGCAGTCGCGGGGGTCGACGTTCTGCCCCTCACCGGCGACGGTGATCTGGACGGGGAGCCGCGGCGCCATGGTGGCGACCGTGCACACGATCTGCGCGACGGCCAGCTTGGACAGTTCGCCGGCCGGAGTGGACGGTTTCACCACCAGGCGGCCGGCGCGCTCGGCGGTCACCGAGAACGGGCCGGCCTCGGGCGGGACGTCGCTGGTGAGGCCGTCCGCCCGTTCCGCCGCGGTCGGCCCGGCGGCCAGCAGTGCGAGCGTGTCCGCCGGGGACGGCCGGCGGCCGGGCCGCGTCGCCGCGCTGAGCCGGCCGTCCTTCACCAGATAGAGGGTGATCTTCATGGTCGGAGCGACGGGTCCGCGCGGCGGTTCGCCGACGCGGATGGGGTCGCTGGGCCGCACGCCGCACCCGGCCGCGGCGACGAGCGACACCAGGCCCGCGGCGAGCGCGCGGCGGACGGGCCCGGTGCGCATTCGGGGCCTCATTCGGGGCCTCCGTCCGGATCGTGTGCCCGGCGTGGCAGGCGCAGCGTGAACACGGCGCCGCCGTCCGAGGCGTTGGCGACGGTGAGGTCGCCCCGGTGCAGGCGCGCGTTCTCCCGCGCGATGGCCAGGCCGAGGCCGCTGCCCTCGGACCTGGCCCTGGCCGCGCTGGCCTTGTAGAACCGGTCGAACACGTGCGGCAGCACCGCTTCGTCCAGCCCCGGCCCATGGTCGCGAACCTCCAGAGTGAGCTGGTGCGGGTCGGCGGACAGCCGTACCGACACCGGCGGCTCGCCGTGCCTCAGGGCGTTGCCGACCAGGTTGGCGAGGACGACGTCCACGCGGCGCGGGTCC
Source organism: Sphaerisporangium sp. NPDC049457 (assembly GCF_055586705.1). Classification (NCBI taxonomy): domain Bacteria; kingdom Bacillati; phylum Actinomycetota; class Actinomycetes; order Streptosporangiales; family Streptosporangiaceae; genus Sphaerisporangium; species Sphaerisporangium sp. NPDC049457. Next base: position 132,391 of record NZ_JBVJHR010000007.1, on the reverse strand, counting down.
AGCCGCGCCGTCACCGCGGATGGGAGCTCGGTCCGCACCTGCTCCGACCAGCCGCGCACGCGCAGGGTCGCGCGTACCAGCTCGGCGACGTCCACGTCGTTCAGCGCAAGGGCCGCCACGCCGGAGTCGAACCTGCTGATCTCGATGAGGTCGTTCACCAGCGCGGTGAGGTTGAGCGTCTCCTGGCTGACCAGCCTGGCGGCCCGGCCGGCGGGCTCGGGCAGCCCGGCCGCCTCCTCGTCCAGGACGTCGGCGACCGCGGTGAGCGCGGCCAGCGGGGTGCGCAGTTCGTGGGACACGTCGGCGACGAACCGGCGGGCGTCGGCTTCCATCGCGCGCAGCTGCTCGACGTGCCGTTCCAGTTCCGCGGCGGTGTCGTTGAACGTGCGCGCCACATCGGCCAGCTCGTCGGAGCCGCTGACCGCGATCCTGGTGCGCAGCTCGCCCTCGCCCAGCAGGCGGGCCGCCCGGCCGAGCTCGCGCACCGGCCGCAGCACGCCGCGGGTGGCGAGCAACGCGAGGAAGACCGCGAACGCCAGGGCCGCCCCGCCGGTGAGCCAGGCGAAGGTGGCGAGCCGGTCGATGCTGGTCTGTTCGGGACCAAGACTGCGCGCGGTGTAGACCTCGATGCCCGACTGCCGCGTCGTCCCGTCCTGCTCGACGATCAGCAACGGCGTGCCGATGATCAGGTGGGGCCCGTCCTGCCACACCACGCGTTGCCAGGCGATGCTGCCTTCGGCCACCATCCGGCGCAGCCCTCGGGGGATCATCCCGGGATCCAGGCCGTGCCGGCACGGCACTCCGGGCGGCCCCGCCGCCGCGGGATCGGCGACCGGCGGGCACGGGCGGCGCAGGCCGGCCGGCGAGCGCGTCTGGTGGTAGACGGCGACCGCGTCGTTGTCCCCCTCGGCCACGATCGCGGCGATCTCGCCGAGCTCGCTCGCGTCCGGCGCCGGGCTGCGCAACGGGTAGAGCCTCTCCAGCCGGCTTCTCATCGCCTGCACCGCGGCGTCCTGGGCCCGTTGCAGGATGTCGTTGCGGGCCTGGACGTACATCCCGCCGGCCACGGCCACCGCGGTGACCACGCACAGCAGCGCGAACGCAAAAAGCAGCCTGGCACGTAGTCCAAGGCTCGGCCGAGGCGCCACCGCCCGGTTCACACCGGCCCGAACCGGTACCCGAACCCACGTACCGTCTGCACGTAGACGGGCGCCGCCGAGTCGTCCTCGATCTTCGCGCGCAGCCGCTGCACACACGCGTCCACCAGACGCGAGTCGCCGAAGTACCCGTGCTCCCACACCGATTCCAGCAGCTGCTGACGGCTGTGCACCCGGCCCGGCGTGCCGGAAAGCTCCAGCAGCAGGCGCAGCTCCGTCGGGGCGAGGCCGACCGGCACGCCGCCCTTGGCGACCACCAGCCCGGCCCGGTCGATGGTCAGATCCCCGTGCCGCTCCAGCTCCGCCTGGTCCCGGCCGATCCGCCGGAGCACCGCGCGGATGCGCGCCTCCAGCACCCTGGGCTGCACCGGCTTGACCACGTAGTCGTCGGCGCCCGCCTCCAGCCCGGCCACCACGTCCATGTCGTCGCCGCGCGCGGTCAGCATGATGATCGGCACCTCCCTGGCGGCCCGCATGCGGCGGCACACCTCGAACCCGTCCATGCCGGGCAACATCAGATCGAGAACGACGACGTCGGGAAGGTCCGCGCGCAGCCGGTCCAGCCCCTGCTCGCCGGACCCCACCGCGCTCACCCGGTGCCCGTGCCGGGTCAGGGCCAGCTCAAGGCCCTCGCGCACGGCCGGGTCATCCTCGATCAACAGCACTCGCGACACGCCCCCGATTATCACAGCACGCTCCGTAACTCGCCCGCAGGTCAGCGCCCTCCACTGTCGATCGGCCGTGTCCCCGCCTCGTCCGCGCCGTGTCATGGTCGTGTCACGGTCACGCCCCCGGTGGCCGCCGTCGACGAACGGTGACATTCGGCGGACGGCGCGCGTACATTCGGCGCCGATCGTGGTCGGCTATGAACGAACCACGTACCATCCCCCTCCGGCCCCGAGACCGGCTGTACGCCGTGGCCACGCTGGTGCTCGCCGTTCTCCTGCTGCCCGTGGCGTCGCTCCGCCGTCCGGGCCGTGCCCGCGAGCTGGCCTGCCGATGGGCGTTGGGGATGCGGTTCCCCGCCGAGGACCTCACCGGGCTCACCGACGGCGCCATGGCGGCGTTCACCGCGGCGCGCACCGAGGCGCTGTGGCGCCACGGCCGGCTCATCGGCCTCACCTCGGGATATCGCGATCCCCTCGTTCAGCAGCGGATGTTCGAGGAGGAGGTGCGCCGCTCAGGCTCACCGGCCTCGGCGCGCATGCTGGTGCTGCCACCGGCGGAGTCCTCCCACGTCAAGGGTATCGCGCTGGACGTGCGCCCCCACGAGGGCGCGCGCTGGCTGGAGGAGCACGGCGCCCGCTACGACCTCTACCGCATCTACGACAACGAGTGGTGGCACTTCGAGTACCGCCCGGACAGCACCGGCACGCCACCACGACGACGCCCCCACCCCGGCGTGCAGGAGGTCGCCGAGAACGGGGAGCGCACCTAGCCCCGATCCGGCTCCACCCCATGACGGCCGCCGGTTCCCAGGCCGGTCGCCGGGGCGGCCGCAGGAGCCGGCGGACCAGCGCGTCGTGAGCGCCCAGGGGGTGGTGCCCAGGCCTTGCAGCATGAGAGCGGCCAGGTTCAGCAGGCCGGCGGCGGCCAGGACGGTTCGGCGGCCAAGGACGTCGGACAGTCCCCCTGTGGGCAGCTCCAGCACGGCGGCGGTGCGAGAGCGCGCGGCGAAGAAGCCCGCGATGGCCACCAGGGACATGCCGCGTTCGGTGAAGAGCAGGATCGACGGCGCGATGGTCAGGCCGAGCGGCAGCCAGAAGAGCACACAGGCCGTGACGTAGCGCCGGCGCGCGGCGCGCATGCTCGGCGGCTCGGTCACGACGCGTCCGCGGACGCCGCGACAGCCGTTCCAGAGGTGTGCGGATCGACGGCGGGATCGAAGGCGGGATCGTACGGTGCGAGGGGCAGTCCGGCCATGAGGAGGACGACCTGCGCGCCGCGCGGGTCGTCCGCGTCCCGGACGCTCAGTTCCTCCGCTTTGCGATCGAGCGTCTGCCGCAACTCGGCGATGGACTCGGGGGTCAGCCGGAGCAGCAGATCGGTCATGCCCGACGGTTCCAGCCACTCCCGGCCGAGCCGTATTTCTTTGGGAAAGTGCGGCCGGAAGCCTCCTAAGCGGCAGGTCCATTTGCCTAGAAGTATTAGGTGGATGCATAATCGTTGTAGCCGGAAGGGGGAAGGTCATATGGTCAGGGCAGGGTTGACCCCGGAGCGTCTGACCCGGGAAGGGGCTCAACTGGCCGACGAGATCGGCTTCGAGCAGGTGACCGTCTCGGCGCTCGCCCGGCGGGTCGGGGTCAAGGTCGCGAGCCTGTACTCGCATCTGAAGAACTCCCACGACCTCAAGACCAGGATCGCCCTGTTCGCGCTGCAGGAGCTCGCCGACCGGGTGGCCGCCGCCCTGGCCGGACGGGCCGGCAAGGACGCCCTGGTCGCGTTCGCGGACGCCTATCGCGACTACGCCCGTGAGCACCCCGGCCGCTTCGCCGCGGCCCGGCTCCGGCTCGACCCCGAGACGGCGGCCGCCAGCGCCGGCGTCCGCCACGCGCAGATGACCCGGGCGATCCTGCGCGGCTATGACCTGACCGAGCCGGGCCAGACGCACGCGGTCCGGATGCTCGGCAGCGTCTTCCACGGCTACGTCAGCCTGGAACTTGCCGGCGGCTTCAGCCACACCGCCGTCGACTCACAGGAGTCCTGGGCCTGGATCCTGGACTCCCTCGACGTCCTGCTCCGGCAACGGGCCACGCCCTGACCGTGGCCACGGCCTGACCGGCAGCGGGGGCCGCACCTTAGAGGCGGTCCCCCGCGCCGTGCATGCACATCACAGAAATACCGATCAACAGGTTGAGACGATGAACACCGAACACGACTGGATCACCACGCCCGTCACCGCGGAGTTGTTGCGCGGCTTCCTCGATGTGGAAGCGACCGCCCACGGCCTGCTCCCCCACCGGCTGCCCGCTCAGGCGCGCCGGCGGATCCCCGACGACCAACTGGCCATGGCCGAGGCGCAGCCGTCCGGCGTACGGCTCGCGTTCCGCACCCGGGCCACCGCGATCGAACTGGACACGTTGCCCACCAAACGGGTCTACCAGGGGTTCCCCGCCCCGCCGGACGGCGTGTACGACCTGCTGGCCGACGGCCGTCTCACGGCCCAGGCCACGGTGCCCGGCGGCAGGGTCCACACCATCGACATGGCCACCCAGTCCGCCGAACTGCATGAGGGACCCGCCGGCACCGCCCGCTTCACCGGTCTGCCGGCCGGCGACAAGAACATCGAGATCTGGCTCCCGCACACCGAGATCACCGAACTGATCGCCCTGCGCACCGATGCCCCGGTCGTGCCGGCGCCCGACAGCGGGCGCAGGGTGTGGCTGCACCACGGCAGCTCCATCAGCCACGGGTCGAACGCCGCCAACCCCACGGCCACCTGGCCGGCCCTGGCGGCCGCCCAGGGCGGAGTGGAGCTGGTCAACCTCGGATTCGGCGGCAGCGCACTGCTGGACCCGTTCACCGCCCGCGCCATGCGGGACACCCCCGCGGACCTGATCAGCGTCAAGCTCGGCATCAACATCGTCAACCGCGACACGATGCGCCTGCGCGCCTTCACCCCCGCGGTCCACGGCTTCCTGGACACCATCCGCGACGGGCATCCGACCACTCCGCTGCTGGTCGTGTCCCCCATCCTGTGCCCGGTCCAGGAGGACACCCCCGGCCCCCTCGCCCCCTCCTTCGACGGCGGGACCCTGCGGTTCACGGCCACGGGCGATCCGGCCGAACGCGCCGCCGGGCGCCTCACGCTCAACGTCATCCGCGACGAGCTCGCCCGGATCGTCGAAGAGCGCATGGCCGACGACCCGCACCTGTACTACCTCGATGGCCGTGACCTGTACGGCGAGAAGGACTACGCCGAACTCCCGCTGCCCGACGAGGTCCACCCTGACCCCGCGGGACACCGCCGCATCGGCGAGAACTTCACCCGGCTCGTATTCGGCGACGGCGGCCACTTCGCCGCCCGGACCGGCTGACCACGCCGGCCCGCTCCCGCGCCCCGCCGGCAGGTCGCCGGCGTGATCGAGCGATGGGCGGCCGGACGCCTGACCGGCGCCTACTCCGGCGCCGAGGCGCTCGAAGTGTTCATGGCGTCCGGGGTGTCCGCGGTGTTCACCTGGTCCGAAGGACACCGCACCGTTCCGGGCGACGGCGCGTATTCAACGCGCCCGCGTCGGCCGAGCAGGATCAGCGCGTGCTCCGAGGCGCTGCCCGGCTCGGCCTGGAAGGCGATGAGCTTCTGTCCCGGCGTGCTGTCGATGCTCAGCACCTCCATGGTCGTGCTCAGGTCGCCGACCACGGCGTGGTGGAGGCGCACGGGGGAACGGACGCGGCTGCGCACGTCGTGGCGGACCCACAGCCGGCGGAACTGCTCGCTGCCCTGCCACAGCTCCTCCACCAGCTCGTTGAGGAACGGGTCGTCCCGCTCGGGGCCGATCGCGGCGCGCAGGTGGGCGATCTTGTGCCGGGTGTCCATGTCCCAGTCGAGGTAGAACTCCCGCGACCGGGGGTTGAGCAGGGCCAGCCGCAGCAGGTTGTCGTTGTGCTCCATGCCTTCGTACAGGGCGGTGGCCGCGGCGTTCTTGACGAGCACGTCCAGCCGGGTGTTCACCACGTAGGCCGCCACGCGGTCCCAGCTCTCGATCAGCCGCACCACGTTGGGGTCCACCCGGTCGGCGTGCACGATCGCCTCGCGTCTGTGCGCGCGCGGGTGGGCCAGCTCGTGCAGGTGCTCGGTGGCCTCGGCGTCCAGTCGCAGGACGCGGGCCAGGGACTCCAGCACCTGCTCGGAGGGGCGGCGTTCGCGTCCCTGTTCAAGCCTGACGTAGTAGTCGATGCTGACGCCCGCCAGCAGCGCCACCTCCTCGCGGCGCAGCCCCGGCGTCCTGCGGCGGTTCCCACCGGACGGGATGCCCACCTGATCAGGAGTCGTGCGCTGTCGCCTGGCCCGCAAAAACTCTCCCAGTGGCCTCTCACGGTCCATATCGACAAAATACGGCCTCCGCCCGCGTGCACCGCGAAGCTCCTGAGGCCGCGAACCGGCTGTCGCCCGAGGTCACGGCCCGATCGGTGCTCGCGGCCGCCGGCGGGGACGGGCGGCCGGATCGCCGGGCACGCGGCCTGAAGCCGCCCGGGGGACGCGGAGTCCGGAACCGTGGCGGCCGCGAGCGCCCGGGCATCGCGCCGGGCCGCCGGCCGTGCGGCGCACTGTGGACGGCGGCGAACGGACATCCGCCGCCTTTACCAAGGATTTACCCCTTCGCCTTTGCCGACGATTTACCCCCCAGCCGCGTCGTCCCTTGCCGCGTCGTCCCTTGCCGCGTCGTCCCTCGTCGCGCTCAGCCGGGACGCCGGCCGGGGTCCTGGGAACGCGGCACGACCAGCCCCGACTCGTACGCGGCGACCACCGCCTGAGTGCGGTCGCGCAGGCCGAGCTTGTTGAGCAGGCGGCTGACGTGCGTCTTGACCGTCTCCTCCGTGACGGTGAGCCGGCCCGCGATCTCCGGGTTGGACAGCCCCTCGGCGATGAGCCGCAGCACCTGCGTCTCACGGGGGGTGAGCGCGGCGAGCGCGGCGGCGGCCGGCGCGCCCGGCCCGGGGCGCAGCCGGGCGAACTCGCCGATGAGGCGGCGGGTGACCGCCGGGGCCAGCAGCGCCTCGCCGGCGGCGATGACCCGCACCGCGTCGAACAGCCGCTCGGCGGTGACGTCCTTGAGCAGGAACCCGCTGGCCCCTGCGCGCAGCGCGTCGTAGACGTACTCGTCCAGGTCGAAGGTGGTCAAGATCAGCACACGCGGCCCGGCTTCGGAGGAGCCGGCGAGCCGCCGGGTGGCCTCGATGCCGTCCATGCCGGGCATGCGCACGTCCATCAGGACGACGTCGGGGCGCGCCTGGCGGCACACCCGCACCGCCTCGGCCCCGTCCGCGGCGGTGCCGACGACCGCGAAGTCGGCCTGGGTGTCGAGCAGCTCGGCGAAACCGGCGCGTACCACCACATGGTCGTCGGCGACCACGATGCGCACCTTCGAAGGCTCGACCGTCTCGGACGTGTCGACTCTCTCGGACGTGTCGAAGGTGTCGGAAGTGTCGGACGGTCCAGAGCGCCCAGAAAATTTGGAGGGACCGGAGGATCCAGAGGGATCGGAGATCATACGGCGCCCCTATCGTCCGCGCCGGAGTCGGCCGCTCCGGAGGCGGGGCGGCCGGGCAGGAGGGCCTCGACGAGGAATCCTCCGCCGGCGGCGGGGCCGGTGCGCAGCTCGCCGCCGACGGCCGCCGCGCGTTCTCGCATGCCCGCCAGCCCGTGCCCGCCCGGCGCCGCGCCCGCGCCGCGCACGCCGCCGCCGCCGCTCGGACCATCGGCACCCCGGTCGGCACCCGGATCCCCCGTGTCTCGGCCGGCACCTGAGTCCCAGGCGCCTGGACCGCCGGCCCCCTGGCCGCCTGGGTACCGACCTGCGGGGTGGGGGCCGTCCGCGGCGGGGCCGCCGGTGGCGGGGCCGGGGCCGTTGTCGCGGACGCGGACCCGCAGCAGGTCGTCGCCGTAGTGCAGCTCCACGTCGACCGCGGCGCCCGGCGCGTGCCGCCGGGCGTTGGTGAGGGCCTCCTGGACGATGCGGTAGGCCGCGAGCTCCACGCCGGGATCGAGCACGACCGGACGGCCGCTCAGGATGAGGCGGGCGCCGCTCCCTGCGGACTCGCGGGCGGCGTCGACCAGGGCGTTGAGCTCGGCCAGGCGCAGGCCCGGCTGGGGCCGCCGGACCTCCGCGCCGCCGGTGGCGGCGTCCTCGCGCAGCACGCCGAGCAGCCGCCGCATCTCGGTCAGCGCCGCGCGGGCGGTGTCGCCGATCGCCGACAACCGCCGCGCGCCGTCGGCGGGCATCCCTGGGACGGCCAGCCGGGCGGTCTCGGCCTGGACCGCGACCATGGAGATGTGGTGGGCGACGACATCGTGCAGCTCACGGGCGATGCGGGCCCGTTCGCCGCGCGCGGTGTGCTCCACCAGGGTGTCGGCGATGACCCGCCGGGCCGCGGTGTGCTCACGCGCCTCGCCACGGGCCCGCCCGGCCGCCCCCGCCAGCGCCGCCGCCGGGGCCAGGCAGGCCAGCAGCACGACGAGCGGCCCCGGCGCGCCGGCCATCGTGCCGGCGACGGCCAGCGCCACGAACGGCGCGGCCAGCAGCACCGCCAGCGCCTGGGAGCCGGCGCGGCCGAGCCGGTATCCGCAGGCGAGCTGGGCCGCCGCGCCGGCGATGGTGAGCGTGTGGAAGGCCGCCAGCGACAGCGCGCCCGCCACCGACACCAGCACGGCCGCCGCGGCGGGCTGACCCCACAGCGGCGCGAGCGGCAGCGTGGTGGCCAGGGCCAGCAGGCCGAACACCACGATGTACAGCGCCGCGCCGCCGGGCTGCGGCACCGGCGCGCCGCCGGCGTGCGCGAGCGCCTCGCCCGCCACCTGGGCGTTCACCGGAGCGGTCTCCACGCGCCCGAACGGCGCCGCCCCGGGCCCGCCGGCGTTCGCCGCCGTCTCGGCCAGCGCGAACGCCGCCAGCACCACCCCGGCCGCCACCGGCGTGTGACGGGCGGCGGCGGCGCGCCGCCACCGGGCGGCCCACCGGCCGCCGCCTCCCTCGCCCCTGTCGTCCCCGCCGCCCGCACGAACGGCGCGGGCCGCGTGGGCGGCCACCACCGCCGTCGCCCGGCCGGTCGCGAGGCGGGGCCCGTCCACTGAGTTCACGCAGGTCATTATCACGTCCGCTCGGCCGGCGGGCATCCCTCGTGTCAGGGACGGGACGTCCCTCGCGTGAGCGACGGCGAAGATCGCTCACTGGTGGGACGACCGCGCCCGCCGCCGCGCCTAGCCTGGCCGACCATGGAAGCCACCATCGAAGTCATCGGGCTTCGCAAGCGCTACGGCGCCGTTCTGGCCCTGGACGGGATGTCCTTCACCGTGGCGCCGGGCCGGGTCACCGGCCTGGTCGGCCCGAACGGCGCGGGCAAGTCCACCGTGATGCGGGTCATTCTCGGCCTGGACGCGGCCGAGGAGGGCAGCGCGCTGATCGGCGGGCGGACCTACCGGAGCCTGCGCGACCCGCTGCGCCACGTCGGGGCGCTGCTGGACGCGGGCGCGCTGCAGCCCGGCCGCACCGGCCGCGACCACCTGCTGTGGCTGGCCCACTCTCAAGGGCTGGGCGCCCGGCGGGTGGACGAGGTGATCGAGCTGGCCGGCCTGGGCCCGGCGGCGCGGCGCAGGGCGGGCGGCTTCTCGCTGGGCATGCGCCAGCGCCTGGGCATCGCCGCGGCGCTGCTCGGCGACCCGCAGGTGCTGCTGCTCGACGAGCCGTCCAACGGTCTGGACCCGGAGGGCATCGTGTGGATGCGCGGCCTGCTGCGGGCGCTGGCCGGCGAGGGCCGCGCCGTCCTGGTCTCCAGCCACCTGATGAGCGAGCTGCAGGACACCGCCGACCACCTGGTGGTGGCCGCCCGCGGCCGGGTGATCGCCGACACCGGCGTGGCCGACCTGATCGCGGCCGCCTCCCGCGATCGGGTCGGCGTGCGCACCGGCGACCGCGCGGCGGCGATGGCCGCGCTGGCGGGCGCCGGAGCGACGGTGGCCGCCACCGGCGGCGACACCCTCACCGTCTCAGGGCTGCCCGCCGAGCGCGTCGTGGCGGTGCTGGGCCGCGAAGACGTGCCGTTCTCGGAGGTGAGCGCACACCACGCGACGCTGGAGGAGGCCTACATGGAGCTCACCCGGGGAGCGGCCGAGTTCCGTGCGCCCGGTGGGACGGCGGAAGGGCTCCCCGCCCCTGGTGGGCCGCCGGACGTACCGCCCAGTCCCGAGGAAGGGGCCGATGGGCGGGCCTTTCAGGGCGTGGATGCGGCGGAGAACCGTGCCATGGGCGGGGAGGCGGCGCGATGACCGTCAGGGCCGCCGCTCCGCGCCGCTCCCGGCCGCGGCCCGTCCGCGACGGGCGGGCACGTCTGCTGCCGCTGGTGCGCCTGGCGCACGCCGAGTGGACCAAGTTCCGCACCGTCCGCGGCCAGGTCGTCGCCATGGCGGCCGCCGCACTGCTCACCGCGCTGCTCGGCCTGCTCACGGCGGCGGGCAGCCACACCTCCTGCAGCAAGGGCCCGGTCGAGGTGCCCTGCCCCGCCCCGCCGGTGGGCCCGGACGGCGAAGCGGTCGACGACCGGTTCTACTTCGTGCACCGGCCGCTGCGCGGCGACGGCGACATCACCGTCCGCGTTACATCCCTGACCGGCCGGATCCGCAGACCCGACCCCACCGGCATCGTCCCCGGCGTGGTGCCGTGGGCCAAGGCGGGCCTCATGGTCAAGGACGGCACCCGGCAGGGCGCGGCGTACGCGGCGGTGATGGTCACCGGCGCGCACGGGGTGCGGATGCAGCACGATTTCACCGGCGACGTCGCCGGACGAGCGGGCGGCGTCTCCCCCGCCTCCCCGCGCTGGCTGCGCCTCACCCGCTCCGGCGACACCCTCACCGGCTACGAGTCGCCCGACGGCCGCCACTGGAGCAAGGTCGGCGCCGCCCGCCTGCCCGGATTGCCGGACACGGTGCGGGCCGGGATGTTCGTCACCTCTCCCGGCGACCTGACGGTCAGCGACGACGTGCTCGGCGGGTCGGTCGCGGCGGTGCGCTTCGCTGAGGCCACCGCCGTGTTCGACCAGGTCGGCGTGCGGGGCGCGACGTCCTCGGACGTCTGGAGCCGCGACGACGTCGGCGTCACCACCGAGCTGGACGGCACGCCGCACCACCCGGGCCGGGCCGCCGAGTCCGGCGGTGCGTTCACCGTGACGGGGGTCGGCGACATCGCGCCGCTCGGCGAGGGCGCCACCGTCGAGCGGACCCTCACCGGCGTGGCGTCCGCGCTGGTCGTGGTGATCGTGGTGGCGGTGCTGTTCGTCACCGCGGAGCGCCGCCGCGGCCTGTGGCGCACCACGCTGCTCGCCTCGCCACGGCGCGGCCGCGTGCTGGCGGCCAAGGCCGTCGTGATCGGCGGGGCGGCCTTCGCCGCCGGGCTGGCCGGCGCCGGCGTCGCGATGGCCGCCGGGACGAGGATCCTGCGCTCCAACGGCGAGCACATCCTGCCGGTCGGCGCGCTCACCGAGGTGCGGATCGTGGCCGGCGTCGCGGCTTTGCACGCGCTCACCGCCGTGTTCGCCCTGGCGCTCGGCGCGGCGTTCAGGCGCGGCGCGGTGGCGGTGACCCTCGCCATCGTGGCGTGCGTGCTGCCGCTGATCCTCGCGACCGCCTCGGTGCTGCCCGCGGGGGTCGCGCAGTGGCTGCTGAGGGTCACTCCGGCCGCCGGGTTCGCGATCCAGCAGAGCATCCCGCAGTACTCGCACGTGCTCGGCCACTACACCCCGCAGATGGGCTACTACCCGCTGGCGCCGTGGGCCGGCCTTGCCGTGCTCGCCGGCTACGCCGCGCTGGCCCTGGCCCTGGCGGCCGTCCGGCTGAACCGGAGGGACGCGTGAGACGCGAACTGCACGCCGAATGGACCAAGCTGCGCACCGTGGCCGGTACCGGCCGGCTGCTGACGGCCCTGGTGGCGGTCACCGTCGCCACCGGCGCCGCCGCGGCCGCCGTGTCCTGCCCGCCGGGCGGCTGCGGCCACGATCCCGCCGTGATCAGCCTGTACGGCGTCCGGCTCGGCCAGGCCGCCGCCGCCCTGCTGGCCGTGTCGATGATCGGCGGCGAGTACGGCACGGGCATGATCCGCACCACGCTGGCGGCGATGCCCCGCCGGGGCGCCGTCCTGGCCGCCAAGGCCACCCTGCTCACCGGTCTCACGCTGGCCGCGGCGCTGGTGGCGGTGCCCGCGTCGGTGCTGGCCGGGCGGATCCTGCTGCCCGGCGGCCCCGCCCCCGCGCCCGGCCATCTGCTGCCGGCGGTGGCCGACGGGCCGATGCTGCGCGCGGCCGCCGGGTCGGTGCTCTACCTGGTGCTGGTCGCCCTGCTCGCCCTGGGCGTCGCCACCGTCGTCCGCGACTCCGCCGTGGCCGCCGCGGGCGTCCTCGGACTGCTGTACTTCCTGCCGGGCCTCGCCCTGATGGTGTCCGACCCGGGATGGCAGCGCCTGATCTGGCGGGTCTCGCCGATGAGCGCCGGCCTCGCCGTCCAGGCCACCACCGGCCTGTCCCGGCTGCCGCTCACCCCATGGGCGGGCCTGGGCGTGCTCGCCGCCTGGGCGGCCGCCGCGCTGGCCGGCGCCGCGCTGCTGCTGCGGCGACGCGACCCCTGACCCGCCGCCCCGCCCGATGGCCCCCCGCGAGGGCGGCCGGGCCGGCGCCGTGGGGGTGTGGTCAGCTGGGCTGGCCGGTGGGCATGATCGTGACCTGCTGGAAGTTGACGCGGGCCGGCTGGGAGGCGAGGAAGCCGATGGCATGGGCGATGTCCTCCGACGTCAGCCACTCCATCGTCTCCTTGGAGCCCTCCAGCCAGTCCTGCGCGCCGGTGTCGGTGACGTGGCCCTGCAGTTCCGTGCCGACGATGCCCGGCTCGATCGCGCAGACCCGTACGTTCTTCGGGCCCAGCTCGGTGCGCAGGTGCCGGGACAGGTGCGTGACGTAGGCCTTGGTCGCCGCGTACACGGCGAAGTTCGGGAAGATGTTCTGCGCGGCGATCGAGGAGGTGTTGATCAGGTCGCCGACGCCGCGCTCGGCGGCCGCCCGCACCAGTTGCGGGACGAACGCGCCGATGACGTTCATCAGGCCGGTGATGTTCAGGTCGATCTGGCGCTGCCACTGGTCGGTGGCCAGCTCCTCGATCGGGGCCGGGAGCATCACACCGGCGTTGTTGAGCACCAGGTCCGCCTCACCCAGGTCGTCTCTCACCCGGTCGGCGGCGGCGCGCACGGCCTGCGCGTCGGTCACGTCGGCGGCGATCGCCAGCGCGGTGCCGCCGTTCTTCTCGATGCGCGAGACCAGCTCGGCGAGCCGGTCCGCGCGCCGGGCCAGCACGGCGACCTTCGCGCCCAGCGATGCCAGGTGTTCGGCGGCCGCCGCGCCGATGCCGCTGGAGGCGCCGGCGACGACGGCGACCCGGCCGGCGAGTGGGGTGTCAGAGGTCTGCGAGGCCATGAGGAGACACCTTCCGTGAGAGCCCTGGAAGCGGTCCGCTCGTCCGGGCCGCCGGCTCGGCACACGATGGGCGCGCCGCGCGCGTGGACGCCTGCCGCACCCTGCCGAGACTGACACCGACAGCACTACCCAAACTTGGACATAACGCACATATGGGATGTCGCGCCGGGTGCATGCGAGCCGTCCGGCGGGAGACGCGGGAGACGTCGCGGGCCGTCCCCGCCGGGTGGGCTCAGCGGCCGGCTCAGCGGCGGCGGGATCGGCCACGCGGACGGGCGGACGCCGAAGCGGCCGGCGCGCCGGCGGCGCTCTGGCTGGTGGCCGGCCAGTGCGCCGGGCGGGCGAGCGGGGCGGGCAGCCTGGTGGCGCCGTCGCCCTTGGCGGCGTTGACCTGCGACTGGGTGAGGAAGACGCTGCCGGTCAGGTCGGCGCCGCTCAGATCGGCTCCCCGAAGGTCGGCGCCGATCAGGTCGGCCAGCCGCAGATCGGCGCGGCGAAGATCGGCCCCGATCAGGTACGCCCCCCGCAGGTCGGCGCCCTTCAGGTCGGCGCCGCGCAGCGCCGCCCCGATCAGGTCGGCGCCCCGGCGGTCCTTGCCGCGGCGCCCGGATGCGGCCTCGGCGCGCACGAGCTCGCTGACGCGCGCCAGCAGGGGGGCGACCTGCCGCCGCCGCTCCTCGGTGTCGAGCCCGGCCAGGACCTCCGGGCCCTGCTCGGTGAGCCGTTCGAGCCGGTCCAGCTCCAGGCGGATCTCGCCGTACAGGGGAGCGGCCTTCGGGTAGGTGAGCGCCTGGGTGAGGTACCACAGCAGCTCGTGCAGCCGCCGCATGACCGGGAACACCTGGAACATGCGCGCGGCGCCGCCCGGGTCGGCCCGCCAGTCGCGCCCGGCGAAGGTGCGCTGGGAGACCTTCTGCCCGGCGCCGAAGCAGTCGTAGGCCACGCAGCCGGGGTAGCCGCTGTCTCTGAGCCGGTCGTGGATGCCGCAGCCGAAGTCGGCGCGCAGGTTGGCGCACGGCCGGCCGGCCTGCTTGTCGGCCGCGAAGTCCGCCGACGCGGAGAAGGGCAGGGCCACGCAGCACAGCGCGAAACAACTGCCGCAGTCGGCCCGCAGCAGGGCGAGCGGATCCGTGCCTGGCACCTGACGGACGTGTTCCCGCTTGTCGGACAAGGTGCGTCGTTCTCCTCGCGCGCCGCGCTGGCACCGCCTGCCGGTGCAGCGCTCCCAGGCTACGGCGAACCCCGCCCCGCCCGGACCCGGGCGGGCAGGCCGCCGCCAGGGCTCACTCGCACTGACGCCGGAGCCGGGACGCTCACACCGGCGAGGCGGCGCGCGGCGCCAGGCCCCGCGAGCGGCCGGGAAGCGCCCGGCCGCCGGCGCGCGGCGGCACCAGGCGCCTGGAGGGCTGCGCCGGCCGGGCTGAGGTCGCCGACCACGTCCGGTCGCCGTGGACCTCGGGCCGGAACGGATGCTCCGGCCGGGTGATCTCCAAGACCCGCTCCAGGACGCCGCCCACGCCCACCAGGCGCAGCCAGCCATCGGCCTTCACCGCCCGGTCGGCGGCGTCGATGATCGCTTCCAGCCCTGTCGAGTCACAGAACCGAAGGCCGGTGACGTCCATCACCAGATGCGCGTGTCCGCGGCCGATCATGTCCTTCGCGCTCGCGACCAGCATGTCCGACGTGGCGAGGTCGAGCTCGCCCGTCAGCGCCAGCACTGCGACGGGGGGCCGATAGGCGATGGACACCTTGAATTGTGCGGCCATCTGCGCCCTTTCAACCGATTCGGGATGTAGGTACGAACGCTACCCCTCTGAAGTCAACCGGCCGGTAAGCTCGCCGGCCCGCCGACACCCCGGAATGGTCGAGAATCCCCCGCGAACGCCACCACACCGTCAAGTCCGCAAAGCCCGCACCATGCGGCCCCAAGACCGCGCCCCGCACCCCCGGCCAGAAGCCGTCAGCGGGCGTCGTAGCCCGCTCTCGACTCCAGGATGCCGACGGCGTTGTCCTCCGCCCAGCCGGCCAGGGCCCGGACCACCTCGAGCAGACTCATCCCGCGCGGGGTCAGCGCGTAGTCGACCCGCGGGGGCTTGGTGTCGTAGACGGTCCTGGTCACCAGGCCGTCTCGCTCCAGCCCCTGCAGGGTCGCGCTGAGCATGCGCTTGGTGATGGGCTTGCTCATCCGGCTGAGCTCGTTGAACCTCCGGGTGGTGTCGTCCAGCTGGCAGATGACGACCACCGACCACTTGTCGCCGATCCGTTCGAGCACGTCGCGGATCAGGGCGAGGCGGGCCTCCTCGCACGGCTCGGCGACCTCGACCTGCGGGAGCGGCTGCGACATGGCCCGCAGTATACGACCAGTACCAGGTTCGCCCCAGACGGTTCTTCTGGCGATACCTGGTCATGACGAAGTGCCTTCTTGCGGCACGGCCGCACTCGATGCGAAGGTACCGGCGTCAGACCTGGTATACATCAAGAACCACTCGGGAGCTGGGATAATGCAAGCAATCGGGGTACACGAGTTCGGAGGACCCGAAACGCTGCGCGTTCTCGACCTGCCCGACCCACACGCCGGGCCCGGCGAGATCCGCGTACGGGTGCACGCGGCGGCGGTGAACCCCGCCGACGCCCTGCTGCGCTCCGGCGCGAACGCATGGGTGTTCGACGGCGTGCCCGGGCCGTACGTGCTCGGCATGGACATCGCCGGAGTGGTCGACGAGATCGGCCCGGGAACCGAGACCGAACTGTCCCTGGGCCAACCGGTGATGGCGATGGTGTCACCGCGGGGCGGCTACGCCGAACACGTGGTGCTGCCGGCCGGCTGGATCGTTCCCGCGCCCGGCAACGCCGACCACCCGGCCGCCGCGACACTCCCGATGAACGGGCTCACGGCGATGCTGGCGCTCGACACGCTGGCACTCGCTCCCGGATCGGTGCTCGCCGTGATCGGCGCCGCCGGAATCCTCGGCGGCTACCTCGTCCAGCTGGCCGCCCACGCCGGCCTGACCGTGGTCGCCGACGCCGCGCCCGCCGACGAGGCGCTCGTCCGCCGCCTGGGCGCGGCCGACGTCGTGGCCAGGGGCGCCGATGTCGCCGAACGCATCCGGGCCCGCTACCCGGACGGCGTGGACGCCGTCGCCGACACGGCCCTGGCCGGGCCGCGGCTGCTCGACGCCGTACGGGACGGCGGCGACTACGCCCGCTTCCGCACCGGAGACGAGCCCGGCGGTCACGACTTCGGCGAGAACGGCAGGGTCGCGGTGCGGACGGTGTTCGTCCCCGACTACGCGGGACGGACCGACAAGCTGCACCAGATCCGCCGGCTCGCCGAGGCGGGGGCGCTCACCCCGCGCGTCGCGGCGGCCCTTCCCGCCGCCGAGGCGGCCACCGCGCACCGGCGACTCGAAGCCGGCGGCCTGCGCGGCAGGCTCGTCCTCACCTTCTGAACCTTCTGACTTTCATTCCGAACACGACCTCACCGACACAGGAGTCAACGTGTCCACACGTCTCACCGGCAAAGTCATCCTGATCACCGGCGCCACCTCCGGCATGGGCCGCGCCACCGCCGAGCGGCTCGCGGCCGAGGGCGCCAAGGTCGTCCTGGCCGCACGCGGCAAGGAGGCCGGCGACGCGCTGGTGGCCGGCATCCGCGCCACCGGAGGGGAGGCCACCTTCGTAGCCGCCGACGTCACCCTGGAGGCCGAGATGGCCGAACTGGTCCGGCAGGCGGTCAGCCGGTACGGCCGCCTCGACGGCGCGTTCAACAACGTCGGCGCCGCCACGGCGGTCGGCCCGGTCACCGACCTGGACGGCGACGCCTGGAACGCCGAGCTGGCCCTCAACCTCAGCAGCGTCTTCTACGGCCTCAAGTACCAGATCCCGGCGCTGCGGGCGAGCGGCGGCGGCGCGATCGTGAACAACGCCTCCATCAGCGGCGTCCGCGGCCAGCAGGGACTGGCCGCCTACAGCGCCGCCAAGCACGGAGTGATCGGCCTCACCCGATCGGCGGCGCTCGACACGGCCGCGGCCGGCATCCGGATCAACGCCCTGGTCACCGGCGGCGTCGACACCCCCCTGCTGCGGGGAGGCATGGGCGCCACCCCGGAGGAGGCACTGCGGGCGGCCGGAGCGATGCACCCGCTCGGACGGGTCGGGCGGCCGGACGAGATCGCCGCGTTCACGGCCTTCCTGCTGAGCGACGAAGCCGGCTTCATCACCGGAGCCGCCCTCGCGATCGACGGCGGGGCCACCGCCTGCTGACCTGCGCCGTTCAGCGTTCAGCCGTGGGACGGAACCGTCAGAGGCGTGCACTGACAGGCCGCCGCGCCGGCACACCTCGTGCGAATACATGGGGTCTGAGGGGGTCCGCCGACAACCGGCGGCGGATCAGCGAACCTTGCCGAAGAACTGCCGGATGTCGCCGAGTCTTCGAGGGCGGCCTCCCCGTCCCCGCCGTGTGACCGGCGCCGGAGTTCGCCGACGGCACCCCGGATTCTCATCGCAGTCGACCGCACCCGGTCTTCACCCCGGTCAACGGCATCGCCACCCCGGTGTACCGGTCGTCCGCTCACTCGCGCCTTCCGTTTCCGTGGCCGCCGGAGGAGGCCTTGACCGGCTTGTGCGCCGAGCCCGTGCCTTTCTGGCCGCTCGCGCCCTTGCCCTTCCGACCGCCCGTGTTCTTGCCCGCGTTGCCATGGCCGTTCCCGGAATCGCCCGAGGAGCCGCGCCGCTTCTCCTTCCCCCCGCTGGAAGGCTTTCCGGTCACCTTGTCGTCCTGCTCCGGCGGCGCCGATCGCGACCGGCGGTCTCCCGAACCGGTGGCCGCGTCCGCCGGCTCGGGCCGCACCGCCTCATCGGGCGAGCCATCGGCACCGGCCTGGTCGCCGGTCCGCCCCACCACCGGCTCACCCGTGGCTCCGCCGTCCCCCTCACCGGAGGCCGGCCGCGTCTGCATCACCGTCACCTGCACCGCGCCCGGCGCGGCGGCCATCGCGCCATCGGCGGCGGGACGCAGATAGGCCAGCCCGCCCACGGCGAACCCGCCGAGCACGAGAGTGACACCCGCCGCGGCGAACAGCCGGCGCGGCGTCAGCAACAGCACCGGCCCCGGCGGCGTCCGCCCCGGACCGCGTACCGGCGTTGTGCCCGCGTCCGGACCCGGCTCCGCGTCCGATCCCGGCGCCGCTGCCGGGCCCGGGCGCGCGTGAGCCGTGGACGCCGCCGAAGCCGCCAATGCGGCGGCGGCCGTCACCGGCGCTGAATCCGCCACCGGGTCCGAAGCGGCGGCCACCGGGGTCGCGGACGACACGAAACCCGACGACGACACCGGGTCCGCGGACGGTACCGGGCTTGGAGCCACCACCTGTTCCAAGGCGGGCACCGATGGTGAAGCGGACGACAGGCCCGGAACCGGCATCGCGTCCAGGTCCTGCGACTCCTCCGGCGGCGCGGAGGGGAGCGAAGACCCGGCAGGAGCCGGCTCGGGCGCACGGCCGGCCGCGACCTCACCGAGGATCCGGGCCACCTCCGGCGCCGTCATCCGCGCCGCCGAGTCCTTGACCAGCAGGCCTTCGATCACCGGAGCCAGCTCGCCGGCCGCCCGCAACGGCGCCGCCTCCTGGTACAGCACCGCGGCCAGCGTCGCCAGCATGTGCCCTCGCTGGAACGGCGACCGGCCCTCCACCGCGAAGTACAGCGTCACGCCCAGCGACCACAGGTCCGACGCCCGCTCCGCCCGCCCGCCCAGCGCCCGCTCCGGGGCGATGAACGCCGGCGTCCCCACCAGGGTGCCGGTCCGCGTCATCGGCGAATCGTCCTCAAGCGTCGCGATGCCGAAGTCGGTGAGCACCGCGTTGCCGTCCGCGGTCACCAGCACGTTGTCCGGTTTGACGTCCCGATGCAGAACGCCCGCCTGGTGCGCGGCCAGCAACGCCGCCAGCACCTGCAGGCCGATCTCGGCGACCCGGCGCGGCGCGAGCGCGCCGTCCTCCCGCACGATCGCGCCGAGCGTCCGCGAGGGCACCAGCTGCATCACGATCCACGGATGGCCGTCGTCCTCGAAGACGTCGTAGACGGCGGCGACGCCCGGATGGCTGAGCCGCCCGGCCGCCCGGGCCTCGCGGAAGGTCCGCGTCGTGAAGATCTCGCGCTCGGGCTGGGTCAGTTCGGCCGAGCCGAGCAGCTCTTTGACGGCCACCTCGCGCAGCAGCAGTTCGTCCACGGCTCGCCAGACGACCCCCATACCGCCCTGCCCGAGGGGCTCGAGAAGCCGGTAGCGTCCCGCGACCACACGTCCGGAGGTGCCTGAGTCAGCCATGGGCTCATGGGTACCCCGACTTCCCCCTCACATTCAACACAATCCTCACAACAGCCTCGCAACGGTGTTGATCTCCCGCGAAATGCGTCGCCCATCGCGGCGTATAACCAGGTCAGAGGCATCGTCGGGTTTACGGCGGACGGCACTGGAGAATACGACCGGCGCGTGTCCGGCCGCTCCGAATTCGCGATCCGCCGCCTCCCCAGAATTTTCGTCGGATAGGGGGCTGTCGAGCTTGAGTTTTTGTGGCTTTTAGGTTCGTTGTATACACTCACGGCCTTTACAATGTAGATCACAAATGTCCGATTCGATGGCGATGTACGCCTGCCTGCGGAGCCACGTCCAACGGAATGCCCTGACGTCCCCCGGGGTAGCGTCGGTGTCATGAGAGGGATGCCGGCCCTGGTGATGCCCTGACGACGGCGGCGCACGTCACCGGACCTCCATCAGCGCACCCTCGACCATGAGGAGGCACACCATGGCAGGCAGGAGCAAGGTTCAGGTGCGCCGGATCTACGAGGAGCCGGCGCGAGATGACGGCGTCAGGGTGCTGGTCGACCGGATCTGGCCGCGAGGAATGACCAAGGCCAAGGCCGGCCTCGACGAATGGTGCAAACAGATCGCCCCCTCGACAGAGCTGCGCACCTGGTACCACCACGACCCCGAACTCTTCGCCGAGTTCGGCCGCCGTTACCGCAGCGAACTGGCAGACCCCGAACGGGCGGCCGCGCTGAAGCACCTGCGCGAACTCGCGGCCCAGGGCGGCGTGCTGACCTTGCTCACCGCGACCAAACAGCCGGAGATCAGCGAGGCGGCCGTGCTCGCCGAACTGCTGCGCCACTGAACACTCCCGTCAGCCCGGATGAAGGATCCAGGCCGTACGGCCGAGTGCGTGGATTACTGTGGCGACCCTGTGAACGAGCCCCTCTACCCGAAGGCCACGCCCGAGATCGCGGCGTGGCGCAAGCGACTCGCCCGGAGGAGATCATGGAGGCGATCCGGGTCGCGGCGGAGATGCGCGCCGGCGGCGCCTACGCGCACTCCACCCTTGCCCTGCACACGTTGAGCGAGCACGCACCAGGCAAGGAGTGATCGGGGCCGGTGCGAGGTGGCGGGACAGGCGAGCGGCCAGACGCGGCACGCAGAGCCGCGACCAGTGAGACAGGCCTTCACTGTCCTGGGTGCTTCGCGGGAGTGAACCGTCCCGTGGCGATCAGGATCACGACGAGCGCGAGCGGCACGATCCACCCGCTCCAGCCGAGGATCGTCGCCTGCGTGGTGTCGACGCGCTCGCCGGCCTCGGCGAAGAGCAGGTAGGTCCCGCCCGCCCCGTTGAACGCCGCATGCGCGAGGGCCGCGGGCCACACCGACCCCGAGCGGAGCCGCAGCCAGCCGAAGACCGCGCCGACCAGGATGCACGTGCCGACCATCGCGGTCACGCCGAGCCAGCCCGGCGCATCCGGGTAGTTGTACCCGAGGAGAATGAGCGGGGCGTGCCAAAGGCCCCAGATCACGCCCGAGATCAGCAAGGCTGGGAGCGTGCCGAGCGGCATCAGTTCGGGCAGCAGCCACCCTCGCCACCCGAGTTCCTCCCCCAGCGCCGGGATGAGGTTGATGAACGCCGCCAAGGGGAGTACGGCGAGCTGGATGACGACGAGCGCGCCGATCGGGATCGGGATTTCGGCCACTCCCGCGGCGCCCGCCTGCTCGTCGAGGACCTGCTGGAACGCGGAGAAGTTCACGAAATCGGCCGGGTAGACCCCCAGCAGCGCGCCGACCGGGAGCGCCACCAGGACGAGCGCGATGGACACGATGATCCCCAGCGCCGCGTAGCCGGCCAGGCTCCGGACCGGTCGCAACGGCCACAGTCCGAGCGTCCGCGTCCTGTGCTGCGGCCGCTCGACGAAGAACACGACGACGAGGGCGGCGATCGCGGGGGTCATCATCGTGGCGGCGGCCACGAGGGTGAAATAAGGGCTGGCGAGTCCGTCACCGAACCAGAGCGGGAGCGCGATGAGCCAGGCGAGCGCGAACGCCAAGGCGGTGAACACACCGATCGATCGCAGTTCGCGGCCGCTCATGCGGGGTCCGCCTCGGGGCGTGGCCGTCTTCGCAAGGCCCGGAGATTCGATGGTCACGGCGTCCGCCTTTCGAGGATGTGCAGACCGGCGATGGTGCGGTCGTCGCGGAACGCGATCCGTGCCGTCAGGCACACGGCCAGCGCCTCCCAGCGGCGGGGGTCCGCGACCCTCTGCCCGCGCGTTCCAGGCGCCCCGGCAGCGGGGACGCCGGTGCTCATCCGGCCTCTCGCCGGCGCCGCGCACGCGGTCCGGCTCTGCCGTACTCCGACCGCACCCCGACGCACCGGCGGTTTCCGATGGTGCGGCCTGGCGACGTGAGGGCCGGGACGCCGATGGCGACGGAGCTCTTGACTACCAGTGGGCGCAGGGCGTTGAATCCCCTTATTAATTAAGAAACCTTCCTAAGAGTTCAGGAGTCTCGTCCGCCCGGACTCCCACGGAAGGGCCGGCCCCGAGGGAGGCGCGGCCTCGCTCCCGTCCCCGCGCAGGACGCAGGACCCGAGGCGCACGCACTCCCCTCGCACGAAGGAAGCGACACCCCCCATGAATCCGGAACACTCCAGCCGTTTCCGCCCCCGCTCCCGAATCCGCACCCGGCTCATCACGGTCGCCGTCGCCGCGACCCTGCCCCTGCTGGCCACCGGCCTGACCCCCGCCTCGGCCGCCACCGGCCAGATCACCGGCTACGGCGGCAAGTGCGTCGACGTGGCGGCGGCCTCCAGCGCCAACGGCACGAAGATCCAGCTGTACACCTGCAACGGCACCAACGCCCAGCAGTGGACCACCGGCTCCGACGGCACCGTCCGCGCCCTCGGCAAGTGCCTGGACGTGGCGGCCGCCTCCAGCGCCAACGGCACCAAGGTCCAGCTCTACGACTGCAACGGCACCGCCGCCCAGATCTGGACCGCCCAGAGCGACGGCACGCTGCGCGCCCTCGGCAAGTGCCTGGACGCCACCGGGCCGAGCTCGGCCGACGGCACCCCGCTGCAGATCTGGGACTGCTACGCGAGCGACAACCAGAGGTGGACCCTGCCCAGCGGCGGCACCACCCCGCCGCCCACCCCCGGCAAGATGGCCGGCGCCCCCTACCTCTACATGGGCTGGGGCAGCCCGCCCAGCGCCACCTCGGTGATGAGCTCCACGGGCGTGAGGTCCTTCACCATGGCCTTCATCCTCTCCGGCGGAGGCTGCACGCCCATGTGGGACGGCTCCCGGCCGCTGACCGGCGGCGTCGACGCCCAGACGATCAACGCGATCAAGGGCGCGGGCGGCAGCGTCCAGGTCTCCTTCGGCGGCTGGTCGGGCAACAAGCTCGGCCCCAACTGCTCCTCCTCCAGCGCCTTCGCCGGCGCCGTGCAGCAGGTCATCAACGCCGTCGGCCCCGCCGTGGTCGACTTCGACATCGAGAACACCGACGAGTTCTCCAACTACACCGTCCAGGACCGCATCCTCGGCGGACTGAAGACCGTCAAGCAGAACAACCCGAACGTCAAGGTGGTGCTCACCTTCGGCACCGGCACCAGCGGCCCGACCGCCGACGGCGTCCGGCTGATCAACCAGTCGCGGGCGATGAACATCCCCATCGACAACTACACGATCATGCCGTTCGACTTCGGCGGCGGCGCCAACATGTACCAGAGCACCGTCAACGCCTCAGAAGGACTGAAGAACGCGCTCAAGAACGCCTGGGGCTGGACCGACGCGCAGGCTTACGCGCACATGGGCATCTCGGGCATGAACGGGCTGTCCGACCAGCAGGAGGTCACCACCACCGGCACCTGGACCCAGATCCGCGACTGGGCCAGGTCCAAGGGCCTCACCCGCCTGGCCTTCTGGTCGGTCAACCGCGACCGCCCCTGCCCCGGCGGCGGCGTCAGCGAGACCTGCAGCGGCGTCTCCCAGAACAACTGGGACTTCACCCGCATCACCGCAGGATTCTGACCCGTCCCCACCAGGCCGCCGCCGTCACCGGCACCCCCGGCGGCGGCGGCCGCCTCCGGCCGGTCACCACCGGCCGGCCTTGCACTCGCGCCGTGTAGGACCATGGGGAGCGTGAACTTCGTCCTGGCCGTCTGGCACGAACCCGAGCCGATCACCAAGCTGCGAGCGAAGGAGATCTTCGCGGCCCTCGGCGGCGGCGAAAGCGCCGCACCCGCCGCACCGCACCAGGACGCCCCCAGTGCGCCGCGACCGCTCACGGGCGCCGCGGCGTCGATCCGGCCGCACCCGGGCGTCGCCGCGTTCGCCGAGCGGCTGCCCGAGGCCGTGCGGGTCTCCCCCGCCCATGCCCTGGTCGTCGTGGACCTGGAGCGGTCCGACGAGGTCGCGGGCGCCGCGTTCGCGCTCGCCAGGCAGTGCCAGCTGGTCTGCTACGACCCCCAGCGCGAGCTGGTGCACAACCTCGGGCCACGGGGCGCCCACCGCGAGATGCAGTTGCACACCGGCGACGGCCTGGTCATCGCCGACCCCGACCTCGGCCTGGTCTCCGACGCGCTCGCCACCTTGTCCGCCGAGAACCCCTTCGCCGCGCTGGTCGTCTTCGGCCGGCACTTCATCCAGGTCTCCCCCGAGCCGGGCGGCTACGAGCTGGAGTACAAGGACAGCGTGGCGAACGTGCTGTCACGCACGCACGTCGCCGGCCTGCGAGCCGTCCAGGACGCCTTCGCCGAATACGCCACCGACGACCGGGCCTTCCTCGAACGCCACGAATGGCACCGCGCCTGACCGAGCGGGTGCGGGCGAACCGGCGGCACCGATCATCGAGTTGGTCCCCTGGTACGGCGCGCGCTTTGATGCTCCCGATCGCGGGTTGGTCGTGCGAGTGAGTGGCGAGGAGCGTCGGGCATGCGGAGCGGGCACCGGTTGGGACGGCGGTTCGGGTGGCTGTGGGGGGCGTACGGGACCAGCGCGCTCGGCACGTGGCTCGCCTTCGGCGCGTTCCCGCTGATCGCGATCCAGGCGTTGCACGCCGGGCCGGCCGAGGTCGCGGCGTTGTCCTCGGTGGGGGCCTTGGCGGGCGCGGCCGTGGCGGTGCCGCTCGGCCCGTGGGTGGAATTCCGCCGCAAGCGGCCGGTGCTGATCGGAATGGACCTGGTGCGGTTCGCGGCGCTGCTGACGATCCCCGCCGCATTCGCGTTCGGCGTGCTCTCCTTCGTCCAGCTCCTGCTGGTCTCGGTCGTCGTCGCGGCGGCCGACATCTGCTTCCGCGCCGCCTCCGGCGCGTACCTGAAGACGCTGCTGCCGGCCGAGCAGCTGCTCGTCGCCAACGCCCGCTTGGAGTCGACGGCCTGGACGACCACGGTCATCGGGCCGCCGCTGGGCGGCGCCGCGATCGGGCTTCTCGGCCCGGTGGCGACGGTGGCGGCCGACGCGGTCAGCTACCTGCTGTCGGCCCTGGGCATCCGCGCGGCGGGCGGCCGGGAGCCGCGGCCCGAGCGCCGCCAGGCCGCGCGCATGCGGGCCGGTGACCTGCTCGACGGCTGGCGGCACATCCTCGCCGACGCGACGCTGCGCCCGCTGTTCTTCAACACGGCCTTGTTCAACGGCCTGGTGATGGCCGCCGACGCGCTGCTGGCCGTCCTGATGCTCGGCCGGCTCGGGTTCGCACCGTGGCAGTACGGGCTCGCCTTCGCCGCGCCCGCGATCGGCGGGCTGCTCGGTTCGCGACTGGCCCGGCCGCTCGTCACCCGGTTCGGGCAGCGCCGGGTTCTCGTCATGGCGGGGACGCTGCGCGCGATCTGGCCCGTCGGGCTCGTCTTCCTGAGGCCGGGCACCGGAGGGCTGCTGCTGGTGATGGGCGTCGAGCTCGGGCTGATCTTCTGCTGCGGGGTCTTCAACCCCGTCTGCGCCACCTACCGCCTCGAACGCACCGCGCCCGACCGGGCCGCCCGCACGCTGTCCGCCTGGGCGGTGACGACCAAGGCCTCGACCGCGCTCCTGACGGCCGGGTGGGGCGTGCTGGGCGGCCTGCTCGGCCCGCGCACGGCCATCGGCCTGGCCGGCGCGCTCCTGCTGGCTACTCCGCTGCTGCTCCTCCGGAGGCCTTCTAGATTTTTTGTTCTTGGTCGGGGTAAGAGAAATTTTTACTAAGACATGGCCTTTACAAAGTATGTCCGTTATGGGACTTAGTGGGCGGCGGCGCCGATCGGGGTGATGGACGTTGTCGTGCCGTTCAGGGCGAGCTGGAGCATCGGCGCCACCGTGCCGCCGAACCCGGCTCGTGCCTGCGCGGCCTCCGCGAAGCGCGGGTCCGCTCCCTGCAAGGAGCGGTAGTTGGCGAAGCCGACCACGCGGAGGTCCGGCAGCACCCACCACGCGTAGGCCTGGTCGGGCTCGGAGGAAGGGTTCCGCAGCACGAGCCCGGATCCGTTGAGCGGCTCGTACGGTCCGGTCAGGCTCGGCGCGGCGAAGCCGTACAACCCGGTGGGCGCACGGCCGGCCGGATGGAAGTTGTGACGCTGGGTGGAGAAGAACAGGTAGTACCAGGAGTCGTGCACGACGACGTGCGGCCGTTCGAGTTCGTGGTTGACGCCTTCGGCGACGATCAGGGGCGCGAGCAGCGACCAGGCGCCGGCCCGTGACCCGGCCAGGGCGATCGCGCCGGTGAAGCCGTCCTCCCAGGCCACGGACGCGGCGACGAGCAGGTGGTCGCGCCCGTCGGCCGGGTCGCGGAACCAGCCGGGGTCACGGAACGCCCTGATACGGCCCGGCGCCCCCTCGACCTCGTCGGCCGGCAGGTACATCCGGCCGTCGGAGCGCAGCACCTCCCGATGCTCGGCGTCCCGCCGCGGCACGATCCGCCCGCCGTCGGCGACCAGGGTGAGGCGGGCCTCGACGACGCTCTGCCGGAACGTCGGGCGCGCCTCGCCGCGCCGTCCCGCGGCCGTGTAGAACACCGACACGGTGCCGCCGGGCCGGCGGACCGCCGAACCCGACCATTCACGGCTGCCGGGCGAGGCGCCGTCGGCGAAGGCGTCCCCCAGGTCGTGCCACTGCTCGCCGTCCTTGCCGAGCAAGCGGATCCGCGCCCGGTCGTGGCGCTCTTCCGGATGCCCGGCGGCGGGCGCCGACAGGGCCATCCACAGCTCCCGGCCGCCGATCACGCTCGTGGCGCCGTCCTCCTCCTGGACCGGCCACAGGTCCCACAGATCGTGGCCGGGCAGGATCCGCGGCAGGGACGGCGGATCGATGACGGGCGCCGTGACGGCGCTCGTCTCGGCGAGCAGGTCGAGATGCCGGCGGGTCCAGTACGCCGGTCGGCCACCGCTCACGCGGCGCCCTGCCCGCGACGGAGAACCCCGGGGCGTCGCTGGAGCGCGGTGGGTCCGGTCGCCGTTGCGCCTGGGGCGCCTGACCGTCCTCGGGACAGCATGGATGACCTCTTCTCTCAACTGGTGGATGTGGTCCGGCCGCAGGGTGCGCCGGGCCCGCCGGTCAGGCGGGGCGGCGCATCGCGAGTTCGACGGCGCCCGCGATCCCGGAGTGGTCGCCGAGCCCGGGACCGACCACGTACTCGTCCATGGCGGCCCGGCCGGTCAGCGCCGGTGCCGCCGGATAGCCCGCGGCGAGGTCGAACGCGCGCGCCCGGACGCGCGCCATCAGCCCGGCGCGCTTGGCGACGCCGCCGCCGATGATGATCCGCTCGGGTGACAGCGCGTAGGTCAGGTTCATGACGGCGTGGGCGAGGTACTCGGCCTCCAGCTCCCACGCCGCCGGGTCGTCGAGGTCCTCGGCACGCCGTCCCCACCGCCGGAACATCGCCTCGCCGGAGGCGAGCCCTTCCAGGCAGTCACCGTGGAAGGGGCAACTGCCCGCGAACGCGTCCCGGGCCCGGTCGTGCGGGACGCGGACGTGCCCGAACTCCGGGTGGGACAGGCCGTGCAGCAGCCGGCCGTGCACCACGGCTCCCACGCCGATGCCGGTGCCCACGGTCATGTAGGCGGCCGTCTCCAGCCCTCGCGCCGCGCCGTGCCGCCACTCCCCCAGCGCGGCGGCGTTCACGTCGGTGTCCAGCGCGACGGGGACGCCCAGCGCGGCGCGCAGCGGGGAGACGACGTCGGTGTGCGCCCAGCCGGGTTTGGGGGTGACGGTGATGTGGCCGTACGCCGGCGAGCCGGTCCGCAGTTCGAGGGGGCCGAAGCTGCCCACGCCGATCGCGGTGAGCGTCCGGTGGTCCTGGAAGAACCGTACGGCGCCCGCGATGGTCGCCTCCGGCGTGGTGGTCGCGATCACCTTCGTGGTGAGGATCGCTCCGCCGGCGTCGGCGACCGCGCACACCCACTTGGTGCCGCCCGCCTCGATCCCGCCGTAGACCGGTGCGCTCATCGCCGTCATCCCTTCAGTGAACCCTGCAGCAGGGCCTTGACGAAGTGACGCTGGAAGATCAGGAAGATCAGGAGCGTGGGGGTCAGGATCAGCAGCGATCCGGCGCAGAGCAGCGGGATGTCGGTGCCCCACTGGCCCTGGAAGGCGCCCAGGGCGCCGGCCATGGTGCGTTTCAGCGGGTCGTCGACCAGGACGATGGCCAGCAGGAACTGGTTCCAGGTCCACAGGAACAGCAGGATGCCCAGCGACGAGATCGCCGGCATGGCCAGGGGGACGTGGATGCGGCGGAACAGCTGCCACACGTTGGCGCCGTCCATCCGCGCGCTCTCGGACAGCTCGGCGGGCATGTTGACGAAGTGGGCCCGCATCCAGAAGACGCTGAACGGCATGAACAGGCCGATGAGCGGCAGGATGATGGCCCAGCGCGTGTTGAGGAGCCCCATGTCGCGGATCTGGTAGTACAGCGGCGTGATGATGCCCTCGAACGGGAGGGTCAGGCCGAGCACGAACAGCAGGAAGATCACGCGTCCGCCGATGACGCGCAGGTGGCCGACGGCGAAGCCGGCCATCGTGCCCAGCAGGATCGAGATCGGGACCACGCCCAGCACGATGAGGACGCTCGACTTCAGCAGCTCCCCCATGTGCGCCGCCTCGAAGGCCAGCAGGA
Organism: Sphaerisporangium sp. NPDC049457; assembly: GCF_055586705.1. Classification (NCBI taxonomy): domain Bacteria; kingdom Bacillati; phylum Actinomycetota; class Actinomycetes; order Streptosporangiales; family Streptosporangiaceae; genus Sphaerisporangium; species Sphaerisporangium sp. NPDC049457. The sequence goes on along the minus strand of NZ_JBVJHR010000007.1, from coordinate 103,675 downwards.
AGTTGCCCCACTGCGGGTCGTCCGGCCAGGCCAGTCCGGCGGGGTAGGAGCCCGAGCGGTGCAGGGCGGTGACGAACAGGCTGAGGAACGGCAGCAGCGTGACCGCCATCATGACGATGAGCAGGAGCCTGCCGGTCCAGGCCTCCCCCCGCGCGGTGATCATCGGTTGCCGTCCTTAGCGAACCACTGGATGGGCAGGGCGCACGCGACCACCAGGATCATGAGCACCATGGCCAGGGCCGAGGCCAGGCCGACCTCTCGTTCGAAGAAGGCCAGGTAGAAGATCTGCAGGCCGGGGACCATGGTCGTGTTGCCGGGCCCGCCCTGGGTGGAGATGTAGATGATGTCGAAGCTGGCCAGGGCCGCGATCACGGTCACGGTGACGCAGACCGCGATCTCCTGGCGCAGGCTCGGGACCGTGATCGAGACGAACTCCCGCCACGGCCCGGCGCCGTCGAGCCGGGCGGCCTCGTACAGCGCCGGGTCGATCTTGCTCATGCCCGCCAGCAGCAGCAGCGTGCACAGCCCGAGCAGCACCCACGCCCCGATCATGCCGACCGCCGGCAGCGCGGTGCCGAAGTCGCCGAGCCACGCGCGGGTCACCCCGCCGAGGCCGACGAGCGAGAGAAGCTGGTTGATCACTCCGGTGGAGGCCAGCAGCCAGCTCCACGCGATGCCGGCGGCCACCAGCGGGATGACCTGCGGCAGGAACAGCACCGTCCGGGCCACCAGGGCGAGCCGGCTCGCCGCGATGCGCCTGATCGTCGCGGCGATCGCCAGGCCCAGCACGACCGGGATCGCGCTGAAGAACACGATCAGCTTGACGGCGTTGAGCAGCGAGTCGAACAGGTCCGGGTCGGTGAAGACCTTGCCGTAGTTGGCCAGGCCCACCCAGGTGGAGGCGCCGATGCCGTTCCACTCGTACAGCGAGTACTGTGCCGTCACGGCGATCGGGCGCAGGACGAACACCGCGTAGAACAGCAGCGCCGGGGCGACGAACAGCCAGCCGACCAGGCCGCGCGGGCCGCGCAACCTGGTCGCGACCGGCCGCCGGCGCGCCGATCGGGCGCCGGCCGGGCGGGTCATCAAATCGCTCAGTTCCCTTCGAGCTGGCCGGCGTAGTCGGCCTGGACCGTCTTCAGCAGCTCCTGCGGGGTCTGCTGGCCGGCCACCAGCTTCTGCAGCTGCGGCGTCCAGCTCTTGGCGTAGATGGCGCCGGTGGCGTTGGCGATGAAGTCCATCGCGCCATTGTCCTTGGCGATGTCGGCCCCGGCGGCCAGAGTGCTCGCGGTGACCGTGTCGGAGGCGACGGCCGGCATGTACGCGTCGGCCGGTCCCATCGGCCGCGACCCGCCGACCTCGACGCCGATCTCGCGGGCCCGCTTGTCGGTGGCCACCCAGTTGAGGAAGAAGGCGGCGCAGTCGGCGTTCTTGGCCCTCGCGGCGATGCCGAAGGTGAGCGGCGCCGACATCGCGGCCCGCTTGCCGCCCTGCTGCGCCGGCGGCATCAACATGAAGCCGGCGCCGCCCGGCATCTCCTTGTCGAGTCTGCCCGACTCCCAGTCGCCGTCGAACATGAACAGGCCCTGGCCGTCGATGAAGCGGCTCATCATGGTCGCGTAGTCGACCGCGTTGACGTCCTTCTGGAAGTAGCCCGCCTTGATCCACTTCTCCAGGTGCCGGGTGGCCTGCAGGTTCGACGGGGTGTCGATGGTGGCGCCGGGCTTCTGGAAGATCCAGTCGTTGATCGGGCCGGACGGGCCGTAGGAGGCCATGAGGTTCTGCAGCGGGAACGCCAGGCCGCCGGTGGCGCCGCCGTTGAACTGCACGATGGGCGTGATGCCCGCGCTCTTGGCCTTGGCCAGCGCGTCGTCCAGCTCCGCCAGCGTGGCGGGCGGCGCGGACATCCCGATCTTGTCGGCGAGTTTCTTGTTGTAGAAGACGCCGGTCATGCTGGTGTTGAGCCCCATGGCGTACAGCGAGCCCTCGCCGCGCGGCCGCCCGCCCGGGCCGAGGCGCAGCTGCTCCAGCTGCGAGGCCGGCCACTTGTCCCAGCCGAACGCGGTCGCATAGCCGTCCAGGTTCTTCAGCAGGTCGTCCTTGACCAGCTCGGAGACCTGCGGCAGGCGCATCAGGTCGGGCGGGTTGTCCGCCAGCACGCGCGGGGCGTTCTGCGTGATCACCGCGAACTGGTCCTCGCGGACGTTCCAGGTGACGTTCGGGTGCTGCTTGGTGAACTCGGTGGTCAGCGTCTTGGGCAGCGGGAAGCCGGTCTCGAAGTAGCCGTTGAGCGTGATCGGCGCCGTGCCGCAGGTGGGCGCCGCGGACACCGACGAGGTGCCGGTGGCCTGGGGTTGCGGGTCGTTGTCACTGCCGGGAGCCGCGCAGGCGGCGGCCAGCGTCCCCATGGCGATCACAAGCACGGCCCCGGACCTGCCGGGGCGACCTCGACGAGCCATGTTGCATCTCCTCTGCTGCCTGGGACGACCGGCACGGGGCTGACGTCCCGACCTTTTGCTAAATCGGGTTAGCGCCCGATAGTCTCACCATGCGCGTCGCAGGATGTCAACCCTCCGTAACACACTCTTGACGATCGGAGCCCTGGGTGAGCACACGACGGGTCACGCTGGCCGATGTGGCCAAGGCCGCGGGTGTCTCCCGGCCGACCGCCTCGCTGGTGCTGTCCGGCCGCGGCCGTGAGCTGCGCATCTCTCAGGACGTCGAGCAGCGGGTGCTGGCGGCGGCCGCCGAGCTTCAGTACCGGCCCAACATCGTCTCGGTGGGCCTGCGCACGGGCACCTCGCGGACGATCGGCTTCGTCTCCGACACCGTCGCCACCTCGCGGCTGGCCGGCGACATGATCAAGGGAGCGCTGGAGGCCGCCCGGGACCGCGGGTTCATGTTGTTCATCGGCGAGACCGAGGGCGACGCGGAGCTCGAGCGCCTGCTGCTGCAGGCCATGCACGACCGCCAGGTGGACGGCCTCATCCTGGCCTCGATGTTCACCAGGACCATCAAGGTGCCCAAAGGCATCACGGCGTCGCCCGCCGTGCTGCTCAACGCGCTGTCCAAGGGGCCCGCCGTCCTGCCCGCCGTCCTGCCCGACGAGGTCCAGGCCGGTCGCCTCGCCGCCCAGGTCCTGCTGGACGCCGGCCACCGCGACGGCATCTACCTGATCGGCGTCGGCCCGAGCCTGCGCGAGGTGCGGTCGGAGAGCGTCGCGGCCGGGGAACGGCTCGTCGGCATCCGCGCGGCGTTCAGCGAGGCGGGGGTCAAGGTGGCGGGCGGCCGCAGGTGCCCCGACTGGCAGCCCGAGTACGGCCTCGCCGCGACGCGCGACCTGCTGGAGACCGTACGGCCGCGCGCGCTGATCTGCTTCAACGACCGGATCGCCATGGGCGCCTACCAGGCACTCGACGACTTCGGGCTCAAGGTGCCCGCGGACGTCTCCGTCGTCTCCTTCGACGACCACCCCGTCGCCTCATGGATGCGGCCCAAGCTCACCACCGTGGCGCTGCCCCACTACGAGCTGGGCCGCAAGGCCGTCGACGTGCTGTTCACCGAGATCGACCGCGACCCCGCGGACACCGGCCGGACCGGCGAGGTGCACCGGGTGCCGATGCCGCTGCGGAGCCGCGAATCGGTCTCGCCGTCGCTCACCGCCGGGTCCCCCGGCTGAACGCCCCCGGGTGGTTTCCGTCCGGCCGGCGGCCGGGTCGCGTCAGTAGCTGAAGGTGGTCGCGCCCTCATCGCCGATCCACTGCCACATGGGGACGGTGCCGCCCAGTTCCGCGCCCTCGATGAGCCGCCCCTTGTCGAGTTTGCGGGCCTCGAAACAGATCGGGCAGACCAGGTAGCGTCCGCCCGCCTTGGCGTACCGGGCGGCGAGGTCGGCCAGTGGAGGGCAGCCCTCACAGGCGACGGCGGTGGCGACGCCTTCCAGTGCCAGCCGCGCCGCCTCCTTGGTGAGGAACATGAGCGTGGGACGCCCCTGCTCGGCGGCGCCGACCGCGACCAGGAACGCCACCGTGACCCGCTCGGTGTCCTCCAGCCCGGTCGTCAGACTGACGACGGCCTTTCCAGCCATGATCTCTCCTGTTCTTCCTGCCAATGGAGAATGAGGGATTCGTGGGGAACGGTAGGTCGCCGGCAGTGCGCGGCGATTGGGGAGTTCTCCCTAATTTGCGGGAGGACGCACCAGGTTCAGCCGGCGGGCCACGGCGGCCGCCTGGCCGCGGCCGGCCACGCCGAGCTTGCCCAGCACCGCCGAGACGTGGTGGTCGACGGTCTTGGCCGACAGCGACAGCCGCGCGGCGATCTCGCCGTTGGACAGCCCTTCGGCCAGCAGCGCGAGCACTTCCGCCTGGCGTGGCGTCAGGCCGGCCGCGTTGGCGGCCGTCGCCCGGCGGGGGCCGCGCGGCAGCCGGGTGAATCCCCGCCTTCTCAGCTCGGCCCGCAGCCGCTCCGCCGCCCGCGTGGCCCCCAGCTCGTGCAGGACGCGCAACGCCTCGGCCGCCGCGTCCCGGTCACCGCCCGCCAGCGCTTCGACGCGCCCGTACGCGGCGCCGCGCCGGGACCACTCGGCGGCCGCGCCCGCCCAGTCGCCGTCGATCATCATCCGGTACGGCGGCGGCACCTGGTCAGGGACGCCGGTTCCGCCGGCCCGCCACAGCCGGTAGGCCAGCTCGCCGATGTGGTGGGTGCCGCCCGCCGCGACGGCCAGGTCAAGGCCGTGCCGGGCCTGTTCGGCGGCGCGCCGGGCGTCGCCGAACAGCAGGAAGCACTCCGACCTGGCCGCCGCCACCGGGCAGACCCGCTGCGCCTCACCGGTGCGTTCGGCCTGGCGGGCCGCCTCCTCCAGCGTGGCCATCGCCTCGGGCTCGCCGCGAGCCGCCTGGATGCGGCCCCGGGCGATCAGCGCGGGCACCACGGCGACGCCGGCCCGGGCAGGCCGGCCCAGCGCCGCCTCGGCGTCGGCCAGCGCGCCGGTCCAGTCGCAGCGGGCCAGCCGCACCCCCGCCCGCACCCCGAGCAGATACTGGACGTAGCCGTCGAGGTCCTGCCCGGTGGCGTAGGCCAGCGCCCGCTCGACCGCCGGGACGGCGGCCTCGTACTCGGCCGTCTCGACCAGCGAGGTGGCCAGGTTGACCAGCGCCCGGGCGGCGTGGTCGGCCAATCCCAGGGACGAGGCCCGCTCGTGCGCCTCCCGCAGCGCCGCGGCCGCGCCTTCGTCGCCGTCCTTCAGCCGGGCGGTGCTCACGTTGACGGCGGCGTGGACGGAGGTCTCGGCGTCTCCCAGCCGGTCGGCCAGGCTCCGTGCCCGCTCCCCCCACGCGACCGCGGCCTCGAACTCGCCCGCCAGCATGTGCAGCTGCGATCGGTTGCTGTAGGCCATCGCCAGCCGCCGCCCCGGCGGGCCGGCGGCCAGGACCGCCACCGCACGGGCCGCCGCCTCCCGGGCCTCTCCCGCGCGCCCGGCCCACCATGCCAGCCGGGAGATCCAGCGCAGGTTCTCCCCCACCTGTTCGGGCTGGCGCAAATCCTCCCGTACGGCCAGCGCCGCCCGCCGGGCCCGCAGCCCTTCTTCGGCCTGCCCTGCGAGGTAGGCCTGCAACGCGTACGCCTCCAGCAGCTCGGCCCGCTGAAGGTCGGGCAGCCGGTCGGCGTGTGCCGCCGCGGCGCGGTAATGCGCGGCCGCCTCCCGATGCGCGCCCTGCCGGGCCGCGCCGGCCCCCGCCAGCCGCCCGTACCGCAGGACCGCGGCGTCGTCCCCCGCGTGCAGGGCGTGGTGGACCAGGCGGCCGGGGTCGACCCCGGCGACACCTGCCAGTATGTCCAGCGCCCGCCGGTGCAGGGCGGCGCGCCGCGCGGGCGGCAGCGCGTCCTCCACCGCGCTGCGCAGCAGCTCGTGACGGAACGACACGCCGTCGCCGGAGGCCACGAGCACTCCGGCGTCGACGCACACGTCGACCAGGTCCGGGGCGTGGGCCATGACGGCGGCGTCGGCGCGGGTGGGGATGACCGCCACCAGCCGGGCCAGTTCCCGGGCGGGCCGCGGCAGGGCCCGCAGCCGGTCCAGGATGAGATCCTGCACGGTGGCCGGCGCCGCCGGCCCGCCGGCCTTGAGCAACTCGGTCATCAGCAGCGGGTTGCCGCCGGTCAGCCGGTGGACCTGCCGTGGATCCCGGCCTGCCAGGCGCGCCCGCTCGGCCACGCACTCCTGCGACAGCGGCGGCAGCGACACGCGCCGCACGATGGCGCTGGGCAGAGCGGCCAGGGCGCCGCGCAGCGGATGCTCGGCGCCCACCTCGTCGTCACGGTAGGTCACCACGAACAGGGCCGGCACGCGGCCGATCCGCCGGCCCGACCAGACCAGCCAGTCGAGGGTGGCCTCATCGGCCCAGTGGGCGTCCTCCACCACGACGACCGGGCGGGGCCGCCGCGCGTGGCCGGAAAGCTCGTCGAAGAACGCTGCGAAGATCTCCTCCCGCGCGGCGCCGGAGCTCAACCGGTCGGCCAGCGCGCCTCCGGCCCGGCGGCCGATGTCATGCAGGGGTCCTAGCGCGCGTGGCGTGATCAACCGGTCGCAACCGCCCCAGAGCACCCGGGCCGCCGGGCCGCAGCGCCGGGCGAACTCGGTCACGAGCGCGGACTTGCCGATGCCCGCCTCGCCGGCCACGACCGCCACGCGCCCGCCGCGGGCGCTCTCGCGCAGAAGATCGCCGAGGAGGTCCAGCGTCGCCGAACGCTCCCACAGTTCCATCGACCTGATGCTAGACCCGCATCGGCGCGACGGGGGCGACGGTCGCGCACGATCACCGTAGGCGCCGCGGCCTCGCCGGACAGCCCGGCGCCCGGAGCGCGCGAGGCGTCCTCACCCATGGCACCGGGAGGTCATGGCGCCCGGCCGGCGTCAGCGCAGGGAGGCCCGATTCGGGCCGGGCCCACGGGAGCACGCCAGGTGACATGCCCAAAGAGGTGACCTTAGCCCCTAACCGGACCGCCTGCCGCTCCGGCAGGCTTTGACGCGTGAAGATCGATGCTGCCGGTTTGCAGGTGCTCTCCCGGGAAGAGTGCATGGAACTGCTCGGCTCCGCCCCGATCGGGCGGATCGTGTACACCGACCGCGCGCTCCCGGCCGTCCAGCCGGTCAACTTCCACCTCGACGGCTCGACCATCGTGATCCGCACCGGCGAGGGCTCCAAGCTGTCCGCCGCGGCCCGCAACGCCATCGTCGCGTTCGAGGCCGACCAGTTCGACGCCGAGGCGCGCACCGGCTGGTCGGTCACCGCGGTCGGGAACGCGCGCGCGGTCACCGACCCCGAGGAGATCGCCCGCCTCGCCCGGCTGCCGCTCGTCCCGTGGACGCCGGGCGGCCGGGAGCACTTCATCGTGGTGTCCACCGAGCAGATCTCCGGCCGCCGCATCCACCGCTAGCCGAGCGGCACGCTCCACCGCAGGCGCGTGCCGCCGGCCTCGGGGCGGCTCACCTCGAACGAGCCGCCGAGGTTCGCGGCGCGCTCTTCGAGGTTGCGCAGGCCGCTGCGCCGTCCCCCCTCGGGGACGCCGACGCCGTTGTCCTCCACGATCACCGTCAGCCGGCCGCCGTCGGCGCGGGCGACCACCTCGGCGCGGGTCGCCTTCGCGTGGCGGACGACGTTGGACAGCGACTCGCTCAGCACGGCGAGCACCTGCTCGGCGAGCCGCGGCGGCACCTGGTTGTCGAGCTGGCCCTCCATGCTGAGCGCCGGCATGAACCCGAGGTGACCGCGGGCGTTCTCCACCACCTCGACGATCTGCGCGCGCAGGCTCGGCCCGGCGGCCTCGCGCGGGGTCTGCAGGGCGAAGATGGTCGAGCGGATCTGCCGGATCGTGGTGTCCAGCTCGTCGATCGCGCTCTGCAGCCGGGAGGACGCCTCTGGCCGCTCCACCAGGCGCACCGCGCTCATCAGCGTCATGGCCACGGCGAACAGCCGCTGGATGACGACGTCGTGCAGGTCCTTGGCGATGCGGTCGCGGTCCTCCAGCAGGCCGAGGCGCTCGGCGTCCTCGCGGGTCTCGGCCAGCTCCAGCGCGACGGCGGCCTGCCCGGCGAAGGCGCCGAGGGTGCGCAGTTCGGAGCGGCTGAACGGGATGCGCCCGTGCCGCTTGCCCAGCGACAGCACGCCGCGCACGGCGCCGGCCGCGCCGAGCGGCACCGCCACCACCGGGCCGCGCATGGGGCGGTCGTCGACGGCCCCGAGGAGCTCGCCGTCGCCGTGCTCGTTCAGCATCAGCGGCTCGCCGCGTACGAACGCCTCGCCCTCCAGGGACCGGGAGATGGGCACCTCGCCGCCGGGCCGCCAGGCGCCCGGCTCGCCGTCCCTGATCGCCACGCGCAGCGTCTTGTCGTCGCCGGCGTCGGGCAGCAGGATCGCCGAGCTGTCGGCGTCGGCCATCTCGCGGGCGCGGCGGGCCATGAGGCTCAGCACCTCCTGCGGATCGGCCCCGGACAGCAGGCGGGTGGTGATCTCGGAGGAGGCCTGCAGCCAGGTCTCGCGGCGCCGGGTGTCCTCGTACAGCCGGGCGTTCTCGATGGCGACGCCGGCGGCGGTGGCCAGGGCGACCACGATGGCCTCGTCGTCCTCGTCGAACTCCCCTCCCCCGCGCTTCTCGGTCAGGTAGAGGTTGCCGAAGACCTCCTCGCGCACCCGGATCGGCACGCCGAGGAAGCTGCCCATGGGCGGGTGGCCGGGCGGGAAGCCGTAGGACTCGGGATGCCGGGAGATGTGGGACAGCCGCAGCGTCTGCGGCTCCTTGATCAGCAGCCCGAGCAGGCCGAGCCCGTGCGGCCAGTGCTCGATGCGGGCGATCTCCTCCTCGCCCAGGCCGACGGGGACGAACTGCACCAGGGTGTTCTCCTCGCCGATCACGCCCATGGCACCGTAGGTGGCGTCGACCAGGGTCGTGGCCGTCTCCACGATCCGGTGCAGCACCGTCTCCAGGGCGAGGTCGCTGCCCACGGACACCACGGCGTCCAGCAGCGCGTGCACACGGTCGCGGGTGGCCAGCACGGCCTCCAGCCGCACCTGCAGCTCCGACAGCAGGTCGTCCAGCCGCATGTTGGGGATGACCGAACGCGGCTCGTTCTCCGTCATACCAGGAAGTGTCGCATCGACCGGGCGTCGTGTCGTGCTCCGGGACGCCCGGATCCCGGCCTGCTTCCCGGCCTGGCCTCCCGGCCTGCGACGACTCCTCCACGGCGCCGCGCCGGGCGGCGCGGCGCCGTGTCACCGGGAGGCTCAGCCGCGCACCACCGCCACCGGGCAGGTCGCGTGGTGCAGCAGGGCGTGGCTGACCGAGCCGAGCAGCAGGCCGGTGAAGCCGCCGCGCCCGCGCGAGCCCACGACCAGCAGCTCGGTGTGGGCGCTCGCCTCCAGCAGGACGTCCACCGGATGCCCGGGCAGCTCCAGCTCGCTTACCTTGACCTCGGGGTGGCGCTCCAGCCAGGGGCCCAGCGCGCCGGACGGCGGCCCCTGTTCCTCCGCGCCCGGCGGGCCGGGGCCGGCGTCGGTGGCGTGGACCACGACGAGCTCCGCGCGGCGCAGGCGGGCCTCGGTGAAGGCGAACCGCAGCGTCTCGGCTCCGGTGCCCGCGCCGTCGAGGCCGGTGACGATCCGCGGCCGGGCGTCTTCCGGCACGGCGCGCACGACGACCACCGGGCAGCGGGCGCGTCCGGAGACGCCGAGGGCGACCGACCCGAGCAGCAGGCCACGGAACCCGCCGAGGCCGTGGTTGCCCACGACGAGCAGTTCGGCGTCCTCGGCGGCGGCGATGAGCGCGGGCCTCGGGTCGCCGGGCAGCCGGGCGGTGCTCGCCTCGACGCCGGGGGCGGCCCGGCGCACCTCGTCCAGCGCCGCCGCCAGGACCGCGTCGGCGCCTTCGCGCATCCACCGCGCGACCTCGGCGTAGGGACCGGCGCCGGGCTCGCAGGCCCATGCCGCCATCGCGTGGGCGACCCGCACCGCGGCACCGCGCAGCGCCGCCTCCGCAGCGGCCCAGCGTGCGGCCTCCAGCCCGGCCGGGGATCCGTCGACTCCCACCACTATCACGGCGCTCCCTCCCCGTTCGTACCGTTCCATCACACCGACCGGCGCCGTGAGGGAACAGAGCACAAGGTCCTGAGGGAGGCCGGAAGGGAAGGGAGCGGCCGGGCGCGCAGCCCTGCGATGGGACTGCGTTCGCGTCCGCTCCTCCGCACAAGGAGCGGACGCCTTCGCCCGTGCCGGGTCAGCCGGCGTCGGCGCCGGGCCGGTCGGCCTTCAGGCGGGCCGCCAGGGCCGCGACCTGGGTGCGGCGCTGCATGTTCAGCTTGGCCAGCAGGTTGGAGACGTAGTTCTTGACGGTCTTCTCCGCCAGGAACAGGCGCTCGCCGATCTGCCGGTTGGTCATCCCCTCGCCGATGAGCTCCAGGATGTGGCGTTCCTGGTCGGTGAGGGCCGCCAGCGGATCCTTGTGGGAGGCCTGGTCGCGCAGCCGCTGGAGCATGGTGGCGGTGGTGCGCGGGTCGAGCAGCGACTGCCCGGCCGCGACGGTGCGCACGGCCCCCACCAGGTCGGACCCGTGGATCTGCTTGAGCACGTAGCCGGCCGCGCCCGCCATCACGGCGTTGAACAGCGCCTCCTCGTCGGCGTACGACGTCAGCATGAGGCAGGCCAGCTCGGGCATGCGGGAGCGGACCTCCCTGCAGACGTCGACGCCGCTGCCGTCGGGCAGCCGGACGTCGAGCACGGCGACGTCCGGCTTCAGCGCGGGTATGCGCGCCAGCGCCGACTCGGCGGTGCCGGCCTCGCCGACGACTTCGATGTCGTCCTCGGCCTCCAGCAGCGCCGCGACGCCGCGCCGGACCACCTCATGATCATCTACCAGGAAAACCCGAATCATAGTGCGGACGCTATTCGCTCACGCCCGCCTGACGGTAGAGGGCTCGGCGACGGCGATGCGGGCGCCGGTGGGAGAACCTCGGCGGAGGGACGGGAGGACGCGCGCTTGGCGAGCATGAGCGGTCGCCCCCTAGGCTCTGCGGACGCGGCGGCCGGTGATCTGCATGGGGGTGATCCGGATGTACAGCGGCCGCTCGCCGCCCGCCCACGATTCCACGCCCGTGCCCTGGACGGCGGCCAGCTCCTCCTCCGAGGTCACCTGGTGGGCCGCCCCCTGGATCAGGACGCTCCAGCCCTCGCGGGCGGCCACGTCGAACTCGTCCACCTCGAAGGCGACCTTCAGCTCGACGCCTCTCACCCCGGTGCTGAGGTCGGCGTCCAGCGGGCCGCCGATGGCGGTGCGGAACAGCACCGAGTTCTCGTACATGATGTAGGTGACCGGCAGGATCACCGGCCCCGCGCCCGCGGTGAAGCCGACCCGGCCGACTCCTCCCCGGGATATGAGCCGCAGGCACTCCTCTAGGTCGAGCTCGTCCAGCGACGGAGGGGCGACGCGGTCGTTCATCTGTGTCCTTCTTTCCATGGTCGTGGCCATCGGCGCGGACGGCCGCGGCGGGAGGCGATCGGCCGGGCGCGAGCCGGCCGCACTCCTTGCGCCGCGGCCGTCCGCGCCGGAGGGCGTGACGATCACCGGCTCGGCGATCTCGCGATCGTCGTCCATGAGCGGCCCTACCCCGATGATGCGCGCGTCCAACTCTTCCACGTCCGCCGCGCGCCGGTGTCGGTACTCGTACCGAACGGGGACGCGCGGCGGTCCGGCGGCCTCGTGCGCGCCTCGGCGCGGCCGATCGGCGCAGCGCGGAACGACGTCGTGGCCCTCGGGCGGGGCGGGTCTCATGATCCAATGATCGCGCCGGCGGGACGGGCGGGCACAGGGGCGAAGTCCCTCCCCGCCAGGGACCCTCGTCCCTTGATCGAGGCCGCCCGCCGGGCATCGGCGATGGGTGACCGGAGTAGCGTCGGAGGTGACGGACGCGGGTGCGGGCCGATGCGATCGGCGCGCCCGGGGGCCGGCGGCCGGGCCGGGAGCCCGGCGGCACCGGCCCGGTCCGCGCACGGGAGGTGCCTATGTCGTACGGAACGACCTCGCCGGGCGATCTGGGCCGCCGCATCGCCCACCGGCGCCAGCGGCTCGGGCTGACCCGCGGGCAGGTCGCCGAGCGGGCCGGCATGGCGCCCGGCTACCTGCAGTATCTGGAGACCCACCCCTCCCCGGCGGGCGAGGACGTGTTGCTCCGCCTGGCGGCGGCCCTGGAGACCACGGCCACCGAGCTCCTCGGCGCCGGCGCCGGCAGTCCGCCCGGCCAGGGCGGGGCCGCCGTCCGGCCCGTCCTGCACGCGCTCGACCGCGACGAGTGCCTGCGCCTGATCTCCCCGGGAGGGGTCGGGCGGGTGGCGTTCGACGGTCCCACCGGCCCGGCGGCGTTCCCGGTCAACTACGCCGTCCAGGACGGGGCGATCGTGTTCCGCACGCGGGCGGGCGGCGCGATGGACCTGAGCCTGCGCAGCGGCGCGGCGGGCGTCGAGGTCAAGGTCGGCTTCGAGGTGGACCGCATCGACGAGTTCAGCAGAGAGGGGTGGAGCGTGCTCGCGCAGGGCCCGGCGCACCACCTGTCCCCCGGCGAGGGGGCGGGCGCGGCGCGGGGCGTGGAGCCGTGGGCGGGCGGCGAGCGCGACCTGTACATCCGCATCGTCCCGCATGAGGTCACCGGCCGCCGCATCGACGGCATGTGAGTCGCCGCCGCATCGACGACATGTGAGCGGCCGCCCCCGGCATATGAGCCGCGAAGCTCAGCATGTGAGCCGCCCGCGACGTGCTACGGCGGGATGGCTCGCGTTCAGCGGGGATGCTCGGGCGGGAGCACCGGCTCCAGGCGGAACAGCGCCGCCACCACGTCGCTCGGCCCGGTCGCGGACGCCCGCCGCCCGGCGACGACCCGCAGCACGTCGACGGCGGTGACCAGCCCTTCCAGGGTGCCTGCGTCGCCGACCACGGGCACGACGTCGACGTCGCAGTCCACCATCGTCGCGGCGATGCTCGGCAGCGCCGTGCCACGGGTCACGTGCGGGCAGCGCCGCGAGCCCAGGAACCGCCCCACCTGGCCGCTGGACTGCTCGGCCGGTCCGCCCGACCAGTGGGAGGCGATGTCCTCGCGCCTCAGCACGCCGAGCACGCGGGAGCGGGCGTCGACCACGGGCAGGTGGTGGACGCCGCCGCGCCGCATCAGCTCCCAGGCCATCAGGGGCGACTCGTCCGGCCTGACCGTGACGACCACACGGCTCATCACGTCCGCCGCGGTCAAGCTCTCGATGTCCATGGCGCCTCCTCACCGAAGTCCGACGAGGGCCCTGACGGCTCGCCCGTCACCTCATCGAACAACGGTGCGCCGCTCGCGGGCAGGGGCCGAACGTCCCGGCACCACGGGACCTCCGACTCACGGGCGACGAACCTCGGACCCGGCACGGACGATCACCGCTGTCACGGGCTTCGCCGGCCGCCCCGGCGGCGGCACCGGGGTCACCATGACCCCCGCGACAAGATTCCCTGCACGGTGTGGTCGACTGCTATAGGGGGATTCGGTATGACTCCGGGGCAACGTTGGCCGGTGAAACGCCGCCTCACGCTCTACGCCGGCGTGGTGGCGGCACTGCTGTGCGCCCTTCTGGCCGCCATGATCCTGATCGCCGTGCAGCGCACCGCCACCGCGTACCTGACCAAGGAGGTCCTCGGGACCGCCGTGCGGGTCGCCGCCGAGGTCGACCGCGGCAACGTCCTGGATCCGATTCCGCACGGAGTCATCTACGACATCCAGGTGATCGACCCGCAGGGCACGATCGTGGCGGCGTCCAAGGAGATCGAGGGCAAGCCGCCGATGGCCGACCTGCGCCTGGGCGACGGCAGGAGCGGGGTCACCGAGACCATCTGCGGCAGCCCCGCCTTCCCTCGCGACCAGTGCTCGATCGTGGCCGGGCAGCAGGTGCTCCTCTCCGGCCGGGAATGGAAGATCTACACCGCCGCCCCGGTGATCCCGCCGCTCGTCAATCCGATGGTGGCCACGGCCGTGATCGGCGGCGCGGTGCTGCTGGTCATCGCGATCACCTACGGCACCCACCGCGCCGTGGCGGCGTCCCTGGCCTCGGTGGACGCCATCCGGACGGAGCTGGACGAGATCAACGCGAGCTGCCCGGGAAGGCGGGTGCCCACCCCCGGCACCGACGACGAGCTGCACGACCTGGCCGAGAGCGTCAACCTGACCCTCGGGCGGCTGCAGGCGGCGGTGGAGCAGCAACGCCGCCTTGCCTCCGACGCCTCCCACGACCTGCGCACCCCGATCGCGGCCATCCGCGCCGAGGTGGAGGACGCCCTGATGGACTCCGACGACCACGACTGGCACGCGACCAGCCGGGCCGTCCTCAGCGGGCTGGACCGCCTGCAGGCGATCGTCAGCGACCTGCTGACGCTGGCCCGCCTGGACGCCGGCACGCCCGGCGCCAGCGACCGGGTGGACCTGGCACAGCTGGCCAGGGCCGAGATGGAGGTTCGCCACACCGGCAAGCGGGTGAACTACGCCCTGAGCGAGGGGGTGGAGGTGGTGGCCGACCGCGTGCGGCTCGCCCGGCTGGTGACCAACCTGGTGGACAACGCCGAGCGGCACGCCGAGAGCACCATCACCATCAAGGTGTACCGCGACGTGCGACCCGGCGGGAGCCCTGCCTACAAGGCGGGGGCGGCGGTGCTGGAGGTCCTGGACGACGGCGCCGGCATCGCCCCCGACAAGCGGGAGCTGGTCTTCCAGCGCTTCACCCGGCTGGACGCCGCGCGCAGCAGGGACACCGGGGGAACGGGCCTCGGCCTGCCCATCGCCCGGCAGATCGCCGAGATGGCGGGCGGCACGCTGACCATCCAGGACAGTCCCCGGGGCGCGCGGTTCGTCCTGTGCCTGCCGAGGGCGCCGTCGCCGGAGGAGAACGCGCGCGAGCGGCTTCCGGTCGCAGGGGCGCCCGGTCAGGCCGGGTCGTTCACGGAGGTGTCGCTGGCGGACGGGTCGCTCGCCGACGGGCCGCCGCCTGCGGGGTCGTTCAGGGACGGGTCGCCGCCGGCCGGGTAGGGGGCCACGCCGCCGAGCTCGGACGCGAGGCGGTCCAGCGATGCGCGCACCGACCGGGCCGCAGGCTCGTACCCGTCGCCGGCGCCGACCATCAGGCCGGTGAGCTGGGCCTCGAACACCACGCCCGCGTTGCACGGCTCGATGAGGTACTCGCCGAGCTCCAGCGTGACCAGCCCGTGGACGGCGGTCCACAGCTGGTGGGCGACCAGCTCGGCGTCCCCTGCGCGGAACCGGCCCGCCTCGATGCAGCGGGTGGCGCACTGCACCACCGTGCCGAGGGTGTAGCGGCCGTGCTGGCGGTCCTCCGCCGTAAGGGAGAAGCCGGCCGGCGTCGCACCGCCGAACATGACGGCGTACAGATGGGGGTTGGTCAGGGCGTTGTGCCGGTAGGCGCGCCCGAGCAGCGCCATGTCGGCCACCGGGTCGCCGGTCTGCGACACGTGCGAGAAGTAGGCCTCCAGCCGGGAGAACCCCTCGTGCACCATCTCGCGGACCAGGCCGCTCATACCGCCGAAGTTGGTGTAGAGGGTCATCGTCGAGCTGCCGGCCTCCGCGGCGATGCGGCGGGCCGAGAGCGCCTGGGGGCCCTCCCCGGCGAGCAGGCCCGCGGCGATGTCGACGAGGGCGGTGCGCGTCTGCGGATCGGTTCGGCGTGGACTCATCTTGACAGTATGGCATAACGCCGTTATTTTTTTCATAACGCCGTTATGCCATACGGCCTTCCAGGAGGTGTCCCGAGATGACCGTCGCCGAGCACGCCGCCGCGATCGCGGCATCCGGTCGCGGGCCGCACGACGCGCCGCTGACCGTCGACGGAGTCGTGCCCGCGGGTCTCGGCGGCGCGCTTGTGTGCGCCTCCGCCCACCCGGCGGGCGGCTCCAGCGGCGCGTCCCGGCCGGCGCTGGTGTACGGCGTCCGCTTCGGCGGCGGCACCGCGCGGCGCCTGACCCCCGCCACCGGCGGGACGGCCTCCATGGCCGCGGGTCTGAGCCCTGCCGCTGACGGGACGGCCTTCACGGCCTCGATCCCCATGCCCTCGCTCCCCGGCGCGCACGTCGCCACGCCCGTCCGCGACCGGGCGGGCGGCGAGTGGCACACCGTGGCCGTGCGCCCGGGGTCCGGCGTCGCCGAGCACCTGGTCCTCGGGCCGCACGGCGAGGTCCGCGACGTCCGGCCGTTCGCGCTGCCCGGCGCGCCGCTGCTGCGGACGGTGGCGCTCACCGAGCGGTTCGTCGTCGTGTTCGACCTGCCGGTCGTCCACGACCGCGCCGCGGCCATGATGGGCTCCGCCTCGCCCTACCGCTGGCGGCCCGGCCGTGCCGCCCGAGTCGGCCTGCTGCGGCGGGACGCCTGGGACCCCTCGGGGCCGAGCTGGTTCCCGATCGACCCCTGCTACGTGTCCGAGGTGGTGAACGCCTACGAGGACCGCGGGCGGCGGGTCGTCGTGGACGCGGTCCGTCACGCGCGGGCCTTCGGCAGCCCCTGGCAGGACGGCGATGGCGCAGCCGAGCCTTCGTCGGTGCACCGCTGGACGCTCGACCTGTCCACCGGCACGGCGTCGGCGCGAGAGCTGATCGCGTCGGCCGCGCAGGCGTCGGCCGACCCGCGGCGCGCCGGCCGCCGGCACCACCTGGTGTTCGCCCGCGCGGCGGGCGGGCGGTCGGTCGTCGGGCTGGACCTGGCCGCGGGCGTCACCCAGGTGCGCGAGCTCGGCCCGGACCGTCGCGCCGGGCGCCCGGTCTTCGTGCCGCGCCCCGGCGCGATCGAGGGGGACGGCTGGGTCATGGTGCTCACGCGCGACCTCACCGGCCGCCGCGGCGAGCTGCTGGTGCTGGACGCCCACAACCTGGCCGGCGCCCCCCAGGCGGTGGTCCACCTGCCTGGCGCCTTCCCCGACGCCCGGCACACCGCCTGGCTCCCCGCGTCCTGACGCCGGCCTCGCCGCCTCACCGCCGGGCCGCCTCACCGCCGGGCCGCCTGGCCGTCTCGGCGCCGAGCGGCGGCGCGACCGGACCGCCCGCCGTGGATGACGTCGCAGTGGATGCTCGCGTACCGGCGTCTCGGTCCGGCGGCGTCAAGAGCGCGGTCGCCGGCCTCGCCCGGCCCGCCGTTTTGCCATTCCGGCAAAAGGGTTTGCGCATTCGTGTTCTCCGTCAGCACCATGAGGCACCGACCGGGGAGCACTCGCGGACATGGGTGGACCATGCGCGGGTGAGTGCCGGGGGGAGCCGTCGCCACGTGACCGCGACGGTCATCGGCCACGACGCGGAGATCGTCGCGAACGAGGAGGACGACCTGTGACGCACGGATTCGACAAGGAGTTCTGGGAGGAGCACTGGCGGCAGGGCCGGGCCGGGAAGCCCGGATCCATGGGCGGCAACCCGCCGAACCCGTACCTCGCCCGCGAGACCGGCGGCCTCACACCGGGCACGGCCCTGGACGCGGGGTGCGGCGGCGGCGCCGAGGCTATTTGGCTCGCCCGCCACGGCTGGGACGTCACCGCGGCCGACATCTCCTCCGCGGCGCTCGCCCGCGCCGCGGAGCGGGCGACGGCGAGCGCGGCCCCCGAGCGCCTGCGGTGGGTCGAGGCCGACCTGGGCGTCTGGACGCCGGACACGCGGTTCGACCTGGTCATGACCCACTACGCCCACCCGGCGATGCCCCAGTTGGAGTTCTACGACCGCATCGCCGGATGGGTCGCTCCCGGCGGCACGCTGCTCATCGTGGGGCACCTGCGCACGCCCGGCTCCACCGGCCACGGGCACCACCCTCCCGCCGAGGCGTCGGTCACCGCCGCGGACATCACCGCGCGCATGGACGGCACGGAGTGGGAGGTCGTCACCGCCGAGGAGCACCTGCGCACGCTCACCGGCCACGACGGCCACGACGGCCACGACGGCCACACAGTCCCCCTGCACGACGTCGTCGTGCGCGCTACCCGGCGGCGGTGACGACCACCCCCGGCGGCGCCGGCGCCCGCCTCCTTGGCGGCGAGCCGCGACGCCAGGCGGCGCCGCGGCCTGATCGCCGCCCGGCTCGCGACCCCGGGCGCGTCGCCGTTCGCGGCGACCACCGACAACTTGAGCCTTCTTGACAACTAATACTTTCGGTGGCATCGTGATTGACCGGAAGGCGGTCGCCGAGACGGGTGCGCCGCTCCCCCATGACCGACACCGACGGCGCGCCCCAGGGCGCCGAGCCGAGGAGTTATCCGATGCCGCACGAGTTCGAGCTTCGCAAGCAGATCACGCTGCAGGCCACCCCCGAGCAGGTGTGGGGGGCGATCGCCACCGGCCCCGGCGTCGATTCCTGGTTCATGGGCCGCAACGAGATCGAGCCGCGCGTGGGCGGGGCGGTCCGGCAGCACTTCGGCGGCTTCGCCACCGAGGCCGCCGTCACCGCGTGGGAGCCGGGCGAGCGCTTCGCCTTCCGCGGCGACGAGAGCCCCGAAGGGCTGTTCATGGCCTTCGAGTACCTCATCGAGGGCCGGGAGCAGGGCGGCACCGTCCTGCGCATGGTGCAGAGCGGCGTCCTCGGCGACGACTGGGAGACCGAGTACGACGCCCTCCAGCGCGGCTGGGACCTGTACCTGCACAGCTTGGGCCAGTACCTCGCCCACTTCGACGGCCGCAGGGCCGCGGTGGTCTTCGGCGCGCGCCCGTCCGCGAGCGGCGGCGAGCCGGTGTGGGAGACGCTGGAGCGCGCCCTCGGGCTGACCGGCCCCGTCGCCGCGGGCGACCGCGTGCGGCTGACCCCCGACGGGCCGGCGCCGATCGACGGGGTCGCCGACTACGTCGCGCCGGGCTTCCTGGGCGTGCGCACCGGCGACGCGCTCTACCGCTTCATCCTCGGCATGCACGACACGCTGGTCATCGGTCACCACCTGTTCGCCCCGGTGGACGCCGAGGAGGCCGAGCACTCCTGGCAGACCTGGCTCGGCAAGCTCGCCTGACCCCGGGCTCCGCCGCCACGGCGAGGGCCGCTGCGGGCGCGACGCGCCCCCGGCGGGGCGGGGCCCGGCCGCCCGGCAGCCGGGTCATACCCGGCCGGTCAGGCGAACGCCTGGGTCAGCCAGGTCTTCCAGGCCTGCTCGGTCGCCTCGACGTCGGCGCCCTGGGTGAAGCCGTGCTGCTCCACCACGACCGTGTCGCGGTAGCCGTGCATGAACGTGTACAGCGCGTCACTGGTGCAGACGCTGGGGATGCTCGGGTGGTCGGTGCTCTCGACGACCCCTTCCGCGGCGGGCAGCCCAGGGACCGACAAACGCACCGGCGTGCCCTTGGTGACCTCGCCGACCACGCCGAGCGCGCTCTTGAACGCCCCCCACACCTGCTCGTGATCGGGCACCTGCGGGCCGGGGACCAGCAGGCTGAACGTCGAGGTGCGCCCGGGGAAGTGCTTGAGGTAGGCGGCCAGCTTCTTCAGGTACATGCCGTCGCCCTTCTTCAGCGCGTCGTACTGGGCCTCCCAGTCGTCGCCGAGGAAGCCGCTGTGCACCAGGCGCAGGACCGTGCTGCCCTGCCCGCGGCCCTCGATGAGGTAGTCGAAGGCCATGAACGTGCCGTCGGGGTTGGGGTCGGACTGGTAGGTGAACCGCTTGCCGGGCTCCCAGGCGGTGACCGTCGCGGTCTGGGTGCGCCCCATCAGACTGTGGCGCACGACGTTGCCCTCCCCCGGCTCGATCTCGTTGCGGCCCATGAACCAGGAGTCGACGCCGGGGCCGGTGGAGATCGCCTCCCATACCTCCTCGGGCGTCGCGTCGAGCGCGATCTCCTCGCGCACCTCGAATTCGTGCCGCATGCCGCTCACTGCTCCTTGCTCGCGCTCGGGGTGGCGCCGCCGTCGTCCTCGGGGCCACGGGTGATGCTCGGATGGACGGCCACGATGACCCGGTGGTCACGGCCGCCCTCGGCGCCCTCGTCGTGGTACTTGCCGACCAGTCGGGTGACGGTCTCGGCCAGCTCGCGGGCGAAGGCGGCCCGGTCGGCGGCCGAGGCGAAGCGGATCTCGCCGTCGATGGCGAAGGTGGCGACCTTCTGACGCGCCTTGGTGGCCCCGGTGATCAGCTGACCCACGTCGCGCACCAGCCGGGAGGCGACCGCGAGCAGCCAGCGCGCCGACAGCTGGTCGGGCGCGCGGGAGGGGTCGGGGGCGACCGCGGCCAGCGCCATCGGCGAGATGACGTACGAGGCCGCGGTGGCGCGCATGACCCGCTCGGTCACGTTGCCCTTGCGCCGCTCTTCGACCAGCTCGACCAGGCCGTGCCGCTCCAGCGTCTTGAGGTGGTAGTTCACCTTCTGACGCGGCAGGCCGACCTTGGCCGCCAGCATGGTGGCCGACCTCGGCTCGGACAGCTCGGACAGAAGCCGGGCCCGCATCGGGTCCAGTGAGACCTCGGCCGCCGCCGGGTCCTCGATGACCGCCACATCCAACATGCCGCAACCCTCGCAGTGACCGTATTTGCCCGTCAAGGAGAGCCCGTATCCGGCGCGGCGGCAGGCGTGACCGCGGCCGGCCGCCCCGCGTGGGCCGCGCTGTTAGGGTTCTTTCCCGTGGATCGGGGGACCCTCAGACGCGCGCGCGCGGCCGTCGCCGTGACGTTCGTCGTACACGGGGCGGTGTCGGGCAGTTTCGCCACCCGCATTCCCTGGGTGCAGGAGCACCTGGGCGCTGGGCCGGGCGAGCTCGGGCTGGCCCTGCTCGCGCCGGCCGTCGGCTCCCTGGTGACGATGCCCATGGTCGGGCGGTTCGCCCACCGCATCGGCGTCCGCCCCGCGACGCGCCGGCTGACCGCTCTCGGGTGCCTCATGCTCGCCCTCCCCGCCCTCGCCCCCAACCTGGCCGTGCTGTGGGTCACGCTGCTGGTGTACGGCGCGGTCGCGGGCATGTGCGACGTGGTGATGAACGCGCAGGGCATCGAGATCGAGCAGCGGATCGGCCGTTCGATCATGCCCGGGCTGCACGGGATGTGGAGCGCCGGAGGTCTGGCGGGCGGCGCGGCGGGGGTGCTGGCGGCGCACGCCGGGGTGGACGCGCGCGTCCACCTGGCCGTGATGGCCGGGGCGCTGCTGGTGGTCGGCGCGGCGGCCGGGCCGTGGCTGCTGGACGTACGCGCCCCCGAGGGGCAGGCGGCGCCCGCGCGGTTCGTGCTGCCGTCGCGGCACCTGCTCGTGCTCGGCCTGGTCGGCTTCTGCGCGGTGTTCGGCGAGGCCGGCGCCCAGGACTGGTGCGCGGTGTATCTGCGGCAGGTCACCGGCGCCACCCCCGGCGTCGCGGCGGCCGCCTACACCGGGTACGCCTTCACCATGGCCGCCGGGCGGCTCTGCGGCGACCTCGTGGTGCGCCGCGCCGGCCCGGTGGCGTCGGTGCGCCTCGGCGGCCTGCTGGCCGGGTGCGGCGGCGCGCTGGTGGTCCTCGCGCGCACCCCGTGGCCGGCCATCGCGGGCTTCATGCTGATCGGGCTGGGGGTGGCCGTGGTGGTGCCGCTGGTGTTCGCGGCCGCCGGCAACGCGGGGCGGACGCCCAGTGAGGGCGTCGCGGCGGTGGCCATGATCACCTATGCCCCGGGCTTCGTCGCGCCGAGCATGATCGGCGGTGTCGCGGCCCTCACCGGCCTTCCGGCCTCGTTCGCGCTGGTCACCGTGGCGATGGCCGCGGTGGCGCTGTCGGCGGGCTCGCTGGCCCGCCGCCCCCCGGTCGGGGAGCGGGAGCCGGCCGCCGTCTGAGCCGCCGTCGCCGTGGCGCGGTCAGCCGGCGGGGTGTTCTTCGATGGCGTCGACGCGGCCGGGGTAGAAGGCGAGGTGGCCTTCGATGCCGGCGACGGCGGCGTAGGGGGTCTCGTAGGTCCATACGGCGTTGACGCCCTGCTCGCCGGCGTCGGCGAGGCTGTAGTAGGAGGCGTCGCCCTTGTAGGGGCAGTAGGTCGCGTGGGCGGTGCGGGTGAGCCGCCCCATGTCGACGTCCTTGCGCGGGATGTACTGCACGGGCGGGTAGCTCGCCTCGCGCAGGGTCAGGGCGTCTCGGGTGTCGGCCAGCACGCGCCCGCCCGCCGACACCACGACGCGGGCGGGGTTGCGCTCGACCGTGATGGGGTGGTCCGGACCTGGTGTCAGCACCGGCTTGTCGGCCATGGTCGGCTCCTTTCCGTTGACTCGTGTGTGCGCACGGCCTGCCGGCCGCTCGGACGGGCCGCGAGCAAGGACGGTGACCGGCGCCCGTCGCGGTGGCCGCTTCCATTGTCGCCGCCCCGGCGACCGCGCGCCGACGGCGGGCGTGATCTCGCGCCCCGGCCGGGGATTCGCCGGATATGCGGGCGCGCAGGGGTGGGCCTCTGGGGTGACTCACACCCCCTGTGACCGGCCAATCTTTCGTCAACACCCCCGATCGCCGTCTATTGTTTCGACGTGCCGATGAACGAAAACGACCCGCGAAGCGCCCTGCCGATCCCCCGGCCCGACCGCTCGGTGCTCGTCCTCGCCCCTCCTGGGGACGAGCCAGGCAACTGGGTGGGCGCGCCGAGCTCGGTCTACAGCGACGGCGTCTTCTATCTCGCCTACCGCCTCCGCCGCCCGATCGGAGAGGGCCGCGGCTACGCGGTCGCCGTCGCGCGCTCCCTGGACGGCGAGCACTTCGAGACCATCTACACCATCACCCGCGAAGAGGCCGACACCGAGTCGCTGGAGCGTCCCGCGCTGGTGCGCACGCCCGAGGGCCTGTGGCGGCTCTACATCAGCTGCGCCACCTACGGCACCAAGCACTGGCGGGTCGAGGTCATGCAGGCCGGCGACCCGTCGGCGTTCGACGCCTCACAGCGCAAGGTCGTGCTTCCCGGCGACCCGAAGACCGCCGTCAAGGACCCGGTGATCCTCTACCGCGACGGTCTGTGGCACCTGTGGGCCTCCTGCCACCCCCTGTCGGACCCGGGCGAGGAGGACCAGATGGTCACCGACTACGCCACCAGCGCCGACGGCCTGGAGTGGACGTGGGAGGGCACGGCGCTCAGCGGCCGCCCGGGCTGCTGGGACTCGCGCGGGGCCCGCGTCACCTCGGTGGTGCACGCCGGCGACACGGTCCTGGCCGCCTATGACGGCCGGGCCGGCGCGGCGGAGAACTACGAGGAGCGCACGGGCCTGGCCACCGGCGCCGACCACGCCACGCTCACCCCGGTCGGCACCGAGCCCATCGCCCAGTCCCCCTACGGCGGCCTGCGCTACCTGGACGTCCTGCCGCTGCCCGACGGTCGCCGTCGTCTGTACTACGAGATCACCCGGCAGGACGGCTCCCACGAGCTGCGCACCGAGCTGCGCTGAGCGGCGGCTTCCACGAGCGGCGTCACCGAGCCCTACCGCGCGACGGCTCGCACGAGTAGCGCCATCAGGTCGCACTGCGCGACGGCCCCACGAGTCGCCCCATCGAGTCGCACTGCGTGAGGGCCGGCGTCAGTGCACGCGCGGGCGTCCGTTGCGCGCCTGGCGCTGGCCGGGCGGCCGGTCGCCCATCAGCCCGCCCGACCTCTCGCGCGGGCGCAGCCAGTCGCCGAAGTCCTCTCCCGTCACCCTCTGCAGCAGCGCGATGTCGTCCCGGAAGCGCGGGATGAGCGCCTGGCGCTGCTCCCAGCTGAGCGGGCGGCGCGGCCTGCCGCTGTCTTGCAGCGCCTTCTCCAGCGGTTCGGTCAGGCGGACGGCCAGCGGGCCGGGCAGATGACGCCCCGCCGTGGCGCCCGCGCGCAGCAGCCGCGAGAGCGCCCGGTGGCGGAGCGTCGGGTCGGGATGGGCGGTGACGTTCTCGCGGGGCACCTCGTCGATCAGCCCCTGCTGCGCGCCGAGAAAGGCGCAGATGCGGTCGAGGGTGGCGGCCGGCTCGTCCACGAGGTGCCGGTAGCGGAACACCAGCACGTTCTCCCGGGGAAACAGCCAGAAAAGGTGCTCAAGCTGCTCGCCGTAGCGGCCGAGCGACACATAATGCCAGAACGCCGACCATCCGGCGGCGACGCGGCGCTCCTCGTCGGCACAGGCGCGCACCACGTCGCCGACGGGTTCGAGCCCCGCCGACCACAGGTGCGTCCAGTTGGAGTGCGCGCGCTCGACCGGGTCGCGCAGCACGACGATCAGCCGCGCGTGCGGGATCAGCGCGCGGATGCGCCGCTGCGCCTGCCGGTCGTACAGGTAGAAGGGGGTCGACTCCCCCTTGAGCGTCCCGGGCGGAGCCTGGTCGAACAGCGCCTCGTAGTCCGCCCTGCGCCAGATGTGCTCCTTGAACGTCTGGGCGTCCCCAGGGCCGCCCCGGTCGGGCGGCGGGCCGTCGGTGAGGAAGAACTTGGGTTCTTTGACGGCGGACATGAAGATCTCAGGATGCCGGGCGAGCGCCGCGTGCAGGGCGGTCGTGCCCGACTTGGGCGCACCGATCACCAGGAAATCCGGTAGGGCCATCCGATCTCCTCGGTCAGATCACAACATCGAGCATCATACCCACTTAATGACTAGGGAAAGGGGACTTAATCGGGGTATGGCGCATCTCTGCCCATTGATCTCCCCGGCGAACGAGCGATCTCCGTAGGGAGACCGCTCGTGCACCCGCGACACGGATCCGTCCCGGCGTTTTCCTTCCGGTCCCTTCTTCCGGCTCTTCCGGGGGGGCGTGGCGGGTGCGGTCGGCCGGGTTCAGCCGAGGGAGCGGCCGAGGTAGGCGGCCAGGCGGTCGGCGGAGGTCGCGCCGTCGGGCACGGGACGCTCGGGGGCGAACGAGCCGCCGGGCGTGCGCGGCAGGTCGCCGTAGATCTCGCGCACGGAGGGCATGATCGCCTCGGCGACGTCGGGGACCAGGTCGGCCGGTCGGCCGATCGCCCTGGCCAGGTCCCATCCGTGCACGATCATCTCGATGACGACCTGCTCCACCAGCCGCCACCCGGGCGCGGGCCCGTACGGCCGGGCCAGCATGCCGGGCCGGGAGAAGGCGGCCATCGTCCCCGCCGCCGCGGCGTCGAACGCGGCGACATGGTCACCGCCGAGGTGGTCGGCGTCGAAGTCCGAGCGAGGGGCGCCTTCGGCGAGGCTGGTCCACATCAGGTTCTCCCAGACCAGGTGGTCGAGCAGCGCCTTCACGTCCCAGTCGTCGCACGGGGTGGGATCCGCCAGGCGCTCGGGCGGCACGGCGGCGACCAGCTCCGCGACCTCGGCCAGGACGCGGGCGCAACCGTCCAGAAGGCCCGCCGGGCCGGCGTCGTCCCCGCCCTGCCGGTCCACGCTTTCCTGGTCCCCGCCCCGGTGGTCCTCGCCGTCGACGCCGAGTATCGCGGCGACGCGTGCGGCGCGGGCCCCCGGCTCGGGGTTGGCTCGCAGCGCGGTCGTCAGCCACCGGCCCGCCGCCGCCATGCTGGGCCGCACCGGCCGGTCGTTCAGTACGCACATCAGCTGCCAGTACCGCTCCAGGCGGGCGTCGGCGGCGTTCTCCAGCTGCTCCAGCAGCATGCGGCGTGCCGCCGCGCCGTCCCCCTCCGGGCTGCCGGGGACGCGGGCCTGCGTGGGCAGCCAGGCGGCGACAACGGCGGCCACCACCGGCTCGGCCGCCGGCGAGTCGGCCGCGAGGCCGGCCTCGATCGCCGCGGTGACCTGCCCGACCCACAGATCGGTGACCCGCTCCACCTCCGCCACGTCGTGCTCGTCGTGCTCGCGGAGGGCGTGCCGCGCGGCGTATTCGGCCATGTGCCGCATCGCCGAGCCCAGCGCCGGGTCCTCCATCAGCTCCCCCAGCTCCAGCCAGGCGTCGATCTGCTCGGCCGTGGGCTCGCGCGGCAGCTCGGGCAGCGCGGCCAGCAGCCCTTCCCGGTAGGCGGGAGCGTCCACGTCCCCGACGGCGTCGGCGACGAACGCGCGGACGACCGCGTCGCGCTCGGCGGACGACAGCCGCGCCAGCCTGGTCATCACGGCGAGCCTCTCGGCGGCGGTCCCGCGGGCGGCGATCGATCGCAGCACCGCCTGCCGCGACCTCAGCGTGCGGATCTGCACCTCCAGCGCGTCGGCGTGGACCTCCGCCACCTCGATCAGATCGCGCTCGCGGGCGACGACCTCCCTGATCGCGGCCATGCCCAGCCCGAGGTCGCGCAGCGCGCGCGCCAGTTCGAGCCGGGCCACCGCCTGCGGCGGAAAGAGCCGGTAACCGGCCGCCGTACGGCTCGCCGGCGGCACCACACCGATGTCGGACCAGTGGCGGATCAGCTTCACCGACATGCCGGTGAGCTCCGCCAGCTCTCCGATGCTCAACAATGTCCTGTCGTCTTCACTCACCCGGCCACCTTCGGGTCTCCCACGATGGGAGAGTCAAGCAGGTCGGGCCGTCCTCGCCTCGCGGTGCTCGTTCAGCCGGTCGTGGTAGTCGGCGTCGAGCGGGCCGTCCGGGTCGGCGTGGACGGTGGCCGCCCGCAGGCGGGGCACCTGGTGGATCAGCCGGTGCTCGGCCTCGGCGGCGACCGCGTGCGCCTCGACGACGGACAGGCGGTGGTCCACCCTGATGTCGACCTCGGCCCGCAGGACATGCCCGATCCACCGCAGCCGGACGGCGCCGACTCCGCGCACGCCCGGCGTCTGCGACAGAACGCCTTCGGCGTGGGCGAGCAGGGCGGGGTCGACGGCGTCCATGAGCCGGTGGTAGATCTCCCTGGCCGCGTCCCGCAGCACCACGACGATCGCCAGGGTGATCAGCAGGCCGACGATCGGGTCGGCGATCGGGAACCCGAGCGCCGCGCCGCCCGCGCCGAGCAGCACGGCGAGCGAGGTGAAGCCGTCGGTGCGGGCGTGCAGGCCGTCCGCGACCAGGGCGGCCGAGCCGATCTCGCGCCCCACCCGGATCCGGTAGCGGGCGACCCACTCGTTGCCGAGGAAGCCGACCAGACCGGCGCCCGCGACCCAGCCCAGCCCCCGGACGTCCTGCGGGTCGAGCAGGCGCTGGACCGCCTCGTAACCGGCCAGGATCGCCGAGGCCGTGATGATCGCGACGATGACCAGGCCGGCGAGGTCCTCCGCCTTGCCGTAGCCGTAGGTGAACCTGCGGGTCGCCGCCCGCCTGCCGAGCCAGAAGGCGATGCCGAGCGGGACGGCGGTCAGGGCGTCGGCGAAGTTGTGCAGCGTGTCGCCGAGCAGGGCCACCGATCCGGAATAGGCGACGATCACCGCCTGGACGGCGGCCGTGGCCATCAGGACCGCGAAGGACAGCGCCAGCACGCGTATGCCCCGGCTGCTGGACTCCAGCGCCGTGTCGGTCTTGTCCGCGCTGTCATGGCTGTGCGGGGTGACGAGATGAGACCCCCACTCCAGCAACCGCCCCAGCACGCCCCCCTTCCTTTCCCCATGCCCATGCCCATGCCCATGCCCATGCCCGTCCACGTGCCCGTGCTCGCCTCCGTGACCGTCCTCTTCCACGTACCCGTGACCCTCGCCCTCCGCGTTTCCAGGGACGTGGGACTGCGAGTGCCCGTGATGGTCGTCGTGATCGTGGTCGTGTTCCACATGCGACGCGCGGCCTTCGCCATGCGCCTCGCTTCCCTGTTCCAGTCCCTGTTCGCCTTCGAGAGCGCCGGGGTGGTCGTGCCCCTGGTCAGGCCGGTCGAGCCTGCCGGGGGCTGAAGAGCCGGACCGCTGCTGGTCAGACATGGCTTCCTCGCTTGCGGACGGGGATTCTTGGGTGGAGTATATGTAGTCATGTACGCACGCGACAACGGATCAGATGCGCATCCGTTGCAACCGCAACCCACCGCCGCTCAGGTCGAGACGGCCGTCGAGGCGTTCCGCATGCTCAGCGACGGCACACGCCTCCGGCTGATGTGGCTCCTGGTGTCCGGCGAGTACGACGTCTCGTCGCTGGCCGAGATCATCGGCGTGGCCCGCCCCTCGGTCTCCCAGCACCTGGCCAAACTCCGCCTCGCCGGACTGGTCGACACCCGCCGGCACGGGCGCCGCGTGCTGTACCGCGCTCGTGACGCCCACGTCCGGGGCCTGATCTCCGAGGCCTTGTTCCACGCCGACCACGAGGTCTCCGGCATCCCCCGCCACGAGACCTGACCATCCCTGGCCACAGACGCGACCCGCCTGACCGGCCGTGGACACTGGCCTATTCGACGCTGAAGACGTCCGCGAGAGCCTGGGCGTCGGCGTAGGAGGGCAGGCCGGCCGGGGCGACCTCGTCGTGCGCGGCCGCCCAGGCGAGCTCGACGGCGTTGTGCAGCGCCGCGCGGAACAGCAGTGAGCCGCAGCTCACCCGGCGCACCCCCAGTTCGGCGAGGCGGCGCAAGGACGGCCCTCCCGGTGTGAACAGGACGTTGAGCGGGGCGTCCACCCCGGCCGCCAGCGCGGCGATGGCGCTCTCGTCGGCCAGCCCCGGGACGAACACCCCGTCGGCACCGGCCCCGCGATACGCCCGCACCCGCTCCAAGGCCGCCGCCAAGGGCGCGGACCTCTGCCGTGTACCTCCTGGTGGACCGGGCTCGGTACCTTCCGGTGGACCGGGCTCGCCGCCCCGCTGCGGCGCAGGCTCGGCTGCGCCCGCGCCCAGCCAGAAGACGTCGGTGCGCGCGTTGACGAACAACCCCGGGACGGCGTCCTTGACCGACGCGATGAGGGCGCACTGGTGGTCACGATCGGCCAGCGTGCCGTCGGCGCGACCGTCCTCGATGTTCACGCCGGCCACTCCGGCGGCCGCCAGCTCCGCGGCGAGGGCGGCGACCTCGCCCGGGTCCTCGCTGAAGCCGCCTTCGATGTCCACGCTGATCAGCGCGGGCAGCCGGGCAAGGCCGCGCGCCAGGCGCACGGTGTCCGCACGGGTGGCGCCGACGGCGTCGGGTTTGCCCGCGGCGGCCGCCACACCCAGGCTGGTGGTGCCCAGAGTGGTGAACCCGCGAGCCACCAGCGCCGCCGCAGAGGCGTGGTCCCAGGCGTTGGGCAGGAACAGCGGCCGCTGCCCGTGGTGGAGCCCGCTGAACTCCTCGAAACGGTCAACCGTGGCGTTCATCGGACGCGACCTCCCCGCACAACCGAACACATGTCAACAAAACAACGCTTCACGGGACGCGGACCTCCAGACGGAGCGGGACACGTGGGTTGGCGAGCGGGCCGTAGATGGCACCGCTGCCGGTCGGCTCGCAGCCGGGGAGCAGTGCTTCGAGAACGCCGTATGTCAGCGCCAGGGCGTGATCCGCGCCTGGACACGCCCTCGGTCCATGGCCGAATGTGAGGTGGCCCCGCGTCCGCCGGGCAGGATCGAACCGGTCGGGATCGGGGAACACGCGCGGGTCGCGGTTCGCGGCGGCGAAGTCCAGCACCACGGTCGTGCCCGGCGGAACGACCTGCCCCGCGAGCTCGGCGCTCTCGGTGGCCAGCCTTCTGGTGGCGCGCACCGGAGGGTCGAGGCGCAGCGTCTCGGCGACGAGCACGTCCACCGGCCGTTCCCGCGCGCCCCCGACCGCCCACTGCCCTGACACACCGGCCTGCCGCTCCCCCGGGATTCTCGCCGAGGGCTCCTGGCCGTCCGCTCCAGGGGGCCGCAGCGCCGCGTGCAGCGTGTTGCCGATGAGGCCCGCCATCGCCTCGCATGTCTGCACCAGCAGGCCGATCCGCGCGGCGACGGTCTCGGGGTCACCCGGTCCGAGCATCCCCACCAGCGTGGACACCGCCGCGTCCGCCCGCTCCGCGCCGGGTCCGCCCTCTGGCGCCGCGCCCGGAAGGTAGGCCGCGGCGACCGCCGAGACGGCGTGGACAAGGGCCTCCAGGCCGGCCGGGGACGCCGGATCCGCCTCGGCCACGCCGAGCATGCCACCGAGGACGCCGATCGGCACCGTCCGCGCGACCGACGACATGACGTCGAACGGCTCGCCTCCCGCTCGGGTGATCACGGCGGCCGTCCTGTCCCGTGCGGCCGGACGCAGCACCGAGGGCTCCATGCGGCTCAGGTCGGCGACGACCAGGGCCCGCCGGCGTTCGTGCCGGGGCCCGTCGCTGAACCGCGCCACGCTTCGCCGCAGCCAGGCGACCGTCCCCGGAGGACCGCCGTCCGCCGCGGCGGGCGGCACGACGAAGCGCGGGTCGGCGAGCACGGCGGACACCTCACGATGGCCGCCGACCGTCACGAAGTGGCCGTCCGGCCCCGGCACCGAAGACACACCCGCGCCAGAGCCCGGCGAGGCGGGCGCGAGCTTTCCGTCCGTGGCGACGACCTGCCCGAACGGCCTCTCATCCAGCGAGAACTCCATGCCCCGACACTAGGGCTGGATCGTTTCGACGCCCGTCGAAACGATCCAGCCCCGGAAGGCGGCGACCGGCGCCCGAAGCCGAGAGCCCGGCCCATGGGCCTCCCGCCCGCCGTTTCATGGCCAGGTGTAGTTGAGCTCGCGTTCGAAGACGGCGTAGCCGGCGCGGTGGAAGGCCCTGGCCATGGGGACATTGGCCACGTCGGTGGACGCTCGTACGCGGGGCACGTCCTGGGCGGCGAGAACGCGGGTGCCCTCGGCGAGCAGCTCGTCGATGTAGCCGTTGCCGCGGTGCGCCGGCACCACCCCGATGTAGGCGATGATCGGGTTGTAGGAGTTGTGCGCCGGGATGACAAAGCCCACCGGTTCGCCGCCGGGCAGCGTCGCGACGCGCCACCAGTCGTGGGGACTGGTATAGGCCTCCAGTTCCTCCTCGTACTGCTGGGCGGCGGCCTTCTCCGCGGTCATCCGGGTCAGCTCGTCGCGGCTGTGGGCGTCCAGCGTGCCCTCCAGCACCCGCGTCATCAGGGCCACCAGCTCGTCGCGGCCGGCCACCGGGCGGAACGCCAGGCGGCCGGTGGGCTCGGGGATCGGGGTGCCCGGCCGCCATTCCAGGCGCAGCCGTTCCACGAACAGCCGGGCGCCGGTCTGTTCGAGCGCGGCGGTCCTGGTCTCGATGGCATGGCGGATCGCGGCGTCGTCTCGCCAGCCGGGAGGGGCGTAGCGGATGTACTCCGGCGGCCGGGCGCCCTGAGGCAGGACGTGCGCCATGGCCGTCCGCAGCAACAGGACGCCGTCGTCCACCGCGCGGTGGCCGCCGTTCTCGCCGGAGTCCCCGGTGTCGCGGGGGTGGCCGGTGCGGGTGGGCTCGCGGGGCTCGTCGCTGGTGGGCCCGTGGGGCTCGTCGGCCACGTCGAAGACGTCGAGCAGGTAGGGGGCCGGATCTCCTGGCCGGCTCCACCAGGCGAGCCTGGCGACCAGCCGGTCGCCGCGCAGGGCGACCCACATCCAGCCGGGTCGCCTCCTGCCGGACTCCAGGTCGCCGGCCAGTTCGCGGTCGAGCATGTAGGGCAGCCGGGTGAAAAGGCCGAGTTCTTCGGGCCCGGTGATCGGGCGCATGATCAGGTCTTGCGGTACAGCGGTCACAGCACTCTCCTGCGGAGGCGCGCCCGCCTGTCTCCGAGCGTCAGCAACAGTGCGCGACCTCGGAGGACACGAGCGCGGTGATATGGGTGGTCATCGCCTCTTCCTCCTTTCTGCTACGGGCCGCCGCCGTCCGGCGGGGCGTCCGGCCGCAAGTTCTACCGGGACGCGCACCCGCGCCGCAACCGCTTTTCCGCGCACCCCGCCCGTCACACCGCCGAGCCGCCTTCCGTCCGGCCGCGCACCCTCCACCCCGCACCCACAGGACGCCCGGTGACCGGCGTTCCGGTCAGGGCGTCCTTCTGGACTCTGGGGTCGTGTGGTCGCCGGTTCCCGCGGTGAGCCGCAGGTAGGCCTCCTCCAGGGAGGCTCCGCGCGGGGACATCTCGTACACGGCGATGCCGTGACGCGCGGCCAGGTCGCCGATGCCGGTCACCTCCAGCCCGCTCACCGACAGGCCGCCGCCGGGTTCGACCGCCACGGACCCTCCCGCCTCGGTCAGCACCTTGGCCAGGTCCGCCGCGCGCGGCGATCGCACCAGCACGCCCCGCCCGTACCGCTGGGCGAGGTCCCGCACGGAGGTGTCGGCGATGAGCCGCCCGCGTCCGATGATGATCAGCCGGTCGGCGGTCAGCTCCATCTCGCTCATCAGATGGCTGGACAGCAGGATGGTGCGTCCCTCGGCCGCCAGATCCCGCATCAGCTCGCGGATCCAGCGGACGCCGTCGGGGTCCAGGCCGTTGACCGGCTCGTCGAACAGCAGGATCCCGGGGTCGCCCAGCAGGGCGGCGGCGATGCCCAGCCGCTGTTTCATGCCCAGCGAGAAGCCGCCGGCCCGCCGCCGGGCGACGCCCGCCAGCCCGACCTGTTCGAGCACCCGGGCGACGCGCGCGTCGCCGATGCCGCCGCTCCGGGCCAGCCACCTGAGGTGGTTCAGGGCGCTGCGCCCGGGGTGCAGGGCCGCCACGTCCAGCAGGGCTCCGACCTCGTTCATCGGCCGGCGCAGCGACGCGTACGGGCGGCCGCCGACGAGCGCCGCGCCGGAGGTCGGGGCGGCCAGGCCGAGGGCGACGCGCATGGTGGTGGACTTACCGGCGCCGTTCGGCCCGAGGAAGCCCGTCACCTGCCCGGGCCGCACCTCGAACGACAGCCGGTCGACGGCGAGGGCGCTGCCGTACCGCTTGGTCAGTTCTCTCACTTCGATCACAGGTGCCAGGCTCCTCCGGGGACGCGGCGCGCCGCATCGGCCCTGGGCCGCGATCTGCCCGCCCTGCCGCGGGCGGATGGCCGGGGCCCGCGGGGGCCGCGGGTCCGCCCGGAGGATGACATCCTCCGGCAGGAGGTGACCGGCGGCCGGCACCGGCTAACCTCCAAGGGTGGACGACGCGGAGACCGGCCGGCTACGGCCGTTCGCCATCACGGGCCGTTCCGCCTCGGCGTGGCCGCCGCCCGGACCGCGCCTGAGCCGGCTGGTCAGGCTCGACATGGTGGCGGCGGCCGGCTACACCCTGTCGCTGGTCGGCATCACCCTGGGGCGCGATCCGGCGTCCGGGACGCTGCCCGCCGTGGCGCAGTGCCTGCTGCTGGCCGGCATGGGGCTTCCCCTGGCGGTGCGGCGCCTGTGGCCGGCGCAGGTGTTCTGCGCGGTGCTGGGGACGACGCTGCTGTCGCTGTTCGCCGACATGGTCCACGACGCCTTCGCCGCGGCGGCGTTCGCGCTGTACACGGTCGCGCTCACCCGTCCCGGGCTTCGCTGGGTGCCCACGCGAACGATCGGCGCGCTCAGCGCCGTCGTCATCGTCGCCTCGACGATGGCCGGTCCGGTCGGCTGGCGGGTGGACGGGTTCCCGTTCCCCTCGCTGCTGTTCGGGGTGCCGCTCATGGGCGGGGCGTGGACCATCGGCCGTGCCGTGCGGGAGCGCCGCCTGTACGTGGAGCGATCGGCGAGCGAGCTGGCGCGGCGGGCGGTCGCCGAGGAACGCCTGCGCATCGCCCGCGAGCTGCACGACGTCGTCGCGCACAGCATGACCTTGATCACTGTGAAGGCCGGCGTGGCCGACCACGTCGCCGAGGTCCGGCCGCAGGAGGCGCGCAAGGCGCTGCGCGAGATCGAGGCCGTGAGCCGGGGCGCGCTCGTCGAGATGCGCCACATGCTGGGCGTGCTGCGTTCCGAGGGCGAAGGGGAGGCGGCGGCCGAGCTGTGCCCGGCGCCGGGGCTGTCGGGGCTGCCCGAGCTGGCCGAGCGCGCCGCGCTGGCCGGCGTGCGGGTCGAGCTGGACGTGGCGCGGGCCGGCGACCTGCCCGAGGGCGTCGAGCTGTCGGTGTACCGCATCGTCCAGGAGGCGCTGACCAACGTCGTCCGGCACGCCGCGCCCGCGCACTGCCGGGTGACGGTCCACGGCGGGGGCGGCGAGGTGCGGGTGGAGGTGGCCGACGACGGGCCGGGGGCGCGGGTGCTGCCCGGAGGGCCCGGCGCCGGGCACGGCCTGGTGGGCATGCGAGAGCGGGTGATGATGTACGGAGGGTCGTTCGACGCCGGCCCTGGGCCCTCGGGCGGCTTCGCGGTCACCGCCGCCCTGCCGTACGAGCCCGCGACCCGGCAGACGGCCGACGCCGCCGAGGCCGCCACCGGAGCCGCGCGGTGAGGCACGACGTCACGCCGGCGGCGCATGCGGACGCCGGGGAGGTTCGGGAGGGTGACCGCGTGGTGGGCGGTGACGATGACATCCGGGTTCTGGTCGCCGATGACCAGGCGCTGCTGCGCGGCGGTTTCCGGCTGCTGATCGAGACCGCGCCGGGGCTCACGGTCGTCGGGGAGGCCGGTACCGGCGCCGAGGCCGTCGCGCTGGCCCGCGCGGAGCGTCCCGACGTCGTGCTGATGGACGTGCGGATGCCCGAGATGGACGGCATCGAGGCGACCCGCCGCATCTGCGGGGACCCGCTGACCTCGGGGGTGCGGGTGCTGATCCTGACCACCTTCGACCTGGACGCCTACATCTACGCGGCGCTGCGGGCCGGGGCGAGCGGGTTCCTGCTGAAGGACACCCGCCCGGCCGACCTGCTGGCCGCCGTCCACGTGATCGCCTCGGGCGAGGCGCTGCTGGCGCCCACCGTGACCCGGCGGCTGATCGCCGAGTTCACCCGCAGGCCCGAGCCGGCCCGCGCGCTGCCGCGCCGGCTCGACGGCGTCACCGAACGGGAACGCGAGGTGCTCACCCACATCGCCCGCGGGTTGTCCAACGGTGAGATCGCCGAGCATCTGCACCTCAGCCAGGCGACGGTGAAGAGCCACGTGGGACGGCTGCTCGCCAAGCTCCACGCCCGCGACCGCGCCCAGCTCGTCGTCGTCGCCTACGACAGCGGCCTGGTGAGCGCGCCGCCCGCCGGCTAGTCCCGTCCACGAAGCTCCGCCCGGCGCGCGCGCGGAGGGGCCGAGGGGTGTCCTGGCGGCTCCGGCACGGCCACATAACTCCGTACACAGTACACCGTACTTTGTACCGTGCATGGTTGATGGAAGGATGGCCGTGTGCCGCCTACGATCGAACGCAGCGGCGCCGGAGACCCGGTGCGCACCCTTGAGCTGCTCTGGAGGCAGCCGGGAGCCCGTCCATCACAGCGTGGGCCCCGCCAGGGGCTGACCGTCGACGAGGTCGTGACGGCCGCCGTGCGGCTCGCCGACGCCGAGGGCCTTACCGCCCTGACCATGCGGCGGGTGGCGCAGGAGCTCGGCGTGGGAGCCATGTCGCTCTACACCTACGTCCCCGGCAAGGCCGAACTGCTCGACCTCATGCTCGACTCGGTGTTCGGCGAGATGTCCCACCCCGACCTGTCGGGCCTGCACTGGCGCGAGCGCCTGCAGGCCGTGGCACGCGCCAACCGCGAGCTGCTCGAACGCCATCCCTGGGTGACCGCCGTCTCCACCAGCCGCCCGCCGCTCGGCCCCGGCCTGCTGGCCAAGTACGAGCATGAGCTGCGCGCCTTCGAAGGCCTGGGCCTGGACGACGTCGAGATGGACGACGCGCTCACCTACCTGCTCGGCTTCGTGCTCTCCTCGGCCAGGTCGGCCGCCGACGCCCGCGCCTTCCAGCACGAGGGCGCGATGACCGACCAGCAGTGGTGGGCCGCGAGCGCCCCCGTGCTGGCCCGCGTCTTCGACGCCGAGAAGTACCCGACGGCCGCCCGGGTCGGCGCGGCCTCCGGTGAGGCGCACAACGCCGCCTACAGCCCCGACCACGCCTACGAGTTCGGCCTGCGGCGCGTCCTGGACGGCCTGGGCGTCCTCATCGAGCAGCGCGGCGGCGAACACCGGCGAGCAGCCCGGCCGACGTCCGGTTCATGACGGGGTGCCCGCCTCAGGCGGCGGGCACCTTGTCGAGGAAGCCGTGCACGTCGCGCAGCCGGCCGTCCTCGGTCAGCACGCGGTGGCAGGCGGACGGCAGGCGCGGGACGGGGTGGCAGTGGCATGGCAGTGGCATGGCAGCGGACCCGTCCAGGGTGGTTCCCATCCAGACCACCACACAGATGGGACACACGGCCATGAACCACACCCACGTGCTGATCGCCGGCGCCGGGCCCACCGGGCTGACCCTCGCCGTCGACCTGGCCCGCAGGGGCGTCGCCTTCCGCCTGGTGGACGCCTCGCCCTCCGCGCGTCCGAACGGCTCGCGCGGCAAGGGCCTGCAACCGCGCACGCTGGAGGTCTTCGACGACCTCGGCGTGATCGGCCCGACCCTGGCCACCGCCGCGCCCTACCCGCCGATCCAGGCCTACGCCGGCGACGCCGTGGTGTGGCAGGGCCGGCTGCACGAACCGGCCGAGCCCACCCCGGCCGTGCCGTACCCGATGGTCCTGATGCAGCCGCAGTGGCGCACCGAGGCGATCCTGCGCGAGCGGCTCGGCGAGCTGGGCGGGCGCGTGGAGCAGGGCACCACGGTGACCGCCTTCGAGCAGGACGCCGCCGGGGTGAGCGTCACGCTCGACGGCCCGGCGGGCGTCCGTGAACAGGTCAGGGCCGACTACCTGGTCGGAGCCGACGGCGGCGGCAGCACGGTGCGCAAAGTGCTGGGCGTGGGCTTCGCCGGCACGACCCACGAGAGCGAGCGGATGCTCATCGGGGACGTCACCACGGCCGACCTGGACCACGACCACTGGCACGTCTGGGGCGACCTCGCCTCGCAGCGGCTCGCCGCCGGGCTGTGCCCGCTGCCCGGCACCGACGTCTTCCAGTTCACCGCCGCCCTGGAGGAGGGGGAGACGCCCGAGCTCACCCTGGCGGGGTACCAGAGCAGGCTCGACGCCGCCAGCGGCGACTCGCGGGTGCGCCTGACCGGCCTGACCTGGACCTCGGTCTACCGGGTCAACATCAGGATGGCGGAACGGTTCGGCGTCGGACGGGTGTTCCTGGCCGGGGACGCCGCCCACGTGCACTCCCCCGCGGGCGGCCAGGGGCTCAACACCGGCGTCCAGGACGCCTACAACCTGGGGTGGAAGCTGGCCCAGGTGATCGGCGGCGCGCCCGCCGGTCTGCTGGACACCTACGAGGAGGAGCGCCTGCCCGTCGCCGCGGACGTCCTCGGCATCAGCACCGCCCTGCACGAGAAGGCGAAAAGCGGCGCCCCGGACGCCGCGCGCCGGGGAGAGGAGACCCAGCAGCTGCTGCTGTCCTACCGCGGCCACTCCCTGGCCACGGTCGGCGCCCGCGCCGGGGACCGGGCGCCCGACGCGCCGTGCCGCACCGCCGACGGCGTGGCGATCCGCCTGTTCGACCTCTACCGCGGACCGCACACCACGCTGCTCGTCCTGGGCCCGCCCGCCGACGGCGGCTCCCCCGCCGGAGGGATCGGCGCCGAGGTCGGCGAGGGAGTGCGCGTTCACCGGGTCGGCGCGGATCTGGTCGACTCCGGCGGGCACATCCGCGACGCGTACGGCGACAGGGGGTACGTGGTGGTCCGCCCGGACGGGTACCTCGGCGCCGTCACCGAGGACCCGGTCCAGGCGGGTGAGTACCTGGCCGCCCTCGGCCACCGCCCGGCCGCCCCGGCCGTCGCCGGCTGACCGCCCGGGCGTCAGGGGCGCCGAGTGTTCAGCGGCCAGACGTTCGGCCGCCGTACGTTCGGCCGCCGTACGTCAGCGACCGTACGTTCAGCGGCCGAGCGTGCGGTAGCGGCGGACCGACAGCGGGAAGAAGACCGCGACCAGCAGCAGCGGCCAGGCCAGCGCCAGCAGGGACGCGTGCTCCGCCGCCCAGGACTCGCCGCCCCAGCCGGGGTTGCCGAACAGCCGGCGGGTCGCCGAGACCGTCGCCGACATGGGGTTCCACTCGGCGACCGCGGCGAGCCAGCCCGGCATCGTGGCCGGCGAGGCGAAGGTGTTGGACAGGAACCCCAGCGGCCACACCAGGATCTGCACGGCCATCACGGCCTCGGGATTGCTGATCGCCAGCCCCAGGTAGACGCCCGCCCACAGCAGGGCGAACCGCAGCAGCAACAGCAGGCCCACGGCGGCCAGCGCCGGGCCGAGGCCCTGGTGCCAGCGCCAGCCGACCGCGAGCCCGCACGCGATCATGACGGCGAGCCCGAGCACCGAGTTCAGCATGTCCGCGGCGCAGCGCCCGGTCACCACCGCCGAGGGGGCCATGGGCAGCGAGCGGAACCGGTCGGTGACGCCCTTGGCGGCGTCGGAACTCATCGCGGTGAAGGTGGCCTCGATGCCGAAGACCATGGTCATGGCGAACATGCCCGGCATGAGGAACTCGCGGTAGTCGCCTCCGCCGGGGACGGCCATTCCGCCGCCGAACAGGTAGGCGAACATCAGCACGATCATGACAGGGAACAGCAGCTCCACGACCACCTGGGCGGGCTGACGCGCCCGGTGCGACAGGTCGCGGCGGGTGATGGTCCAGGCGTCGGCCAGC
The DNA here is from genome assembly GCF_055586705.1 of Sphaerisporangium sp. NPDC049457. Lineage (NCBI taxonomy): Bacteria > Bacillati > Actinomycetota > Actinomycetes > Streptosporangiales > Streptosporangiaceae > Sphaerisporangium > Sphaerisporangium sp. NPDC049457. The sequence goes on along the minus strand of NZ_JBVJHR010000007.1, from coordinate 65,296 downwards.
GCCCACCGCAGCCGGTCCATCGCCGTGCGAGGAGGCGCGGGCGCCGCCACCGGGCCGACGACCGTCACGCCGCCACCTCCGCCGCCGGGCCGGACGCGGTGGCGCGATGGCCGGTGAGGTGCAGGAACACCTCGTCGAGGGTGGGCCGGCGCAGGGCGATGTCCTCGACCTGCACTCCCTCGTCCTGAAGGGCCCGCGCGATGGCCGTCAGCGCGGCCACCCGGTCGCGCACCGGCACGCTCACGCGCCGCCGGTCGCGGTCGCACTCCGGGCGCGCCCCGGCCACCCGCTCGGCGATCGCGGCCGCCGCGCCGATGCCGTCGACCTCGCGCACCACCAGCTCGACGCGGTCGCCGCCGACGAGCGACTTCAGCTCCTCAGGGCCACCCTGGGCGATCACCCGGCCGGCCGCGAGGACGCAGATCGCGCCGGCCAGCCGGTCGGCCTCCTCCAGGTACTGCGTGGTCAGCAGCACCGTGGTCCCGCCGGCGACCAGCGAGGCGACCGCCTTCCAGACCTCCCCCCGCCCGCGAGGGTCCAGTCCGGTGGTCGGTTCGTCCAGGAACAGCACCGGCGGGGTGAGGATGAGGCTCGCCGCCAGGTCGAGCCTGCGGCGCATGCCTCCGGAGTACCGCTTGACCGGCTTGTCGCCGGTATCGGCCAGGTCGAACCGTTCGAGCAGCTCGCCGGCCCGGCGGCGCGCTCCCGCCGCGCCCAGGTGGTACAGGCGGCCGAACATCTCCAGGTTCTGCCTGCCGCTCAGCACCTCGTCGAGGGCGGCGTTCTGCCCGACCAGGCCGATGCGGTAGCGGGCCTGCTCCGCCTGGCGCACCACGTCGAACCCCGCCACCTCGGCCCGTCCCGCGTCGGGCCGCAGCAGCGTGGTCAGGATGCGGATCGCCGTGGTCTTGCCCGCCCCGTTCGGCCCCAGAAGCCCGCACACCGTGCCCTGCGGCACCGCCAGGTCGAAGCCGGCCAGAGCCTCGGCGCCGCCGTACCGCTTGCGCAACCCTTCAGCGAGGATCGCGTGTCCTGTGGATCCCACTCCGGCCTCCTCATCCCCTACTCCGTACGTTGTACCGAGAGCAACAATACCGGACGATGTACGGAGATAGCGACGGTCCGAACCCCGCGCCTCTCCGACGGCGCGGTTCCCGCATGCCACAGGGCCGGAGGGACAGGCCGTGGCACGGCGCACGAGGGACGGCACGGGCACAGGACCAGAGCACAGGGCAGGCACGGGACGGGCACGAGGGCGGAGAGCGCGGCACACGGCGGCCGGTACGCGGCGTCCGGCGTCCGGCCGCGCTGACGGTGTGCGGTGAAAGTTTCACGCACGGTTGACGCGCATGGCGGCAGCTCCCAGGATCATGATGCCTCCGGATCGGAGGCCGATGCCGTCCATGGCTAGGGGTGCCGATGCCGAAAGCCCTGTTAGCGGTCGCGTCCGCCGTCGTGCTGACGCTGGCCGGCCTGAACGTCCGCGCCGCGCACGCCGACGACGAGCCCGCGCCGGTCGCGGTGACCGTCAACGCCCGCGCGGCGCTCGCGACCATGCCGCAGACCGGCATCGGCGCCAACCACGCGATCTGGGACACCAACCTGGGCACAGACGAGACCGCCGACCGGCTCAAGAACGCGGGCGTGAAGCTGCTGCGCTATCCGGGCGGCTCCTACTCCGACATCTACCACTGGGCCGACCACACCGCGCCGGGCGGCTACGTGGCGCCGAACACCGACTTCGACACCTTCATGCGCGGCGCCCGGCGCACCGGAGCGCAGGTGATGGTGACCGCCAACTACGGCACCGGCACCGCCGAGGAGGCCGCGGCCTGGGTACGCCACGCCAACGTCACCAAGGGCTACGGCGTGAAGTACTGGGAGATCGGCAACGAGAACTACGGCAACGGCCACTACGGCGCCGCGTGGGAGGCCGACGACCACGCCGACAAGAGCCCGGCCGAGTACGCCCGCCACGTCGTCGCCTACGCCGACGCGATGAAGGCGGCCGACCCGTCCATCAAGATCGGCGCGGTGCTGACCACCCCCGCCAACTGGCCCGACGCGCTGACCGCCGCCGGCGACGAGGGCAGCTGGAACAAGGTCGTCCTGTCGATCGCCGGACCGAAGATCGACTTCGTGATCCTGCACTGGTACCCCGGCGCCCTGGACAAGGCCGGCCAGATCCCCGACATGATCCACCTCACCCGGCAGCAGATCGCCGCCCACGCCGGCCCCGGCTCCGGCCGCATCGGCATCGCGATGACCGAGTTCAACACCGGGACCAGCAGCAACGGCACCAACACCCAGCCCGGCGCGCTGGCCGCCGCCGACACCTACGCGACACTGCTGGCCGCCGGGGTCTTCACGGTCGACTGGTGGAACACCCACAACGGCATCGGCGCCGTCACGCAGGTCGCCGGGCAGACCGACTACGGCGACTTCGGCCTGCTGTCCAGCGCCACGTGCACCGCCGCCGGAGACGTCTGCGAGCCACCGCTGAACACCCCCTTCGCGCCGTACTTCGCGCTGGGGATGATCAGCCAGTTCGCCCGCCCCGGCGACCAGTTCATCCGCGCCGCCACCGGCGAGGCGAACGTCTCCGCGCACGCCGCGCGCCGCCCCAACGGCGACCTGGCGGTCCTGCTGATCAACGCCTCGGCCGACACCTCCTACCCCGTCACGATCGGCTACGCCGGCTTCACCCCGGCCGCCGCGGCGCCCACCGTGCTCACCCACACCAACGGCGCCACAGCCATCACCACCGCCACCGCCGGCAGCGCGACCGCCCGGACGCTGCCGCCGCTGTCGATGACCACGCTCATCGTGCGCCCCTCCTCCTCCGCAGCGGGCCTGCCCGGCGCCCCGGGAGCGCCGACGGCCTCCGCCGTCACCGACCGCACGGCCACGATCTCCTGGCCCGCCGCCACCGCCGGCGCGCGCCCGATCGTCAAGTACGAGGTCCACCGCCAGAACGGCGTCACCAGCGAGCAGCTCGGCGAGACCCCCGGCACCTCCTACACCGTCGCCAACCTCATCCCCGGCACGCGCTACACGGTCAACGTGATCGCCAGAGACGCCGGCGGCGGCGTCTCGTGGGCGTCCCCGCCCCTGACGTTCACCACCGGCACCCCCGCCGAGAGCTCCTGCGCGGTACGGCTGACCGACCAGAACGACTGGGGCAGCGGCTACGTCGGCGCCATCGACGTCACCAACAACGGCGCTCCCATCACCAGCTGGACGCTGAAGTTCGCCTGGCCCAGGCCATGGCAGAGCCTGGGCAGCGGCTGGGGCGGCGTGTGGACCGAGGAAGGATCCGACGTCAAGATCGTGAACGAGCCCGGCAACGGCTCGCTGCCCACCGGAGCCACGGCGACGGCCGGCTTCGTCGGCAACTACAGCGGCCCCAACGTCCTGCCCGCCGTCTTCACCCTCAACGGAGCCGTCTGCACCACCATCTGACACCCCGCGCGAAAGCGGACCTGGTCTCAGCCGGACAGGGCGGCGACCAGGTCCGCAGCGGTCGAGGGGCCGCCGGCCCGCCAGGCGGCGGCGAACCGTTCCCCCCCGAGTTCGCCGGCACACCGGGCGATCAGGGCGGCCACCTCGCGGTCGCCGCTGCGCGGCACGCCCCGCAGCCGGGCCGCCGCCGCCAGCGCGGCGGCGGCGCGCCCCGGCTCGCCGGCGCCGGCCAGCCACTCGGCCGCTCCTTCGAGAACGGTGGCCAGCGCGGTGTCGTCCGGGCTCGTCGCCATCAGCTCCAGCGCGTGCCGCAGGTGCCGCCGCCCCGCGACCGGGTCTCCCGCCAGCGTCTCCACCCGCGCCGCCTCCAGCCGCACGAACGCCACCAACTGCGGCGGAGCCGCCGGCAGGCGCGGCGGCGCGCCTCCGGGAGCGCCGTCCGGACGCGCCGGGGTCAGCAGCTCCATCGCCCGGTCCAGGCGTGCGCGTGCCCGCGCCGGATCGCCCGCGCGCCGCGACACCTCGCCCAGCGCGTGCCAGGTGCGCCCCTGCGCCAGCGCGTCACCGGCCCGCTCCGCCGCCGCCCGCGCCTCCCGCAGGACCGCCTCCGCCCCGGCCAGATCGCCCGTACGTGCGCGTAACTGGCCCAGCCGCACGGGCAGCATCGCCGGCCCCGGCAGCGCGTCCACGCCGCCGATCTCTCCCGCGCGCGCCGCCGACTCCTCCAGCAGCGCCAGCGCCCGCTCCGGCTCGCCGCGGTTCTCCAACACCAGCGACAGCCAGAACAGCGCCATCGCCATCCCCCACCGCTCGCCCAGCCCGCGGTAGGCCCGCGACGCCGACCGCAGCAGCGCCTCCGCCCGCCGCGCGCCCCCTGCGGTGAACTCGAACTCCACGATGCCCTCGACGAGCAGCGCCGTGGCCCGCGACCACGCGTCCGGGTGTCCGCCGAACCGCTCGACCGCGGCGGCCGCGCGACGCCGGATGTCCGCGACGCCACCGACGTGCCCGCCGACGATCGCCCACGAGCCCAGCACGGCCGGCCGGTCCGACTCGTACAACCGGTCCAGCAACTCCCCCGGCCCGACGGCCACCGAGCCGCCTCCGGCCAAGACGCCTTGGGCCGAAACGCCCTCGGCCGAACCCCTCTGGGTCGAACCGCCCTGGGTCGACACGCCCCCGGCCGAGCCGTCCCCGGCCGAGACGCCCTCGGCTGAACCGCCCTGGGTCGAGACGCCCCCAGCCGAACCACTCCCGGCCGGCACGCCCTCGGCGGACGTGCCCTCGGGCGAGGCCAGCAGGAGGCACATCGCGTGCTCGGCTGCCAGACCCTGCGGAGGCGCGCCCCCGGCCACCCGCGCCACCGCCGCCGCCCAGTCGGCCGCCTCCCGCCGCCTGCCTCGCATCACCCACGACCACAGGCGCGCGGCGAACAGCCGGACCGCCGTCTCCGCCCGCCCGCCCGCGACCGCGTAGGCGAGCGCCGCGTCCAGATCGCCCCGGCAGCCGTCCAGCAACCGCAGCGCGCCGTCCTGCTCCGGCCCGCGCAGCAGCGGTTCGGCACGCTCGGCCGCATCGAGGAAGTACGCCGCGTGCGCCGCCCGCAGCTCCAGTTCCTCCCCGGCGTCCGCGAGCTTCTCTGCCGCGTAGTGCCGCACCGTCTCAAGCAGCCGGTAACGCACCCCGTCCCCGCCCGCCGGCGCGCCCGAGCCCGCCCCCCGCCGGACGTCCTCCACCGCGTGGACGACCAGCGACCGGTCGACCAGCGACGCCAGCACCTCCAGGCCCACGCCGCACACCCGCGCCGCCGCCTCGGCCGACGCCCCGCCCGAGAACGCCCCGCCCCCCGCGAACACCGACAGACGCCGCAGCGCCACCCGCTCGGCCTCGGTGAGCAGCTCCCAGCTCCAGTCGATCATCGCCCGCAGCGTGCGGTGCCGGCGTTCCACCGCCCGGCTGCCGCGTCCCAGCACCTCCAGCCGGTCGCCGATCATCCCCGCGACCTGGGCGGCGGTCAGGGAACGCAGCCGGGCGGCGGCCAGCTCGATCGCCAGCGGCATGCCGTCCAGCTCCCGGCACAGCCTGACCACGTCCGCGACCGTCCCCTCGTCGACCGCGAACCCCGGACGGACGGCCGCCGCGCGCTCGGCGAACAGCGCGACCGCGGCGAAGGACAGCGCCGAACCCGGCCCGGCGTCCTCCTCGGGCACCGCGAGCGGCGGCACAGGATGCAGCGACTCGCCGGTGACGCCGAGCGGCTCCCTGCCGGTGGCCAGCACCCGCAGCCCCGGCGCCGCGGCGAGCAGGCGCTGGACCAGCTCGGCGACCTCCTCCACCACATGCTCACAGTTGTCCAGCACCAGCAGCACCCGGCGCCCGGCCAGCGACGCGCACAGCAGCTCGGCCGGCTCCGCCCGCGCCGAGCCGCCGAGGCCGGCAGGCAGGCCCGCACCGGCCAGCGCCGCCCGGACGGCCGACGCGACACCGGACGGCCGCGCGACATGCGCCAGCTCGACCAGCCACACCCCGTCCGGCGCCCGTTCGCGCCGCGCCGCCTCCACCGCCAGCCGGGTCTTGCCCGCTCCTCCGGGCCCGGTCACGGTGACCAGACGCGAGCCCCGCAACAGCTCGGCGACCCTGCTCAGGTCCTCCTGCCTGCCCACCAGGCTCGTCAACGGCGCCGGAAGGTTCCCCGCGACCTCCACCGGCATCCCCGCCGTCGCCCCACCCGGCCAGACACCGCCGTCGGACGGCCGCACGCCACGCGGCCCCGCCTCACCGGCCGGCGCCCCACCCGGCGAGGTCACACCATCGGCCGGCGAGGTCACATCATCGGCCGGCGAGGTCACATCATCGGCCGGCGGCCCGCCGGGCACGCCCGCGTGACCGGGAAACCGTCCGCGGGCCGAAGCCGCCTCCGGGGCGGGACGATCGGCGCGCAGGGCGTCCAGATGGGCCGCGCGCAGCTCCGGCCCCGGATCCACGCCGAGCCGCCCGGCCAGCGCCGCCCGCACCCGCTCGTACACCTCCAGCGCGTCGGCCCGGCGGCCCTCGGCGCACAGCGCCCGCATCAACCGGGCCTGCAACGGCTCACGCGTGGGATGCTCGGCGGCCGGCTCCTCCAGCTCCGCGACCAGCCCGGGGACCGAGCACGCCAGGTCGGCGTCCACCCGGGCCTCCAGCGCCGCCAGCCGCAGCTCGGCCAGCCGCGCGGCGGGCGCGGCGGCGTAGGGGAAACGGGCGGCGTCCACCAGCGCCGGCCCCCGCCACAGCTCCAGCGCCTCGCGCAGCAGCCGCCCGGCGCCGCCCGGGTCGCCGGCGCGCAAGGCGGCCACGCCACGCGCCACCTGGCGGTCGAAGACCCACGCGTCGACGGCAGGCCCCGCCACGCCGAGCCGGTATCCCGACGGATGCGAGACGACCGCGTCCCGTTCGCCGAGCTCGCGCCGCAGCCGCGCCACCAGGGACTGCAACGCCGCCACCGGATTGACCGGAGGCTCCCCCGGCCACAGGTCGTCCACCAGACGGCCGACCGTGACCACACCCCCCGGATCGAGGGCCAGCCGCACCAGCAAGGCCCTCAGCCGCGCGCCCGAGACCTCGACGGTGTCCCCGCTCGCGTCCTGAACCCACAACGGCCCGAGGATCCCGACCCGCACGGCCTCCCCGTCCCTTCCCTCGACCCCGACCGGCTCCATTCTCGCGGACCGCGCCATCCCCGTGGTCTCCGCCGGACGGCGCCTCCCCGCCCAGCGAGGCGCCGCGAGGCCTTTTACCAAGACGCATATCGGGTAGCACCAGTTTTCATCCGTCCCGGGGCGTGGCGCGACGTTCTCCCGTACCGTGCCTTTGTACGCACGCCGCGTCGCCCGGGAATGGAAGACTGGCCGGTGCGTGACCCAGGACGTCCAGGCGTTATGGTCAAGCCGGTGGCGCAGTTATGGCAAGGTGAACGACTCGCGGCGTGGCAGGAGGGTGCCGGTGGATCGCAGGGGGCATGCGTCCGCGCAGTGGCCGATCACCGATGATCTCAGCACCCTGCGGGGACAGGTGCGCGGCTACGCCGCGAGGGCCGGCCTGTCCGGCGTCCGCCTGCAAGACCTGGTGCTGGCGGTGAACGAGGCCGCCGCCAACGTGCTCGACCACGCCCACGGCGAAGGCCACGTCCAAGCCTGGCACGACGACCAGTCGGTGACCGTGGCCGTGCACGACCGCCTCGGACGGCTGGTGCCGTCCCACGCCAACGCCGGCAACCCGGGGGTGACGACGCTGCGCGGCCGCGGCCTGTGGCTCATGCAACAGCTGTGCGACGAACTGCGCATCACGCGGGACGCCAGCGGCTCGGCCGTGGTGCTGCGCCAGGCGATAGCCGGCACGCCACCGGCCTGACGGCCCGAGCCGCCCCAGAGAGATCCCGACTTACCGACCTACCGATCAAGCATGGCTTTTCTGTGGGCAGGCGTGGCCGCTTCGCATATCGTCACCGATGTGGAGCATCAGCTGTTGGAACGCGGGCCGGTCCCGGTCACCACACCGGGCCCCCGCCCCCCGTGCCCTCCCTCGCCGTCCCCGCTGGCCCAGTGCTCACCCCCCGAATAGGTCGCCCATGAACTTCACCGTGCAGGTCGACGGCGGCTGCGCCGACGGCCACCCCTCTTCGGTGCGCACGCTGGTCCTGTCGGGGGAACTGGACCACGGCAGCGCCCCGCTGCTGCAGAAGGCGCTGGACAGGGCCTACGACGATCAGTGCCGGCATCTGATCATCGACGTCACCGGCCTGGCCTTCTGCGACTCCACCGGCATCAGCGTGTTCCTCGGCGCCAGGCGCACCCTCGCCACGCGCGAGGGAAGCGTCGCGCTCGCCGGACTGAACGCGCGCATCCAGCGCACCTTCCGCCTGACCGGCGTGGCCGACGCCTTCTCCACCTACCCCACCGCCGACGAGGCGCGCGCCGCGCTCCCCGCCTCCTGACGAGGCCACCCCAGCGGCACACCCCGCCCAAGGATCTTGACCGGGGCCGTGCCCGCATGCCCGGGACCGCGCGCCGCGCCGCCGCCACCGGCCCGCACATCGCGCTTGCCCGAGCAAGGGATCGTCGACCGCCGTTGAGAACGCGGCGCGGTCACCTCACGCCGGCCAGGGCGGGGGGCACCGCCGGACCTGAACCAATGTTCAGGTCCGGTTAGCCTTGGCGTCATGACACGAGTCTCCTGGCAGGCGACGCGGCTGACGGTCGGCGAACTGTCCGAGCGCAGCGGGGTGCCGGCGTCGGCCCTGCGCTTCTACGAGCGCCAGGGCCTGATCCGCAGCGATCGCACGGCCGGCAACCAGCGGCGGTACACCCGCGACACCCTGCGCCGGGTCGCCTTCATCCGGGCGTCCCAGCGCGTCGGCATCCCCCTCGCCATGATCAAGGAGGTCCTCGGCCTGCTGCCCGAGGAACGCACCCCCACCCGCGAGGACTGGGCCCGGGTGTCGCAGTGCTGGCGCGACGACCTCAACACCCGCATCCGGCAACTGGAGCAGCTGCGCGACCGCCTCGCCGACTGCATCGGCTGCGGCTGCCTGTCGATCGACATCTGCGCTCTGGCCAACCCCGAGGACGCTCTCGGCGAGCGGGGGCCGGGTGCGCATCGCCTGCTGAAATCGTGAACAGAACGATGCCGCCGCCTTTACATTGTAGATCACTTCAGTGCCGGCGAGGCGCGCAGGAGCGGGCGTGGCGGCGGGGTGGGTGACGGACTCACAACCGTCAGTGACGTATTGTGCGAGTATTGTGACATTTAGTGAGTATTTCCCGGAGCTTTGGCGGCTCGTCACCTCATTCACGCGATGATCGATGGGGAGGAGGTCCCCGTGACGCACAACACGACTCGGCCACGCATCGTCGTGGGCGTGAGCCACTCCCCCGCCGCGACGGCCGCCCTGCGCTGGGCGATCGGCGAGGCCCGGCTCCGGGGGGCGACGATCCACCCGGTGCACGCCTGGCAGTGGTCGGGGCAGCACCGCGCGTCGTACGCGCCGATGGGCACCTGGCGTTCCCACGACGAGGAGTACGCGGCGGCCAGGGAGCAGACCCGCCGCGCCGTCGCCCGCGTGGCGCCCTACCTGGAGCCGATCGTCGCGCACGGGCCGCCCGCCCAGGTGCTGCTCACCGAGTGCGAGGGCGCCGAGATGCTGGTGCTCGGCATCCGCGACCCCCAGCCCGGCACGCCGGTCGCCGCCACCCCGGTGCTCGCCGCGTGCATCATGAGCGCCCCCTGCCCGGTCGTCGTCGTCTCCCCCAAGTCGGTCCCCCGGCCCGCCTTCCCCTCCCACGACGTCACCCTCAGCGTGGCGCCGACCGGATGACCTCGCCGGACCCTCAGCGCGGCGCCGACCGGACGAACCAGCGGGCCCTCAGCGTGGCGCCGACCGGGTGATCTCGCCGGCGTCGTCGCGGGCGGCGGCGCCGTACATGGCCGCCAGGCGCGACACCGTGTCGGCCATCAGCTCGCGCAGTTCCGGCGGACCGAGCACCTCCAGGTCCGCGCCCATGCGCAGCAGCTGCCGGCAGCCGTGCCTGACCGACTCCACGGGCAGCCGCAGGATCGTCCAGCCGTCCTCGTCCGGCGCGCCGGCCTCGGCCAGCGCCGCGTCGACCGGCCGCGACCCCAGCGTGTAGCGCAGCAGCTCCTCGAAGCCGGGCGCCACCCGTACGGTGGCCTCGGCGGTGTACATGCGGTCGAGGAACTCGACCGTGTACCTCTGCCAGAACGCGCCGAGGTCGAAGTCCTCGGGACGGGCGAAGCGGTCGGGCAGCACCTCCAGCGACACGATGCGCGAGACGCGGTAGGTGCGCGCCGCCGCGCCGTCGGGCGCCGCCACCAGGTACCACGAGCCGCCCTTGAGGACCAGGCCGTACGGGCTGACCTGCCGCACGACGTCGGCGGGACCCCAGCGCCGGTAGACCATGCGCAGCTTGCGCCCCTCCCACACCGCGTCGGCGACCTCCCCCAGGTGGGGCGCGGCGTCGGCGTCGCGGTACCAGCCGGGGACGTCCAGCAGGAACCGCTCGCGCATGCGCGAGGCCTGCGAGCGCGGCTCGGGCGGCAGGGCGGCCAGCAGCTTGAGCTCGGCGGCGGCGGCCACCTCGGCCAGGCCGAGCTCGGCGGCCGGGCCGGGCAGCCCGGCCAGGAACAGCGAGGACGCCTCCTCGGCGGTCAGGCCGTTGAGCCGGGTGCGGTAGCCGTCCAGCAGCCGGTAACCGCCCGCGGGGCCCCGGTCGGCGTAGACCGGGACGCCGGCCGACGACAGCGCCTCCACGTCGCGGTAGACGGTGCGCACGGACACCTCGAGCTCCTCCGAGAGCTCCGTGGCCGTCATGCGGCCGCGCGCCTGGAGGAGCAGCAGCAAGGAGATCAACCGGCTCGCACGCACACCCCCAGTCTCCATCATTTGCCAAACAAACACCAAAAATGTTCATATGAACATATGGATCGATTGCGGGCGATCATGGACGCCCTGATGACCGCGGACAGCGTGTCGGTCGCCGAGCTGGCGGAGCAGCACGGCGTCTCGGAGATGACCATCCGCCGCGACCTGGACGAACTCGCCCAGCAGGGCATCGTGCGGCGCTTCCGCGGCGGCGCCCAGAGCCTGCTGCTGCGCGGCGAGGAGCCGCCCTTCGGCGTGCGCGAACACGAGGCGCAGGACGCCAAGCGCCGCATCGCCGCGGAGGTCGCCGGCCTGCTCACCGACGGCGAGGCGATCCTGCTGGACGGCGGCACCACCGCGCTGGCCGTCGCCCGCGAGATCCGCGATCGAAGGCTCACCGTGCTGCCGCTGTCGGTGCAGGCGATCCAGGCTCTGAGCGACGGCCCTCGCATCCGGCTGGTGCTGCCCGGCGGCGAGGTGCGGCACGGCGAACTGAACATCGCCGGGCCGCTCGCCGTGAACACCATCGCCTCCCTGCGCTTCGACACCGCCGTCATCGGCTGCTGCGGCATGTCGGCCGAGCACGGGATCACCGCCCACGACCTGGAGGACGTCGCGGTCAAGCAGGCCGCGATCGCCTCGGCCCGCCGGGTCGTCGTCGCCGCCGACTCCGCGAAGTTCCGCCAGACGGCCTTCGCCGCCGTCTGCCCGCCCGCCCGGGTCGACGTGCTGGTCACCGACGCGGGCATCCCGCGCGACCAGCGCGAGGCGTTCACCGCCGCCGGCGTCACCGTGCGCGTCGCCGCATGACGCTCACCGTCCACCGCCAAGCGGCCCTGCGCCGCTCACGCATCGGCGTGTCCTTCGCCTTCCTCATCCCCGGGGCGGCCATCGGCGTGTGGACCTCCCGCATCCCGGCGCTCAAGGAAGGTCTGGGCCTCGGCGACGGGCAGCTCAGCGTCGCCCTGCTGGCCATCGCGGCGGGCGCGCTCGCCGGGATGCAGCTCGTCGGGCGGCTGGTCGACCGGTACGGCGCCACGCGGATCACGGTGCCGCTCGGCTTCACCCAGGCGGCCGTCCTGCCGCTGCCCGCCCTCATGCCCTCACTGGCGTCGCTGGCCGCCTCGCTCGTCGTGTTCGGCGTCGTCCACGGCATGCTCGACGTGGCGATGAACGCGCGCGCCGTGGAGGTCGAGCGCGAGTGGGGACGCCCGCTGATGTCGTCCTTCCACGCCGTGTTCAGCATCGGCGGGTTCCTCGGCGCCGCGCTCGGCGGCCTGTCCGCGCACGCGGGCGCCGGCCCGGCGGCCACCTTCGCCGCCGGCGGCGTCCTGCTCGCCGTGCCGGCCGTCCTGACCGCGCGCCTGCTGCCCGCCACCGCGCCCCAGGACACCCCCCGGCCGCGAAGCGCCGCGGACGCCGGGAAGGCGGAACTCGGCCAGGGAGCCGGATGGGTGCTGCTGCTCGGCCTGCTCGGCTTCTGCTGCATGGTCGGCGAGGGCGCCTCGGCCGACTGGAGTTCGGTCTACCTGCGCGAGGACCTCGGCAGTTCGCCCGGCTTCGCCGCCGCCGCCTACGCCGCCTTCTCGATCGCGATGACCGCCGGCCGGCTGGCCGGCGACCGCCTCGCGGCCCGTTTCGGCCCGGTGGCGCTCGTGCGCTCCTGCGGGACGCTCGCCGGGGCCGGGCTGGCGACGGCCCTGCTCATCAGCCATCCACTGGCCGGGGTGATCGGGTTCGGCTGCTTCGGAGCCGGTCTGTCGTGCATCGTCCCCCAGGTGTTCTCCGCGGCCGGCAACCGCGACCCGTCCCGCGCCGGGCGGGCCCTCGCCCGGGTGGCGAGCATTGGCTACTTGGGCTTCCTGACCGGCCCGGTGCTGATCGGCGCCGCCGCCGAGCTGCTGGGCCTGTCGCGCGCGCTGGCCATCCCGGCCGTGCTCGCCCTGTTCGTCGCGCTGGCCGCCCCCGCCGTCCGCGTCCCACCCCGCTGACGCCCGCCCCGGTCTCAGCCCGCAGGCCGCCGGCTCAAAGGCGGTCTCACGCCGCGCGAGCGGAGCGAGCGCCATCTAGCGCGTGAAACCGCGCCGGTGGTCTGAGGGAGGAGCCCTGAAGTGCGAGGAACGAGTGCTTCAGGGGGACGACCGAAGGCCGCCGGCTCAAAGGCGGTCTCACGCCGCGCGAGCGGAGCGAGCGCCATCTAAATGGGCTCGCCGCTGTCGTCGGGCAGGCTCGGGCGCGGGGAACTGCTGTCGCTGTCCCCCGGGGAAGGGGTCGGCGAGGGCTTCAGGGTGTCGTCGGGCGAGGGCAGCGGCGGCGGCGTCGGCACGAACATCGTCGGCGGCAGCGGCCGCGAGGGCGGCAGGGTGTCGTCGTCGCGGCCCAGCAGCAGCCAGGAGATCGCCCCCGTCAGCACCAGCAGCACGACCAGCGTCGACAACGCCACGAGCACCGCGCGCCGCGTCTCGGTCGCGGGCGGCGCGGCGGGCGGCGGCGCCGGCACCGCGGGCGCCCGGTCGCCGAGCCAGTAGGGGACGAAGTCGGGCCCGTGGGCCTCGCCGATCAGCGTGCCGCTGACCAGCACCGACCGCAGGAACCACGCCGCGCCGACTCCGCCGGGGGCGTACGGCACCGCCACCCACGGCGCCGGCCCGTCGTCCATGGCGATGACCTGCGGCGCGCCCGCCGGCGCGCGGCCGCGCGCACGCGCCATCCACCCGCGCACGCCGCCGCGGGCGGGCGCGGCCAGCCGGACCGCCGCCAGGAACCGCTCGCGGGCCGCCGCGTCCAGCGCGGCGCCGCGGGTGAGCAGCGCGATGGACACCGCGCGCCCCTCGTCGTCCTGCGCCAGGTAGACGAACCCCGTGGCGAGCGACTGGAGCCGCGCCTGCACGACGTACGAACCCAGCCGAGGAGGGTCGCCGTACTGGAGCGGAGTGGCCACGCAGCCATGAAAGCACACCACGACACCCGGCTCACCGCGACGGTGCCGTGCACCTTTGCGTCGTGTTTGATGGAATGGCCGCATGACCGTTGCCGAAGAGCGCAGTGACGGGCCCGGGCCGGACGAAGGTGCCGACGCGGACCTCCGTCTCCTCCAGCAGTCCCTCGCCGAGGTCCGGCGCGTGATCGTCGGCCAGGACCACATGATCGAAAGGCTGCTGGTGGCGTTGCTGGCACGCGGTCACTGCCTGCTGGAGGGGGTGCCCGGCGTCGCGAAGACCCTGGCCGCCTCCACCCTGGCGACCGTGGTGGGCGGCACGTTCGCGCGCATCCAGTTCACCCCCGACCTGGTGCCGAGCGACATCGTCGGCACCCGGGTGTACCACCCGTCGAGCGAGCGCTTCGACATCGAGCTCGGCCCGGTGTTCGTCAACTTCCTGCTCGCCGACGAGGTCAACCGGGCCCCGGCCAAGGTGCAGTCGGCGCTGCTGGAGGTCATGGCCGAGCGGCAGGTCACCCTGGCGGGGCGCACCCACCCGCTGCCGAAGCCGTTCATCGTGCTGGCCACCCAGAACCCCATCGAGTCCGAGGGCGTCTATCCGCTGCCGGAGGTGCAGCGCGACCGGTTCCTGTTCAAGGTGGCCGTCGCCCACCCGAGCGCCGGTGAGGAGCTCGAGATTTTGCACCGTATGAGCGTCTCACCGCCGTCGCCCTCCCAGGTGCTCGACCCGGCGCGGCTGATGGCGCTGCAGAAGCTCGCCGACCAGGTCTCGGTGCACCAGCTCGTCGCCGACTACGTGGTGCGCCTGGTCATGGCCACCCGCTCCCCCGCCGAGTACGGGCTGCGCGAGCTGGAGGAGGCCATCGAGATCGGGGTGAGCCCGCGCGCCACCCTCGGCCTGGTGGCCGCCGGGCGCGGGCTGGCGCTGCTGCGCGGACGCGACTACCTGCTGCCCGACGACGTCCGCGACGTCGCCCTGGACGTCATGGGCCACCGCCTGATGCTGACCTTCGACGCGCTGGCCGACGGTGTCGAGCCCGAGGACGTGGTGCGCCAGATCCTGGCCGCCGTGCCGCCTCCGCTCGTCGTCTGGAACCAGGCGCAGCGATGAGCGGCCCGAACGCCCCGGCCGGCCTGGACGCTCCGGCCACCGGCGGCGGGCACGCGGCGGGTCCCGAGCACGCTCTGCGGCGCCTGGAGCTCACCGTGGTCCGCCGCCTGGACGGCCTGCTGCACGGCCAGCACCAGGGGCTGCTGCCCGGCCCGGGCAGCGAGCCCGGCGACAGCAGGGTGTACGTGCCCGGCGAGGACGACGTGCGCCGCATGGACTGGTCGGTCACCGCCCGCACGACCATCCCGCACGTCCGCGACCTGGTCGCCGACCGCGAGCTCGAGACGTGGGTGCTGGCCGATCTGTCCCCCAGCATGGACTTCGGCACCGCCGAGATGGAGAAGCGCGACCTGGTCGTCGCGGCGACGGGCGCCATCGGTTTTCTCACCAGCCGCATCGGCGACCGGTTCGGCGCCTACGTCATCCACGGCGACCAGGTCCACCGCCTGCCCGCCCGCACCGGCCGCCCGGCCATGTACGCGCTGCTGCAGAGCCTGCTCGACGCCCCGCGCGGCGCCCCCGTCTCCGGGCCCACCCGCCTGGCCGAGGCCATCGACCTGCTGAGCAGGGCACGGCGCAAGCGGGGCCTGCGCGTGGTCGTCTCCGACTTCCTCGACCTCGGCCGGGACGGCGCCCCCGAGACCGAGCGCGACTGGGAGCGGCCGATGCGCCGCCTGGCCGCCCGCCACCAGGTGCTCGCCGTGGAGGTGCTCGACCCGCGCGAACTGGAGCTGCCGGACGTGGGGCTGGTCGCCCTGACCGACCCCGAGACCGGGCGCACGAGAGAGGTCCGCCTCACCCCGAAGATCCGCCGCGCGTACGCCGAGGCGGCGGCGGCGCAGCGGGACGCCAACCGGTTGGCGCTGCGCCGGTGCGGCGCCGGCCATCTGGTCCTGCGCACCGACCGCGACTGGGTGTACGACATCGTCCAGTACACCCTCAGGCACCGGCGTACCGCCCATCTCGCCGGGCGGCACCCCACCAGGAGGGCGGGCGCGTGATCTTTCTGTCTCCCGGATGGCTGTGGTTGTTCGCGGCGCTCGCCCTCGTCGTGGCGGCGTACGTGTACACGCAGTTCGCCCGCCGCCGCTACGCCATGCGGTTCACCAACCTGGCGCTGCTCAGCCTGGTCGCCCCTGAACGGCCCGGGTGGCGGCGCCATGTGCCCGCGGCGCTGTTCCTGCTGATGATGGCCCTGCTGATCACGGCCGCCGCCCGGCCGGCCGACGCCACACGGGTGCCCAGGGACCGCGCGACGATCATCATCGCGGTGGACATCTCGCTGTCGATGGAGGCCGCCGACGTCACCCCCACCCGGCTGGTGGCCGCCCAGCAGGCGGCCCAGCAGTTCGTCAAGGACCTCCCCGAGCGGTTCAACGTGGGCCTGGTCTCCTTCGCCCGCTCGGCGGCGGTGGTCATCTCGCCGACCACCGACCACCTGGCGGTGATCACCGCGATCGGCAACCTGTCCACCCGGCCCGGGACCGCCATCGGCGAGGCGGTGTTCAACTCGCTGGACTCGGTGCGCTCGTTCGACCAGCGCGCGGTGACCGACCCGCCGCCCTCGGCCATCGTGCTGCTGTCGGACGGCGACAATACCTCGGGCCGCTCGGTCAACGAGGCCGTCCAGGCCGCGGCGGCCCTGCACGTCCCGGTCTCCACCATCGCCTACGGCACTCCGGACGGAACGGTCAGCATCGACGGGCGCGACGTGCAGGTGCCGGTCAACAAGACCACGCTGCAGACGCTGGCCGACGGCACCAGCGGGCGCGCCTACACCGCCGAGTCGGGGGACCAGCTGCGCGAGGTGTACAGCCAGATCGGCAGCTCGCTCGGCTACCGCATCGTCCACCAGGAGATCGGCCAGTGGTTCACCGTGGCCGGCGTCCTGGCGGGCCTGCTGGTGGCCGGGGCCGCCATGCTCCTCGGCGCCCGCCTGCCCTGACGACGTCCGCCGCCTGCGGCCCGACGGCGGCGGCCCGACGGCGGCGGTGGCGGCCCGCCGGGGACGGCGCGGCGCCGCCGGATCACGAGCACCGCCGCGCGGTTGGTAACGTCTCTGCACGTGACGTCCAAGGGGGCACATTACTTCGACGAGCGGCCCGGCGCGGCCGCCCGGCCGGGCACGGTCGACGTGGTGCTGCCTGATCTGCACCTGCGCCTCGCCACCGACAGCGGCGTCTTCTCCCCCGGCCGGCTGGACGCCGGCACCCGCGTGCTGCTCGAAAGCGTGCCGCCTCCGCCCCAGCAGGGCGACCTGCTCGACCTCGGCTGCGGGTACGGGCCGGTCGCGCTCACCATGGCGTCCCGGGCGCCCGAGGCGACGGTGTGGGCGGTGGACGTCAACCGGCGGGCGCTGGAGCTGTGTGACCGCAATGCCCGAAGCGCCGGCCTTTACAAAGTAAGAGCGGTGCATGTGGACGAGGTGCCGCCGCAGGTGCGGTTCTCGGCGATCTGGTCCAACCCGGCCATCCGCATCGGCAAGCCCGCCCTGCACGCCATGCTCACCCGCTGGCTCGACCTGCTCGCCCCCGACGGCACGGCGTACCTGGTGGTGCAGAAGCACCTCGGCTCCGACTCCTTGCAGCGGTGGCTCGGCGAGCAGGGCTGGGAGGCGACGCGGGCGGCGTCCCGGTCGGCCTACCGCGTGCTGCGGGTCGCCGCGCGCCCCTCGGCCGAGCCGGCCGCAGACCAGTTCTCCGCAGACGGCGCCGCCGCAGAAGACGCCGTCACAGAAGACGAGGAGCGTTGAACGCCCGATGAGCACAGGCACCCGCAGGCAGCTGCGCCCCACCGACGTCAAGCGGCTCAACCGCGTCTGGCGCCGGGGCACCCAGAACCGGCTGTCGCTGATCCTGGAGTCGGTGACGGGGCCCTTCAACGTCGGCTCGATCTTCCGCACAGCGGCCGCGTTCGGCGCCGAGCAGCTGTGGCTGGCCGGCAACGCCACCCCGCCCACCAACCCCAAGGTGCAGAAGACCGCGCTCGGCACCGACCGGCTGGTCACCTGGCACGACGCCGTCCCGGCCCTGGACGCGGTCCGCGCGGCCAAGCAGGAGGGCTACACCGTGGTCGCCATCGAGCTGACCGGCGACGCGGTGCCGCTGCACCGGGCGCGGCTCGACCGCGACGTGTGCCTGGTGCTGGGCAGCGAGGACCACGGCTGCTCCCCCGCGCTCCTGGAGGCCGCCGACGAGGTGCTCTACATCCCCCAGGTGGGCCGCGTGGGCTCGTTCAACGTCGGAGTGGCCGCCGCCATCGTCCTGGCCGAGGCGCGCCGCCAGGAATGGTCCGCCGCCGACCCCTCCACCACCCTGGATCCCGCCGACGCCGACGCCGAGATCGACTGACGCCGGCTCCGCGTCCCGCGCCGGAACACCCCGGCCGAGACCTTGCGCGGGGTTCGTGCCCGAATGTTCACCTGGGTAGGCTGACGTGACAGCCTTACTCAGGGGATACTCCTCGTCGTGCAACGCCGTTACCCGTTCCTGGACCATCCCGGACCGCTCGCCTTCGCCCACCGGGGCGGAGCCGCGGAAGGCCGGGAGAACACCATGGCCGCCTTCTCCCGGGCCGTCGAGATGGGGTACTCCTACCTGGAGACCGACGCCCACGCCACGTCCGACGGCGTGCTGCTGGCCTTCCACGACCACACGCTCGACCGGGTGACCGACCGTCACGGCCGGGTCGCCGCCCTGCCCTACCGCGAGGTGCGCCGGGCCCGCATCGGCGGCGTGGAGGAGATCCCTCTGCTGACGGAGGTCCTCGGCACCTGGCCGGACGTGCGGGTCAACATCGACGTCAAGGAGGCCCCGGCGATCGGCCCGCTGGCCGAGGCGATCCGCCACACCAACGCCTACGACCGGGTGTGCCTGACGTCCTTCTCCGACATGCGCCTCGCCCGGGCCCGCATGGCGGTCGGCCGCCCGATCTGCTCGGCGCTCGGCCCGCGCGGGGTCGCCCGGCTGCGGGCCGCCGCCATGGGCTCGGGGTACGGCCGGCTGCTCGGCGGCCTTGCCCGGGAGGGCGTCCC
The DNA here is from genome assembly GCF_055586705.1 of Sphaerisporangium sp. NPDC049457. Lineage (NCBI taxonomy): Bacteria > Bacillati > Actinomycetota > Actinomycetes > Streptosporangiales > Streptosporangiaceae > Sphaerisporangium > Sphaerisporangium sp. NPDC049457. Next base: position 46,332 of record NZ_JBVJHR010000007.1, on the reverse strand, counting down.
CTGCGCGCAGGTGCCCGTCGGGTTCCGCGGGATGCGCGTGACCACCCGGGCTCTGGTCCGCACGGCCCACGCCCTCGGCATGCAGGTGCACGTGTGGACCGTCGACGACCCGCGCGTCATGGAACGGCTGCTCGACCTCGGCGTCGACGGCATCATGACCGACAACATCTCGGGGCTGCGCGACGTCCTGCAGGCCCGGGGCCAGTGGCATCCCCGGCAGCCGGCCGCCCGCGCGTGACCGGCTCCCCGCGAGGGGCCCGGCCGCGCCCCTCGGGAGGGGGCGGACACCGGACCCGCGGCCGGCCCTTCCCGTGCTCCTCGTGAGCCGGCGCCCCCTCGCGCCGGGCTCCGCCACGGCCCCGCGTCCACCGCGCCAGGCCCCCGGCCTGTCCCCCTCCGCCGTGAGCCCGTGACCTTGTGACCTCGCCCTGTGCCCCTGCATCCCCCATCAGGAGACCCCAATGAGCACCTCCGTCGTCGAAGACTCCGCAGAGATTCGCAAGCGCGAGCAAAGGGGGTGGTACTGGTACGACTTCGCCAACTCGGGGTTCCAGACGACGGTCGTCACGGTCTTCCTGGGCCCCTACCTCACCTCGCTGGCCAGGCGGGCGGCGGGCGCGGACGGCTTCGTCGGCTTCCTCGGTCTGGACGTCCGCGCCGAGGCGTACTTCTCCGCGGTGGTGTCGGCGTCCGTGGTGCTGCAGATCCTGATCATGCCGATCGCCGGCGCCCTGGCCGACCACACCGGACGCAAGCGGGAACTGCTCACGCTGTTCGCCTACCTCGGCGCGGCGGCCACGCTGGGGTTCTACTTCGTCGCCGGTGACGCCTACCTGCTCGGCGGCGTGCTCTTCATCATCGCCAACGTCTCCTTCGGCGCCGCCATGGTGGTCTACAACTCGTTCCTGCCGCAGATCGCCGGGGCCGAGGAGCGCGACGCGGTGTCCTCGCGCGGGTGGGCCTTCGGCTACCTCGGCGGCTTCGCCCTGCTGGCGATCAACCTGGCGCTCTACCTGGGCAGCGGGATCGAAGAGGGCCTCGCGGTGCGCATCAGCCTGGCCTCCGCGGGCGTGTGGTGGGCGGTGTTCACGATCATCCCGCTGCTGCGGCTGCGCAACCGCCCGGTGGAGGCCCACGACGCCACGCCCGTCCGGGCGGTCACCGGCAGCTTCCGCCAGCTCGGCCGCACCATCGCCGGCCTGCGCCGCTACCCGCGCAGCCTGCTGTTCCTGCTGGCCTACCTGGTCTACAACGACGGCGTGCAGACGGTGATCTCGTTCTCGGCGACCTACGCCGACCAGGAGCTGGGGCTGGGCAAGAACGTCCAGATCGGCGCCATCCTCATGGTGCAGTTCGTCGCCTTCGGCGGCGCCCTGCTGCTCGGCCGGCTGGGGGCGCGATACGGCACCAAGCGCACGGTGCTGGCCAGCCTGGTGGTCTGGACGGGCGTGGTCGCGGTGTCGTACTTCCTGCCGAAGGGCGCGGCGGCGGCGTTCTTCGCGATCGCGTTCCTCATCGCCATCGTGCTCGGCGGCACGCAGGCCCTATCGCGGTCGCTGTACTCGCTGGTGATCCCGCCGGGCAAGGAGGCGGAGTACTTCAGCCTGTTCGAGATCAGCGACAAGGGCTCGGCCCTGCTCGGCTCGTTCACGCTGACCCTGGCGCTGCAGCTCACCGGCAGCTACCGCGTGGCCATCCTGTCGCTGCTGGTGTTCTTCGTGGCGGGGTTCGCGCTGCTGCTGGCGGTGAATCTTCCACGGACGATCAGGGAGGCGGGAAACCAGGTGCCTTCGCACATCTGATCTCCGGCCAGGCCGGGCGCCCGCGCGTCCGGCCGGCGGGGAGCGGGAGATCGGCGGATATCGAGGGCCGTGCGAAATGGCGCGATTGGATCACCCTCAGGGTGGGAATCCATCCACGGTATCAAGCGTTGTAAGCCGTGGAGACCCACCCCTCACGATGGGGCCCTCAGGAGGCATTGAAACATGGGCGAGCGTGCACTTCGCGGTACCCGTCTCGGAGCCACCAGCTACGAGAACGACCGCAACACCGATCTGGCCCCGCGCCAGGAGGTGCCTTACACCTGCCCGAAGGGCCATCGCTTTGACGTGCCCCTTGCCGCGGAGGCGGAGATCCCGGCGACCTGGGAGTGCCGCAGTTGCGGCGCCACCGCCCTAAGGGTGGACGCCGAGCAGCCGCAGCAGAAGAAGGCCAAGCCACCGCGCACTCACTGGGACATGCTACTCGAGCGCCGCACGATCGAAGACCTCGAAGAGGTGCTGAACGAGCGTCTGGCCATCCTTCGGGCACAACGGCGCAAGAGCGCCTGACCTACCGGCCGATGCCTCCGAGCCGCCCGCACGGGCGGCGCCGGGGGCATCTTTGTTGTCACCGGGCGGCGGCCATCTCCGCCGGGACGAGACGGACCGTCCGGCCGTGGACGAAGGGCGCCTCGAACGGGCGGGTGTCGACGTCCCCGCCGCGGCTGAACACCTCAAGACTCAGGTCGGGGCCGGGACGGGGACCGGCGTAGGCCAGGAAGAACGACGGGTCGGACAGCCGGTCCAGGTCGACCAGCAGGTCGGCGTGGTCGGCGCCGGTCTCGGGGTCGACGCTCTGGGACGGGACGCCCGTGAAGCCGAGGCGCCACTTGAACCCGAACAGGCCCGGCTTGGCGACGTGGCCGTAGATGTTCGGGTCCATTCCCAGGGTGATCGTCGCGAAGCCGCGCTCCCTGGCCACCTGGGCCGCCGCCAGGTACAGCACCCTGGCCAGGCTCGACTCCCTGCGGCGCGGGTCGACCGCCGAGAAGCGCAGCTGGACGGCGTCCAGGTGCGGCCGCTGCCAGGCCAGGCAGCAGCCGGCCAGTTCCTCGCCGTCATAGGCGCACACCGCGAAGTGCTCCCCCGCGGCCCGCATGAGGGCTTCCTTCTGCTCGGCGGCCACCGCCCAGCCGTGCCGCATCCGGGCGACGCGCCCGGTGTACAGCGGCAGGAACGCCTCCAGCAGCCGTTCGTCCGCCGGCTGGGTGCGCACGGCGAGGCCCTCGGCGGCGGCGCGCCGCCGCGCGGTCCTGATGTTCTGGCGTTCCTTGGCCGACAGGCGGGCGAGGAACTCCTCCTCGCAGCCGCCCGTGCCGGCGACCCAGGTGACCAGGAACGGCTTGGGACAGAACCCCGCCTCGCGCAGCAGCGGCCAGTGGCCGACGGGCGGGTCGGGCACCCGCACCACGTCCAGGTCGCCGCGGTGGGCCCGCCAGCCGCCGTCGAGGGCCTCTGCGGCGTCGACCAGGCCGATCCTGATGCCGCGGAACTCGGTGATCTCCATCGTCTCCCCCTGCGCCGGCGTGACCGGCGGTCCGGAACCCCTGGTGTCAGACGCCGGACTCCGCCGGCACGGGCGCGGCGGGCACGGCCGCGGTGGCGGGCGGACGCCCGTCCGCCGCGCCGAGGTAGGCGCCCGCGCGGCGGAGCGGACCGGCCAGGAAGGCGGCCGCGATCGCGAGCTGGATGACGCCGAGCCCGGCGAACACCGGCGCGGCGTCCCCGGCCCTGGCGGTCACCCACCCGCCGAGCACCGCTCCGAGCGGCACGGGCGTCCACGACAGCACCTGGCTGACGGTGACCACCCGGGCCAGCATCCCCGCCGGCGCCAGCCGCTGCCGCAGCGTGCGCAGGTTGACCACGAAGAACATGCCGAGGCCCGACCCGAGCGCCCACAGCAGCACGACCGCCGGGTAGGACTCCACCATCCCGATGCACAACATGCACACCCCGCCGCCGAAGAACGGGATCAAGATCGCCTGCCCGGCGCTCAGGCGCCGGCCCAGCCGGTCGCTGAGCAGCGAGAACAGCGCGGTGCCCGCCCCCGCCGCGACGAACAGCCAGCTCACGGCGCTGTCGGCCGCCAGGTAGTGCTGCTTGGCCAGCGTCACGATCTGCTTCTCCGCCGTCGCGCCCACCAGCAGGTTGGTCAGCGCCAGCATGATCGCGCACGCGCGCAGCACCGGGTGGCCGAACACGAAGCGGACGCCTTCGGCGATGGCCGTGCGGACCGGCTCGCGCGGGCCGCCGGCGACGCGCTCGGGCAGCGAGCGGCGCAGCCCCGCCAGGCAGCAGGCGGAGATGACGAACGACGCGGCGTCCAGCAGCAGCGCCGAGCCGGCCGGCATGACCGTCAGGGACGCGCCGGCCAGCGCGGGGCCGAGGACGCCCACGGCCGAGTAGGCGGCCGACAGGCGGGCGTTGGCCGTGTCGAGCCGGTCGTGGCCCACCAGCGACGGCATGACCGCGAACTCGGCGGCGTTGAACGCGATGGTCAGCGTCGAGACGGCGAACCCGGTCAGGTAGATCCACCAGACCTCCAACGCCCCGAGGTGCGCCAGCACCGGGATGGAGGCGATGAGCGCCGCCCGCCCGGCGTCCGCGGCGATCATGACCTGGCGGCGGGAGAGCCGGTCCACGTAGGCGCCGATGACCAGCCCGAACAGCGGATAGGGCAGGAACTCCACGGCCATCGTGATCCCCAGGTGCAGCGGGGAGCCGGTGAGCCGCAGCACCAGCAGGGGGATCAGGACCAGCGACACCGCCGAGCCCAGGTTGGACACCGACTGGGCCGCCAGGAACACCCGGTAGGGCCCGCCCAGTCCGGCGCGGGTGTGCCGGGCCATCAGCCGAGGGTGTGGCCGAGTGCGGTGGCGATCGACTCGATCTGCTTCTTGTGCTCCAGCTCGTGCAGGGACATGCTTCGGCAGATGTCGAGGATGGTGACCGTGCCGTCGCGGGTGTGCTCGCCGGCGTACTCCAGCTCCTCGGCGGTCATCTGGTCCAGCGCGGCGATCCACTCCTTGCGGCGGGCCTCGAAGGCGGCCAGCCGCTCCGAAAGCGGCGTCCTGGCCCGGCCCAGCACGCGCTGCACCTCGGTCACGTCCATGTCCGGGAGGGTGACCCCCGGCTGGGCGAGCACCTGCAGAACGCGCGGCGCCATGATCGAGTCGGCGGCGATGATGTGCAGCGCCACCTCGGTGATCGTCCACTCGCCCGGCCCGGGGCGGGTCACGGTGTCCTGGCCGACCATGCCGGCGGTGCGGCGCAGCTTGGCGGGGGTCTGGGCGAGGTCGGCCAGCAGCCCGGCCAGTTCCAGGGACGCGGCGCGCCCGCCGGCGCGCATGCCGTAGGGGCGCCACTCGACCAGGGCGTCGTAGCGTTCGGCCGGCTCGACGGTGGTCCACGCCCCCGGCTCCTGCCGGGCGGCCTCGTCGATGTCGTAGTAGTTGATCCAGGGGACGTATCCGGCGATCCGCCTGCCGTCCTGCTCCAGGACGCTGACCATGCTCGGCGTCGCCGGGCCGCCGCCGGGCCGCTGCTCCACGTCGATGTAGACGATCTTCTCTGTGGCGCCGCCGCCCTGGGCCCTTCGCACTCCCATCAGCGCGCCCGTCATCGTGATCTCGGACATGATGGCGATCACTCCCGTGCCGTCGTCGGTGGTGAAGAACAGTGGGCGTGTCACCGTCCGGGCCGCGACGCCGGCGCCGGACCGTGACACGCGTCCGGGGAGCCTCAGGAGGCGCCGAGCGGGACGATCGCCGGCAGCCGGAAGAAGGTGTGGTACCTGGTGTCGCTGCTGCCGAGGTAGATGATCACGTCGTAGGGGTCGATCGGCTCCTCGCGCGGCTCCAGCCAGGTGGCCTGGAAGTGCTGCTCGACGAGCAGCCCCGTGCCGATCGCCTCGTACAGTTCCTCGCGGGTGTAGGCGCGGGTCTCGCGCTCGTCGGGAGTGCTGGTCAGAAAGCCGGAGAAGTACATGTCGTCGGGCAGCCTGCGGCCGGTGCGGGCGAACAGCTCGGTCGCCTTGCGGGCGGTGTCCTCGCTGTGGATCCAGTGGACTACATCGCCGCCGATCTTCAGGCACTCGCCCTCGCTGGCGTTCTTGCGGTTGACGAAGATGGGGTTGCAGTCGACCCGGTGCTCCTTCTTGATGGCCATGACGACCTCGAGGTGCGTGCTCTCGGGAAGCTGCTCCATCTTGTGCTGGGCGATCTCGAACCCGTAGCTGATGTGCAGGTGCGGAAGGTGCTCGTGCAGGTGCTCCTCGAGGTTCTCGAAGGGCGCGTGCGGCATGTGGGTGGCGACCGGGGTCTCCCGGCCGGGCAGGTCGAAGATGCCACCGAACGGGGGCAGACACGGGCGGATGATCAGGTCGGGCTCGGCCAGGGCGGTCGTCATTAACCTCACTCCATTCCCTCGGACGCCGGCGTGAGCCGGCGGTTCCCGCCGCCTCGACCGGCCGGACCGGCGGACTCACCCCGACGCGGCCATCGGCGATGGCCCAGGACACGCCGGGTGCGAAGGAGTGCTCAGCGGCGCGCGCGGCGGCGCGCCGGTCCCGGGGTGCTCGATCGTCGGAGGTGCGGCCGGCCGTCCCGCGTCCGGCGGCGGTTCGATCTCTGGAGTGTCGCAGGGCCCCGGCGGCGGGTCGACACGCCGTAGGGGGCGACGGCCCGGGAGTGGGGTCACCCCAGCCTTCCCCGGGTCGGCGCGACGGACCCGCCGGGATCAGCGGAGGCGGCCGTCGGAGCCTTCGTCGGCGGGCCTGGCGGCGCCCTGGATGAGGCGCGGGCCGGGAGCGGCGCCGCGGGGCGGCTCGTCCTCGTCGATGACCTCGCCGTTGACCACGCGGACGCCTCCCGGCCGTCTCGCGGGCCCGCCGGGACCGGCTCCGGAGAAGATCACGCCGAACGGCGACGCCGACGCCATGGCGCGCACACGGCGGCCGAGGAACCAGCCCAGGACGCGGCGCGCCAAAGGACGGGTGAAGGGCAGGATCAGCACGAAGCCCAGCACGTCGCTGACGAAGCCGGGAGTCAGCAGCAGGGTGCCGCCCGCGACGATCAGCGCCCCGTCGGCGAGCTCGCGGTCGGGCATTCGGCCCGACTCCAGGGCCTGCCGCAGCGCCCGCCACGCGCGCCGGCCCTCTCGCCGCACCAGCCAGGCGCCGAGCAGGCTGTCCAAGATGAGCAGCCCGACGGTCTGCCACCCGCCGATCACCTGGCCGACCTGGATGAGCAACCAGATCTCCAGCACCGGCACGATGAGGAAAGACAGGAACAACAGCACACGCAGCATGGCCTCACACCACCTCCCAATTTGAAACGTCCGGACCCCGCCGAGGGTTCCCTCCCCCGGAGGTCTGAAGCTAGGCCTGGAGCCCGCCGCGCCCGCTCCGGCCCTTGCGCAGCAGGAAGGCGGCGAGCACGCCGCCGGCGGCCAGCGCCTGCGTGATCACGTACGGCGCCGACGGCGCCGACGGGTCGGTGAACGCCGCCAGCGTGGGAAGGCAGCCGAGCACCGCGAGGTCGACCCCGGTCACCGCCCAGATCGCCGGCCCGGCCGGCAGCGGGCCCACCGGCGTCGTGACGACCGGCAGCGAGTGGTCCACCGGACGCCGGTAGGCCATCCGCAGCGCCGCCGCGGCCATGGCGGGCGCCGCCGCCGGCCCGAGCAGCAACCACGGACCGCCGGGCAGGACGCCGACGGCCACCAGGCCGGCCAAGGCGAGGCCCGACCAGGCGGCGGCCAGCAGCGCGGGCAGCAGCGCACGCGCCGTCAGCAGGGCCAGGGCGTCCACGGCCAGCAGCCGGGCGAGGCGGGGATCCTCGCCGTCGCGGCGCGCTCCTGAGGTGCACACGACGGCGGACGTCAGCGCACCGCACAGCAGGAAGCCGACCGACAGCGCGGACAGGCCTCCGGCGGCCTGCGCGGCCACGGCGGGCAGTGCGGTGGAGCCGGACAGCACCGCCAGCCGTCCCGGGCGTCTGCCGACGCGCCGCCACTCCTGCCACGCCTGCGCCGACGCGCCGCCCCATCCGCCCCTGACGGCGGTGAAGCCGGGCCAGGGCCGGGAGCGGAGCGTTCGCGCACGCCAGTGGTGGTCCTCCGCGATCCAGGTCAGCGCGCCAGGATCCATGGTGAGCGCCGCCGAGACCACCCGCCCGCCTCTGGCCGAGGAGCCGAGGATCCTCCGGGCGGGGATGCGGTCGAGCGCGCCCCATGCCCGGCGGATGAGCACGGCGGCAAGGGCGGCGGCCAGGCCGGCCGCCGCCGCGGCCAGGGCGACCGGCGCGCCGGCGGCGGCGGTGAGGACCTGCCGGCCGGGTCCGCCGCCGAGCACGAGCATCAGCACGGCCACCAGCACGGTGCCCGCGATCACCGCCCGCGCCCAGGAGTCCCACGCTTCTGAGGCCTGTGCCAGAACCGCCATCGCCATACCGCCCACCCCAGCGCCGACGCCCAGCACCAGCGCCGAGGTCAGGCGGAGGGCGAAGCCGTCCGGGGCGCCGAGCGTGCCGAGCACGGCCAGGCCGAGGACCGCCCCGCATCCCACCGAGACCGCGAGCAGGACCAGCACGGTCCTGCCGAGCACCGAACGGCGCGGCAACGGCGAGAGCAACAGCCAGGCGGCGTCGGCGGCGGGCAGCACGACCGGACCCAGGGTGCGGGCCAGCGCCAGGTACCCCGCGTAGGCCGCGGTGACCAGCGCGAGCCCGGCGCCCACCCGCGAGGCGTCGGCCTGCGCCGCCACCCCGCTGAGGACCGTGGCCACGGGCTGGCCCAGAACCGCGGCGGCGAGGGCCAGGCCGAACACCGCGGCGTAACGGTCCGACCAGGTCATGGGCCGTCCCCGGCGGGAACGAAGGTAGGCGCGCGCGGCGTTCACGGCGCGGCCGCCAAAGTGATCAGGCGGGCCCGGGTGTCCAGCGCGAGCCGCAGGTCGTGCGTCGCCATGACCACCGTTCCGCCGTCCCTGGCGTAGTCGTTCAAGAGCGCGGCCAGGCGTTCCCTGAACGCCGCGTCCAGCCCGCGTTCGGGCTCGTCGAGCAGCAGCACGCGGCTCGGCCTGAGCAGTGCCATCGCCAGTGACAGCCGTTGCCGCTGGCCGGTGGACAGGGCCGGCGGGGACTGGTCGGCACGACCGCGCAACCCGAACGTCTCCAGCCCTTCCTCCACCGTCAGCCGGCCCCCCCGGTGGACGACGCGCGTCAGCTCCAGATGCTCGGCGACGCTCAGACCCGGGTACCAGGCGGGCTCGTCTCCGACCAGGACGACCTGCTTCCAGAAGCGGGCGGCGTCGACCGGCGGCCCGCCCAGGACGTCGATCCGCCCGCGAAGCGGCGGGTGCAGACCGGCCAGGCAGCGCAGCAACGTCGACTTGCCCGCGCCGTTCTCCCCGACCACGGCGACGATCTCCCCCGCGGCGGCCTCCAGGCCGGCGTCCCGCAGCACGGGGGTGCCGCCCAACCGCACCTCGACACCGCGAGCCGCGATGATCACTTCCGACATGACCCGAGCCTACGCGCCGCCCATCCGGCCGGCGCGCCGTCAGCGGTGGCGGCGGGTGCCTCTGAAGCGGCGGGGCAGGGAGGCCAGGCCCCACAGGGTGACCAGCCACAGGGCCTCGGCGAAGACGGCGCGGCTCATCTTGCTGGCCCCGGCCGTCCGCTCGACGAACGTGATCGGCACCTCGGCGACCCGCAGGCCCTGCCGCACGGTGCGCAGCGTCAGGTCGACCTGGAAGCAGTATCCCTGGGACTGCACCTCGTCCAGCGCGATCTTCTCCAGCGCCGAGGCGCGGTAGGCGCGGAACCCGGCCGTGGTGTCGTGCGTCGGCACCCCGAGCATGACGCGGACGTAGGTGTTGGCCCCCTTCGACAGGGCCTTGCGCGAGGCCGGCCAGTTGACCAGCTCGCCTCCGGGGACGTAGCGGGACCCGATGACCAGATCGGCTCCCTCGGCCAGCGCGTCCAGCATCCGGGGCAGTTCCTCGGGCTGGTGGGAGCCGTCGGCGTCCATCTCGACCAGCACGTCGAACCCTTCGGCCAGTCCCCAGCGGAACCCGGCGATGTAGGCGGCGCCGAGGCCCTGCTTGCCCGGACGGTGCAGCACGTGGACGTGGTCGTCCTCCGCGGCGAGCCGGTCGGCGATCTCGCCGGTGCCGTCGGGGCTGTTGTCGTCGGCGATCAGCAGGTGGGCGTCCGGCACCGCCGCGCGCAGCCGTCCAGTGATCATGGGGAGGTTCTCGCGCTCGTTGTACGTCGGCACGATGACCAGTACCCGCCCGAGAATCCGCTCCTCCATCACCCATCCTCTTCGTCGGAACTGTCGTGTTCTGGCGTCGGACGCCGCCGGAGGGCGGCGACGGCCAGGGCTCCGGCCCCGATGAGCGCCAGCGCCCACTCCGGCGCCGCTCCCACACGGGTCGCGATCGTCTCGCCCGTGCGGACCGGCACGGTCACCACCGCCATGTCGGCCACCCGCTCGGCGGTGCTCCAGCGCACCTCCCCATCGGGGTCGACATAGGCCGAGACGCCGGTCGTGGCGGCGGTGATCACCGCACGGTCGTGCTCCACGGCGCGCAACCGGGACATGGCGAGCTGCTGCGGCGGCAGGTTCGTCAGCGCGTAGGTCGCGTTGTTGGTCTGCACGACCAGAGGGCTCGCGCCGGTGCGCACGGTGCCGCGGACGACGCCGTCGAAGGCGACCTCGTAGCACTCGACCGCGCCCACCGTCACCGACCCCATCTTCAGATCGCCCTCGCGGTCGCCGGGCAACGACTGCAGGCCGACCAGCTCGACACGCTTGATGAACTTCTCCAAGAACTCCTTGTACGGGACGAACTCGCCGAACGGCACGAGTTTCCGTTTGTCATAGTAAGCACCCGGCCCGGTGGCGGGATCCCACACGACTCCGCGCGTGTACCTGTGCCGCCCGTCGGCGGAGCGGGCCACGGCGCCAACCAGAACGGGCACCCCGATGTCGCGCACGGCGCCGTCGATCACCGAACGGGCGTAGGCGCTGTGGTAGGGATCGATGTCAGTGGAGTTCTCCGGCCACACCACGATGTCGGGCCGCTCCACCTTGCCCTCGCGCACCGCCTGGGCCAGCTCGTGGGTCTTGTCGGCGTGATTGCGCAGTACAACGGCGGGTTCGTCGCCCAGGAACCCCAAGCCCGTGCCGGGCACATTGCCCTGGATCACCCCGACGCGCACGGTGCGCGCCGTCTGCGCCCCGGGGCGCGGCACCGCGTACCCGAGCAGCGGCACCGCCAGCGCACCCGCCAGCGCCCACACCGCCGCCCGGGAAACGACGCGTGAACCGGCCCGCGCCACCCACCCCGAACCGGCCCTCGCGAGCACCCACGCGAGCAGCCCGCCGCACAGGACGACCATGAAAGTTACAAGCGGAGCGCCGCCCAGAGCCGCGTACGGAGTGAACGCCGACCCGCCCTGACTGAACGCCACCCGCACCCACGGGAACCCACCGAGCGGGAACGCACCCCTGGCCCACTCTTGGACCACCCACAGGGCCGCCACCCACAGCGGCCAGGCCCGCAACCTGGTCACCAGGGCCACACCGGCCGACATCGCGGCGAAGAACAGGCTCTCGACGGCCACCAGCGCCAGCCAGGCGTCGTCACCGATGGGACGCACCCAGGCCAGCGCCGGCAGCAGGAAGACCGCGCCCGCGACGTACCCCAGCACGGCCGCCCGGCGCACCCCTGCGCCGTACACCGCCAAAGTCAGCAGCGCGACGCCGAGCGGCGCGAGAAACCACAGGTCAATAGGGGGAAAGGCCAGGAAGAGCAGCAGCCCGCCGGCCGCCCCTGCCCCGAGGCGCCACAAGGCGCGCGGAGCCCGCGGCACGCCGGACTCCACCGGGGCCTGCTCGATGTCCTGCACACTGGAGTGGGCCACAGGGGCGGTCTTCTCCTCGGGCTGTTCGGTAACCACCGAACGCTACCGCCCTGAGGACCCGGCTCCAACCGCCGGGCATGCACGACGGCGGAAGACGACGCATGGTGATCCCTGGGTCTCCCCCCGTTCCGGCGGGAACCCAGGAACCACGCTGCGGCTCTGGCACGAGACGGGAAGAGGGCCCGGACGACCCTTCGGACCGGACCCGTCCCGTCGGCGGCGAGCGCGGAAATCCGTTGTCTACTGGGTGTCCAGGCCCCTCCCGGGTCCAACCCCCCATCCGGCTGGGGTGCCCCGACTCGACGGAACGCCAGCGCTGCGCCTGGCTGAGCAGACGGAGTCATGCTCCGTCATGACGCAGAATCCGACGATGTCTGAAGACGGCCAACCGGTAGTCCCGTGCTGGACTGTCCAGCAAACTACCGACCTCAGCTCAGATGTCAACCGTGTCCCGATCAGCGGAAACACCAAGTTTTCGCAGCTAGGACAGGAGACGCGAGTGCCGTCAATGCGGCCATGGGGTCGGTAAGGAGATCAATCTTACAGCGTTTTTTGGCGCTCGCTGTGTTCATGGCGCTCGCTCCGCTCGCGCGGTGCCCGGGCGCCCTTGAGCCGGCGTCCTTCCTCGTCATTCACGACCGCTCGTTCCTCGCACTCGCTCCCTCCTCGTCAGGACACCGGCGCGCCCGAGCACGGGGCGTGGCGGGGAAACAAAAAAGGGTGGGCTGGGGTCAGGGCATGGGGGGCTCTTCGCAGCGGGAGAGGACGGGGGGGAGGTCGCCGGTGTGGAGGATGCCGAGGCGGCGAGTGGCTCGGGTGAGGGCCACGTAGAGGTCGCTGGGGCCGCGCGGGGATTCCGCCAGGATCTCGGCCGGCTCGACGATGAGGACCCCGTCGAACTCAAGGCCCTTGGCGTCGGCCACGGTGAGGACGACGACGGGGGCCTCCAGAGCACTGGGCGCCGGGCCCGCGACCGCTCCGGGCACCGCCGAGGTGACGGCCTCGCCGAGCTCCTCGGCGCGTGAGGCCGGGACGATGACGACGAGCCGGCCGCCCTCCACGATCTCGGCGTTCACGATCGGGCCGAGCTCGCGCGTGTCGTGGATCTTCCTCGCCCACGGCCGCACCCCGGTCTCGCGGACCGAGTCGGGGGCCTTCAGGCCGGGGCCGACCAGCGTGAGCACGTCCGCGGCCACGGCCATCAGCTCGACGGGGGTGCGGTAGTTGACGGTCAGCGTCTCCTCGCGCCAGCGTCCGCGCGCGTAGGGGTCCAGCACCTGCCCCCAGGAGGCGGCGCCGGCGGCCGACCCCGTCTGCGCGATGTCCCCGACGATGGTCATGGAACGGTTGGGACTGCGGCGCATGAGCATCCGCCACGCCATCGGCGAAAGCTCCTGGGCCTCGTCGACGATGATGTGCCCGTAGGCCCAGGTGCGGTCGGCCGCGGCGCGCTCGGCGGTGGTCAGGTAGTTGTCGTCGCCCCGGTGCCGCGCCGCGAGACGCTCGGCGTCGATCATGTCGGACATGCCGGTCAGTTCCAGCACCTCGCGGGCGTAGGTGAGCTCGGCGTCGCGTTCGGCCTCCTCGGCGCGCCGGGCGGCGGCCAGCTCCTCCTCGGCCTGCATGGCGGTGGCCCGCAGCACCTGCGGGTCGATGTCGCCGAGCAGTTCGGCGGCCTCGTCCAGCAGCGGCACGTCGGCCTCGGTCCAGCGGACTCCGCCGCGCGGCACCTCGCGGTACAAAACGTCCTGCTCGGCCTCGGTGAGGCCCGCGTAGGCCATGCGCTCGCGGGAGGAGAACAGGCCGATGAGCAGCTGCTGGGGGGTGAGGTAGGGCCACAGCCGGTTGAGCGCGGCCTTGACCGCCGGCTCGGTGCGCAGGTCCTCGCGCAGGTCGGCGAGCTCGTCCTCCTCCAGCATGCCGCGGCCGAGCGCCTTGGCGGCCTGCTTGGCGAGCACGTTCAGCACGTGCCGGACGAACACCGCCCTGGCCTGGTTGTGCGGGCGGCGGCTGCGGGTGGCACGGTTCTGGGCGGCCTCGCAGGTGCGCTGGTCCAGGCGCAGGGTGTAGTTGCCGAGAGGGATGTCGACCGGCTTGCGGGGGACGCGCTGGCGGTCGCGCAGCGCCCGCGCCACCACCTCGGCCATGCGGGCCGATCCCTTGACGGCGGCGGCCTGGGACGGCTCGCGCGCGATGCCGGTGACGCCCGGGTACAGCTCTCCGACGGTGGACAGCAGCACGTCGGTCTCGCCGAGCGAGGGGAGCACCTGCTCGATGTAGCGCAGGAAGGTGAGGTTCGGGCCGACGATGAGCACTCCCCTGCGCGCCAGCCGCTCGCGGTGGGTGTAGAGCAGGTAGGCGGCCCGGTGCAGGGCCACGACCGTCTTGCCGGTGCCGGGGCCGCCCTGGACGACCAGGACGCCGTTGAGGTCGCTGCGGATGACGCGGTCCTGCTCGGCCTGGATGGTGGCGACGATGTCGCGCATGCGCCCGGTGCGCTTCTCGCCCAGCGCGGCCAGCAGGGCGGCCTCGCCGTTCAAGGTGGCGCGATCGGCCTCGCTCAGCCGGTCGAGGTCGAGCAGGTCGTCGTCGACGCCGATCACCCGCCGGCCCTTGGTCTGCAGGTGGCGTCTGCGGGTGACGCCCATGGGGGCCGTGGGCGTGGCGCGGTAGAACGGCTGGGCGACGGGGGCGCGCCAGTCGATGAGCAGGCGGGCCTGGTCGTCGTCGGAAAGGCCGAGCCGGCCGATATAGAGGTGCCCTTCCTCGGTCAGGTCCAGGCGCCCGAAGCACAGGCCGTTCTCGACGGCCCACAGCCGGGCGAGCCGCTCGGCGTACATTCCGGCGAAGGAATCGCGTTCTGAGCGGTTCTGGTGGGTGCCGCCGCCGCCCTGCGCGAGCACGTCGTCGAGCTGCTTGCGGGTGCGCGCGCGCAGCACGTCGAGCCGCTCGTAAAGCGCGGTGACGTATTCCTGCTCCTTCGCGAGCTCTATTTGACGGGAAGCCCCTGCTTCATTATTATTGGTGGTAATGTGAAACTCCGGGCCTTTATGCGCTTTATGGTGAATATGAGGACAAGGGCCCAGAATAGCAGACCGGCCACCGGTCGCTTCATGCCCGCGCCGCCCTCCGAGGCGGCGTTCTCGCTTTCCGGCCGCCTCGCCGCCGCGAACCTCCTTGTCACAGCTTGGTAGCGCCCCTTGACCGCGCTCGGCGCGCCGGTTGTACCTTCTCCCTTGTAGTTAGGAAGGTTTCCTAACTCCAGCACGCGGACCGACTCCCACACGGGATGCCGCGACGGCCTGCCGAGGGGAGGAATCCGGTGACCAGCACGAACGCGGACGCGCGACCGGGACGGCCCCAACTGCTGCGGGAGATCAACGACCGCGCCGCGCTGCGGGTCATGCTGGAGCGCGGGCCGCTGACCCGGCCCGAGCTGGGCGCCCTCACGGGCCTGTCCAAGCCGACCGCCTCCCAGCTGCTCACCCGCCTGCGCAGCGCCGGCCTCGTCGTGCTGGACGGGGTGCGCGAGGGCCTGCCCGGCCGCACGGCCGAGCTGTACCGCATCAACCCGGCCGCCGCGCACGTCGCCGCGCTGGACGTCACCCGGGCGCGCGTCGCCGCCTCGGTGGCCGACATCACCGGCGCGGTGCTCGCCGAACACGTCCACCCCACCCCGGGCCGCAGCGGCGGCGACGTCGTGGCCAAGGTGCGGGCCGCCGTCGAGGGCGCCTGCCTGCGGGCCGGCATCGCCGTCGACGACCTGCACCGGGTGGTGATCGGCATCCAGGGAGCGGTCGACCCCGCCACCGCCCGCCTCGGGTACGCCGCCCACATCCCCGGCTGGCACATCCCCGACCTGGTGGGCACCCTTCGCGAGGGCCTCGGCGTGCCGGTCGGCGTCGAGAACGACGTCAACCTGGTCGCCCTGACCGAGCGGTCCCACGGCGTCGCCCGCGGCCACGCCGACTTCGTGCTGCTGTGGGCCGACGAGGGCATAGGAGCCGCACTGGTGCTCGGCGGCCGGCTGCACCGGGGCGCGACCGGCGGCGCGGGCGAGGTCGGGTACATGCCGATCGCCGGAGCGCCGACCGCCAAGCAGACCGGCAAGCGGGGCGACCACGGCTTCCAGGCCCTGGCGGGCGGCCCCGCCGTGCTGCGCATGCTGCGCTCGCACGGCCTGCGCGGCGGCGACCCGTCCCGCGCCGTGCGCGCCGCCGTCCGGGACGCCGCGCGCGAGGGCGAGCGGGGCGAGCGGGCCTGCCGGGCGCTGCGCGAGCTGGCGGCGCGGCTGGCCGTGGGGCTCGCGCCGATCGTCGCGGTGGCCGACCCCGAGATCGTGGTGCTGACCGGCGGCATGCTGCTGGCCGGCGGCGAGGTGCTCTCCGCGCTGGTGGAGGAGGAACTGCACGCGCTCACCCTGCCCCGCCCTCCGGTGCGGCTGTCGGCCGTCGAGGGCTCCCCCGTGCTCACAGGCGCCCTCGGCCTCGCCCTGTCCGTCACGCGCGAGGAGGTCTTCGGCTCGACCGTCTCCGCGCGGGCCGCCGGCCCGGCCTGACCACCGCCCTTCCCCCGTCCCGTCCCCTCCTCCCTGTTCACCGGCCGCCGTTCACCGGCCCCTGTTCATCGACCGCCGTTCGCCCACCGCATCCACACCCGCGGACCGTCCGGCGCCGCCCGCCCCGGCCCGTCCGCTCCCCCGCTCCCCTCCTCCCCGCTCCCCCCTCCTGATCGTCCAGCCCCTGGGAGGCACCCCTGTGAGATCACGTCACAAGCTCGCGGCGGCGGCCCTGGCCCTGCTCGCCGCGGCCGCCTGCACGGCCGGCACCGAGAACGCGCCCGCGAAGCCGCAGGCCGGGACCACGCCCGACCGCACCCCGGTCACCGTCACGATGTGGCACGGATTCGTCGCCGACAACGAGCTCAAGGCGTTCGACGACGCCCTGGCGGGGTTCAGGGCGAAGTACCCCTGGATCACCGTCAAGACCACCAAGGCCGTCCAGGACGACCAGATCATCCAGGCGGCGCGCGGCGGCAACCCGCCGGACGTGGCGCTGTCGTTCACCACCGACAGCGTGGCGACGTTCTGCAAGACGGGGATCTTCCAGGACCTCGGGCCGTACATGGCGGCGAGCAAGGTGGACGAGTCGCTGTTCCCCAAGGTGATCGCCGAGTACACCCGGTACAAGGGCCGGCGGTGCGTGATGCCCATGCTGGCCGACACCTACGGCCTGTACTACAACAAGAAGCTCATGAAGGGCGAGCAGCCCCCGAAGAACCTCTCGGAGCTGGCCGCGCTGACCAAGAAGCTCACCGTGCGCAACGCCAAGGGCGAGATCAAGGTCGCCGGGTTCGTGCCGACCAGCCAGATGTACGAGAACGCCCCGATCCACACCGGGACGATGGTCGGCGCGAAGTGGACCAACCCGGACGGCACGTCGGCGATCGGCGGCGACGCGGCGTGGAAGCGGCTCATGACCTGGCAGAAGGACCTGGGCGACTGGTTCGGCTACGACAAGCTGGAGAAGTTCCGCAAGAGCTTCGGCGACGAGTGGTCGGCCGACAACCCGTTCATGAAGGGCAAGGTCGCCATGGCGATCGACGGCGAATGGCGCAACGCCATGATCGCCGCCGACGCGCCGGACCTGGACTACGGCACCGCCCCGCTCCCGGTCGCCGACGACCGGCCCGACCTGTACGGCGGCGGCTTCATCGCCGGCACCGTCATCGGCATCCCGCGGGGCGCGAAGAACCCGCAGGCCGCCTGGGAGCTGGTGCGCCATCTGACCACCGACACCGACGCCCTGGTCACCCTGTCCAACGCCCTGCGCAACGTGCCCAGCACGCTGCCGGCGCTGCAGTCGCCCACGCTGGACAAGGACCCGAACTTCCAGACGTTCCTCGACATCTTCGCCCACCCCGCGAGCAGCACCCTGCCCGCGCACGTCAACTCGGCGTTCAACCAGCAGACGCTGCAGGAGGCCCAGATCAAGTGGGAGTCCGGCCGCGCCTCCGACCTGGACGCGCTGCTGGCCGACGTCGACAAGAAGATCGACGACAAGCTGAAGCTCACCGCGGGCGGCTGACCGATGGCGACGACGACGCTCGGGCGCCGCGGGGACGCGGCGCCCGGCCGGGCACGGGCGTTCCGGCACCGTCCGGGCGTGGTGGCCCTGCTGTACCTGTCCCCCTGGCTCGTCGGCTTCGGCGTGTTCTTCGCCTACCCGCTGCTGGCGACGGTCTACTTCTCCTTCCAGCGCTACGACCTGTTCAGCCTGGAGCCGGTGGGGCTGCTGAACTACCGGTACTTCCTGCAGGACCAGGCCGCCTGGACGGCCATCAGGAACACGCTGTGGCTGGTGGCGGTGATGGTGCCGCTGCGGGTGCTGTTCGGCCTGGGCGTCGCCCAGCTGATCACCCGGCTGAAGGCGGGGGCGGGCCTGTTCCGCACGGTGTTCTACCTGCCGTCGCTGGTGCCGCTGGTGGCCGGGACGCTGGGTTTCGTGTACCTGCTCAACCCGGCCAGCGGGCCGGTGCCGGCGCTGCTGTCGGCGGTGGGCCTGCCCTCCCCCGACTGGTTCGGGGACCCGGCGTGGGCCAAGCCCGGCCTGACGCTGCTGGCGCTGTGGTCGGTCGGCGACCTGATGGTCATCTTCCTGGCGGCGCTGCTGGACGTGCCCAAGCAGCTGTACGAGGCCGCGTCGCTGGACGGCGCCGGCGCCTGGCAGCAGTTCTTCCGCGTCACGCTGCCGGTGATCCGCCCGGTGCTGATGTTCGCCGCGATCACCGGCGTCATCCAGACGCTTCAGTACTTCACCCAGGCGATGGTGGCGGCCCGGGTGGCCTCCGGGGGCACCGACTCCGCCGGATCGGTCTTCGTGCCCGGCTACCCCGACCAGTCCACCCTCACCTTCCCCGAGTGGCTGTTCCACCAGGGGTTCCGCGACTTCGCCATGGGCTACGCGTGCGTACTGGCGCTCATCCTCTTCGCGGTGTCCATGGTGTTCACCCTGTTCCTGCTGCGCCAGTTCCGCGGCGTCGAGGAGGAGTCATGACCCTCACCGCCGCGCCGGCCCCGGCCGCCCGCCGCGTCCGCCCGCGCACCCCGCGCGGTCACCGCCGGCGCGCCGCCCTCGGGTGGATCGCCACCCACGCGATCGCCATCGCCCTGGCGATCATGTTCGTCGGCCCCCTGGTGTTCATCGCGCTGACCGCGGTCATGACCGACCACCAGGCGCTCACCTCCGAGCTGTGGCCCGAGCGGTGGGAGTGGGGCAACTTCGCCGACATCTTCCGGCGGGCGCCGCTGCTCACCTGGATCGCCAACACGCTGCTGTACGCGGGGCTCGCCACCGCGTTCATGCTCCTGTCGTCGATCCCGGTGGCCTACGCGCTGGCGCGGCTGCGCTTTCCCGGGCGAAGGCTGGCGTTCCTGCTGGTCATCACCACCATGATGCTGCCGCCGCAGGTCGTGGCGGTGCCGATCTACATCCTGTGGGCGCGGTTCCACCTCACCGGGACGCTGTGGCCGCTCATCCTCCCGATGCTGCTCGGCGACGCGTTCTCGATCTTCCTGCTGCGGCAGTTCCTGGTGACCATCCCCCGGGAGTACTCCGACGCGGCCCGGGTGGACGGGTGCGGGGAGTTCCGCACGCTGGTGCGGGTCATCCTGCCCATGGCGCGGCCGGCGATCGCCGCGGTGGCGCTGTTCCAGTTCTTCTACTGCTGGAACGACTACTACGGTCCGCTGCTCTACGCCGGGACCGAACCCGGCAACTGGACGCTGTCGCTGGGCCTGGCATCGTTCAAGGCCGTGCACCACACCCAGTGGAACCTCACCATGGCCGCCACCCTGCTGGCCATGGCACCGGTGATCGTCGTGTTCTTCTTCGCCCAGAAGGCCTTCATCGAGGGCGTCAAGCTGACGGGAGTCAAGTGATGAAACTGGCCGTTGTCGGGGGCGGCTCGACCTACACGCCCGAGCTGATCGACGGATTCGCCCGTCTGCGCGACGAGCTGCCGGTGTCGGAGATCGTGCTGATCGACCCAGACGAGCGGCGCCTGGCGCTGGTGTCGGCGATGGCGTCGCGCATGCTGCGCCGGGCAGGCCACCCGGCCGTCGTGTCCACGGCCGCGACCGTCGACGAGGGCGCGGCCGGGGCACAGGCGGTGCTGCTGCAGCTGCGGGTCGGCGGGCAGGCCGCCCGCGACGTGGACGAGACGCTGCCGGCCGCCTGCGGCTGCGTCGGGCAGGAGACCACCGGGGCCGGCGGGCTGGCCAAGGCGCTGCGCACCGTCCCTGTGGTGCTGGACATCGCCGAGCGCGTCGCCAAGGTGGCGCCGGACGCGTGGATCGTGGACTTCACCAACCCCGTCGGCATCGTCACCCGCGCCCTGCTCCAGGCCGGGCACCGGGCCATCGGCCTGTGCAACGTGGCCATCGGCTTCCAGCGGCGCTTCGCCGCCCACCTCGGCGTCGCCCCCGAGCGCGTCTCGCTCGGCCACGTCGGACTCAACCACCTGACGTGGGAACGGTCCGTCCACGTGGACGGGCGCGACGTCCTGCCCCGGCTGCTGGCCGAGCACGGCGAGGAGATCGCCGCCGACATCGGCCTGCCCGCGCCGCTGATCCGCAGGCTCGGCGTCGTGCCGTCGTACTACCTGCGCTACTTCTACGAGCACGACGCCGTCGTGGCCGAGCAGCTCGGCAAGCCCTCGCGGGCCGCCGAGGTCGCCGCCCTGGAGGAGTCGCTGCTGCGGATGTACGCCGACCCGGCCGTGGACACCAAGCCCGAGCTGCTGGGCGCGCGCGGCGGGGCGTTCTACTCGGAGGCCGCGGTGGCGCTGATCGCCTCGCTGGCCGGCGACCGGGGCGACGTGCAGGTGGTCAACCTGCGCAACGACGGCACGCTTCCGTTCCTGCCCGACGACGCGGTCATCGAGGTGCCGGCGCGCGTCGGCGCCGCGGGCGCCGCGGCCCTGCCGGTCGCCCCGGTCGAGCCGCTGTACGCCGGGCTGATCGCGCACGTCACCGCCTACGAGGCGCTGGCCCTGGACGCCGCCCTGCACGGCGGCGTGGACCGGGTCACCGACGCGCTGCTGGCCCACCCGCTGGTCGGGCAGGCGTCGCTGTCGGCGGAGCTGGCCGGGCGGCTGGTCGCCGCCAACCGCGCCTTCCTGCCCTGGGCGGGCGACGGGGCGGTGCCCGCGTGAGGACCGTGCTCGCGGTGGACGGCGGCAACAGCAAGACCGACGTCGCCCTGGTGGCGGAGGACGGCACGGTGCTGGCCACCGGGCGGGGCGGGGCGTTCGTCCCGCAGAGCGCGGGCGTGCCGGCCGCGATCGACGTCCTCGGCCAGAGCGCGCGCCTGGCGCTCGGCCCGCAGGCCGGTCCGCCGTACGCCGACCTGGTGGCGGCGTACGTGGCCGGAGCCGACCTGCCCGTCGAGGAGGAGCTGCTCCGCGAGGAGATCCTGTCCCGCGGGTACGGGCGGGAGGCCGTCGTGGGCAACGACACCTTCGCGCTGCTGCGCGCCGGGACCTCCCGGCCGTGGGGCGTCGCGGTGGTCTGCGGCGCCGGGATCAACGCGGTCGCGGTCTCCCCAACCGGACAGGTGGCCCGCTATCCGGCCCTCGGCAGGATCAGCGGCGACTGGGGCGGGGGCCTCGGGCTGGGCGAGGAGGTGCTGTGGCACTCCGTGCGCGCCGAGGACGGCCGGGGCCCGGGCACCGTCCTGCTCGATGTCATCCGGCGGTTCTTCGGCGTGCGGACGGCCGAGGAGGTCACCATCGCCCTGCACTTCGGCGAGCTGAGAGGCGACCGGCTCCTGGGGCTGGTGCCCGAGCTGCTGGCCGCCGCGGCCGGCGGGGACGCCGTCGCGCGGGGCGTGGTGGAGCGCCAGGCCGACGAGGTGGCCGTGATGGGCGTGGCGGCGATGCGCCGCCTCGGCATGCTGGACGACCCCTGCGAGGTGGTGCTCGGCGGCGGCGTGCTCACCGCGGGCGATCCCCTGCTGATGTCACTGGTGGAGGAGCGGTACGCCGCGCGGGCGCCCCGGGCGGTGCTGGTGGTGGCCGCGCTGCCGCCCATCGCGGGGGCCGCGCTGCTCGGCCTGGACCGTCTCGGCGCCGGGCCCGCCGCCGCCGAGCGGCTCAGGGACGCCTTCGCCGGCGCCCCCGGCGGCCGGCCGGCGCCCACCGCCGCCCCCTCCGCCTGACCGGGGCCTCCTCTGGCTGATCGGCGCGCCCGGCCGTGGTGGTCAGCCGAAGCCGGTACGCAGCTCGGCCAGGCGGCGGCGCAGCCAGTCGTGCCCGGGGTCGGCGTCGTGCATGGGGTGCCACCAGAACGCCTCGACCAGCGGGACGGCCTCGAACGGAACGTCCAGCACGCGCACGCCCAGCGCCCCGGCCATCCCGGCGGCCAGCCTCTCCTGCATGAGGGCGAGGGCGCGCGTGCGCCGGATCAGCCAGGGGACGGCCAGGAAGGAGTCGACGACCGCGATCACGTTGAGCCGCATCCCGAGCAGCTCCATCTGGCGCCACGGGGCGGCCCTGCCCATCGGGTCCTGGAACGTCGTGACCCATGGCAGGGCCTCCAGGTGGGCCATCGTCAGCCGGTCTCCGACGGCCGGGTTGTCCTCGGCGACGACGCAGACCCAGCGGTCCTGGAAGAGGTCCATCCGCCGCGGCAGCTCGATGTAGCCCTGCGGCATGAACACGCCGTCGACGGTGCGGTAGAAGTCGGGGTTCCTGGCGAACGCCTCGGGGGTCACCGGCTCGAAGCGGACGCGGGCGTGCGGCGCCGAGCGCTCCACCGCCCCGACCAGGTGCTCCCCCGCGACCCCGACCCCGTAGTCGGAGGACACGATGGTGAAGGTGCGGCCCGACCGGGCGGGGTCGAATCCCGCCTGGGCCGAGAACACCCGCTCCACCGCGGCGACGGCGACGGCGGCGAGCGGGCGCAGCTGCTGGGCGAAGGGCGTCAGCTCGTAGTGGTTGCCCACCCTGGTGAGCAGCTCGTCGCGGAAGTGGCGGCGCAGCCGGGCCAGCGCGGCCGACAGGGTGGGCTGGGTGCGTCCCAGCCGGAGCGCCGCCCCGGTGACCGTGCGCTCGGCCAGCAGGGCGTGCAGCGCCTGAAGGTGCACGGTGTCCAGGCCGTGCAGGTGCGCGGACTGCGCCTCCAGGGACGTCCTCGGCCGCTCCGTGCCCACGTCAGCACCCTACGCGCCCCCGCGAGGCGCGCGGCGGGCCGGTGGGCGCTATCCGAGGGCGCGGGCCGCGGGCAGCAGGCGCAGGTCGGCGGCGTTCCCGCCCTTGATCGCCGCCGCCGCGACCGGGTCGGGCACGGCCTCGTGCAGCCGCCGTACGGGGTCCTCGACGCCCATGTCGAACGGGTAGTCCGACCCGAGGACGACCCGGCCGACGCCGGCCGTGCGGATCAGCGCGAGCAGCGCGTCGGGGGTGTGGACGAGGGAGTCGTAGTACAGGCGGCGCAGGTAGCTGCTCGGCAGGTGCCTGCACGACCTGGCCTCGGGCCGGACGAGCCAGGCGTGGTCGACGCGCCCGGCGAAGGCCGGCAGGTACCCGCCGCCGTGGGCGGCCAGCAGGCGCAGCGCGGGGAAGCGGTCGAGCACGCCGGCGAATATCAGGTGGGAGAGGGCGATGGCGTGCTCGATGGGCTGCCCCACGCTGTTGGACAGGTACCAGCGGTCCAGGCGGTCGTCGAGCGAACATCCCCACGGGTGGAGGAAGATCACCGCGTCGAGTTCCTCGGCGCGCCGCCACAGCCGGTCCAGCCGCGGGTCCGACAGCTCGGTCGGCGGCCCGCCCTCCGGGTCGGCGACGTGCGAGGTGATCTCGACGCCGCGCAGGCCGCAGCGGTGGACGGCGTCCTCCAGCGCCGCGACGGCGACCTCGGGATGCCGCAGGGGCGCGACGCCGAGGCCGCACAGCCGCTTGGGGCGGGTGGCGCAGTGCGCCGCGACGCCCTCGTTGGTCGCCTGCGCGATGTCCCAGGCCAGGCAGGGTCCGGCCCACGGATGGTAGAGGTGTGGCGCCACCGAGACGACCTGGGCGTCGACGCCCGCCGCCGTCATCGTCGCGATGCGGGCGCCGGGGTCGGTCAGCCGTTCCCGCCACTCGTCGAAGCGGCGCGCGCTGACCTCGGCCGAGGCCGCTCCCCACCGCCTGCGCTGGAGCGCCTCGTAGGCGGTGCACCCGGCGCGGCCCTCGGCGATCGCGTGGACCTCGGGCAGCCAGACATGGGCGTGCACGTCCACGGTGTCCACGGTCGGAGGGAAGCCGCTGCTTGTTCCGATAGGCATGACCGCATCTCCCAAAGTGAGTTACGCCTACCATCCTGAGCAGCGAAACATGACAAAGGAAGCCAATCCCTGCGATACCCGATATAAGCCCCATCTATGGCCATATGCCGCCTACGGCACGCGCGACGCCGTACGGCCGGACGCTCAGGTCTCGGTCACCACCACGTCCTCGCTCCTGACGAACATGAAGCGGTGGCCGAACTGGATCTGGTGGTACTCATCGGCGCCGCGGACCACGCGATGCAGCGTGCTGTCGAAGGTGTTCGCCTTGTAGAACTCGCCGGTCGTGGTCATGCCGACCGTGTACGACTGTCCGGCGGGGAAGGTGTACTGCAGCGGCACCAGCGGCTGCGCCGGCACGTCCGCCGGGTACGCGGCCGGCTCCGGGTACGCGCGGCCGTACACGGGAACCGACGCGAGACCGGGCCGGGGCGTCGCGATCAGGGTGCGGCTGGGCACGGCCACGGGGCCGGACCCCGGGTTGAGGAACCACGCCTTCTGACCCAGGTACCAGATGGCCGTCCAGTCGCCCCGCCGCCCGGCGACGACGTAGCGCTGGCCGGTGACCGCGCGGGCGGCGTGATCATAGACGCTGAAGGTCGACTCGCCCGCCGGGTGCTTGCCGATGTCCTTCACCAGGGGCGACTCCTCGCGCGGCTCGGTGTGCAGCCACACCGAGGCCGATCCGTGCGGCGGGCAGGGCGAGGCGGGGTGAACCTCGTCGCAGCCGTCGTAACGCGGACGGTTGCGGGCGTAGTCCGGCAGGATCATGACCGTGGCCGTGCCGGGGTCGCCGTCCGGGCGCAAGGGAGCGCCCATCAGGTCGAACAGATGCGCCCAGTCCCAGTACGGACCCGGGTCCTCGTGCATCCCCGCCACCTTGTCCGGCAGCAGGCCGGGCACGTTGTCATGGCCGACGATGTGGGCGCGGTCCAGCGGGACGCCGAACCGATCGGCCAGGTAGCGCACGAGCTTGGCGGACGTGCGGTACATCGCCTCGGTGTACCAGGCGCCGCCGGCGGCGAGGAAACCCTCGTGCTCCAGGCCGATCGCCTTGGTGTTGACGTACCAGTTGCCGGCGTGCCAGGCCACGTCCTTGGTGCGCACGTGCTGGGCGAGGTGCCCGTCGTGTGAGCGCAGCGTGTAGTGCCAGCTCGCCTTGCGCGCCGGGTTCTGTACGAGGTCGACCGTCGTGTCGTACACCTCTTCGGTGTCGTGGATGACGATGTACTGGATCGTCTGGCTGGAGGGACGGTCGGCGATGTCGTGGTTGCCGTAGGTGTCCGCCGGCACCCTCTGGTAGGGCGCCGGGATCCACTCGCAGGAGACCGATTCGGGGCACTCCACGGTGTCGGCGCGCTCCAGGTGCGGCAGGTTCAGCCGTGCCAGCCACGCGCGGGACGGGCGCACCTGCGGAGAGGGCGGCAGTGTCACCTCCGCGCCGGTGTCGGTGATCCGGGTGGCGCCCTCGCGGATGACCTCGTACACCTCGTCGGCGAAGTCGGCCGCGATCTCCTCGGCCGCGGCGCCCGAGTAGCGCGCCACCGCGCCGTACCAGTCGGCGGGGTCGGCGCTCGGCGGTGCGCCGAGGGCCCGCTGGTAGTGGGCGAGCAGCGCCGCGCCGCCGTCGATATTGGCCGCGGGGTCCTCGCGCAGGCGCCTGAGGCTCTCACCGGTCAACTCGGCGGCGCGCTCCAGGGTGTGCAGGGACCCGGGCAGGCCGTCTCGCCGCCCGGCCGGCCCGGCGGGACGCGGCGCGGGGCGGGAGTCGTCGCCGCGCGGGTCCTCCTCACCGTCGATGTGGTGGTGCCGCGTCCGGCTCAGCCCGGCTCCGTCGGTGAGGTGCATGGGGCCGAAGCCGGCGGCCGTGCTGGGCCTGCCGTCGTTGCAGTCCCAGCGCGACTCCATGTAGGAAACGGCGAGCAGGACGCTCTCCGGTACGCCGTGTTTCTTCGCGACCCGCGCGAACGCTTTCGGCATCGTGGTCATCACAACCACCTCCACCTGCACCGTCGCATGGACGCCTGCGCGACTGGAGGTGATATAGCATGATTTTTCGCTTTTTTGCCGCAATGCGAAGACCGCGTCACGGATGCGCTCCACCTCTGTCGCCGGGAGACGCGCACGCGGTTCCGGACGCCCGCGGTGGGCGGGGAAGGCTACGAGGGTTCTGCGGTGAGGTCGGGGGTGCGGTGCTCGTAGGGGGTGCTCAGCACGATGGTGGTGCGGGTGGAGACGTTCGCCGACGCCCTGATCTGCTGCAACAGGTGCTCCAGCGCGATCGGGGAGTCAACCCGCACCTTCAGGATGTAGCTCTCGTCGCCGGCGACGCTGTGACAGGCCTCGACCGCCGTCAGATGTTCGAGCTTCTCGGGCGCGTCGTCGGGGGCCGAAGGGTCGATCGGCTTGATCGACACGAACGCGGTGAGCGGGAGGCCGACCGCGTCGTGATCGACGAGAGCCGCGTATCCCCGGATGACGCCGCGCTTCTCCAGCCTGCGCACCCGCTGGTGCACGGCCGACACCGACAGGCCGGTCTCCTTGGCGAGGTCGGTGAAGCTCATGCGGCCGTCCGCGGCCAGCAGCATCACTATTCGACGATCGATCTCCTCCACTCCGTAAACGGTAGCGCCCTATGAGCCCGTTTCGTCATCTAAACCGGTCACGTCATGGTCCCAACCGACCCCCCTGCGTGGCCGTGCGTCCGGCGGGCCCGGACGCGGGCCACGGCCCTGGCCTTCGGCGGGAGGCCTCCGGGGCGGCGCGTCAGCGCTTGCGGACGATCCAGAATTTCTCTGAAATGTGGCAGACCCGGCGACGTTTGTTGCAGTAGCCGGACTGGGACGGGGCGTGCCCGGTGACGCTCGCGTTGGACACGTGCTGGATGCCGCGCATATTCGTGGGGCTCAGCACCTGCGAGTAGTTGTAATTGCGCCGGCCGTTGCCGATCACGATGGGCCCCCGGTCGCCGGCCACCAGGCCGGCGTGCGGCCGCCGGGGAACCGCCCCGGCCCGCGCGGGCGCCTGTGGCAAGGCGAGGGCCGCGGACACCGCGAACACGAGCACCGCGCACGCCTGCCACCCGGCGCCGGGCGACACCCTGGCGGGCGAGCAGCCGGCCTCCCTGCGGCGTCTCATCGCATTTCGCACCTTGCCTCCACAAGTCGCTCGCCGGCCCGTCCGATCCGAGAAGGCGCCCGCCGGCCCGTCCGATGCGTTCCGGCGGCGGCGTTGCCCAGCCCATACCCTCCCGCCCGGCGCGCGCCCCGCCCGGACGGCCCTCGCACCCAGAAGATTGTCACCGCTTTGCGACCACCTGACCACGCACGGTGCGTCATCCGCCCAGCCTCTCCAGGTAGTGCTCGTTGTACATGACGCCCAGCACGTTGCCGAACGGGTCGACCACCGCGGCGGTGACGAACCCCTCGCCGCGCTCGGTGAGCGGCAGGTACGGCGTGGCGCCCAGGGCCAGCAGCCGCTCCAGCGCGGCCTGGACGTCGTCCACGTGCCAGTGGAGCACCACTCCTCCGGGGCCCTCGGCGGCCTGCGGCGGCGCGTACCGCCGATCGATGAGGCCGAGCTCGGTCTGGTGGTCGCCGATCCGGAACTCGTAGTAGGCGGCCGGCCGCCCGCCGCCCGGCCGCTCGAAGTACGGCTCGGCGTCCAGCAGGTCGGAGTACCACTTCCTGGCCGCCTCCAGATCGTCGGCCCAGAGGTTGACGGTGGCTGGTCCTCGCAGCATGTCGTGCCCTTCTCGTCGGCTTCTCGTCCGCTTCTGAGACCATCCTCTCCGTCAAAGTGCTCACCGATTGAGCACTTTGTTTGGCAGGCTTCCGGCATGCGAGCCGACCGTCTTGTCGCCGTCCTGCTGCTCATGCAGTCCCGCGGCCGGGTGACCGCCGCCGAGCTGGCCGCCGAGCTGGAGGTGTCCGTCGCCACCGCCCGCCGCGACCTGGAGGCGCTGTCCGCCGCGGGCGTCCCGGTCTATCCGCAGCCCGGACGCGGCGGCGGCTGGTCGCTCGTCGGCGGCGCCCGCACCGACCTCAGCGGCCTGTCGGCGGCCGAGGCGCAGGCGCTGTTCCTCCTCCTCGGCCCGGCCGCGGCCGTCTCCGCCGAGGCCAGGACGGCGTTGCGCAAGCTCGTGCGGGCACTGCCGACGACGTTCCGCGCCGACGCCGAGGCCGCCGCGCAGGCCACGGTGGTCGACCCGGCCCGGTGGGGCGAGCGCGACCGGGACCGGCCGCCGCTGGTCGACCTGCTGCAGGCGGCCGTCGTGCGCCGGCAGAAGGTCCGTCTCACCTACGCGGGACGCGGGCGGGAGCGTGGCGAACGGCTGGTCGACCCGTGGGGGCTGGTCGCCAAGGACGACGTCTGGTACCTGCTCGCCGGCACCGAGCGCGGGCGGCGCACCTTCCGGGTCGACCGGATCGCCGAGGCCGAGCCGACCGCGCTGCCCGCCGACCGTCCGGACGACTTCACCCTCGCCGCCGCCTGGGAGGAGGTCGTCGGCGAGATGGAACGGCGGCGTTCACGCACCTGGGCGACCGTACTGGTCGAGACCAGGTTCGCGCGGGTGCTCCACGACCAGTTCGGCCGGCACTGCCGCACCGACGGCGAGGCCGGCGACGGGCGCACCCGGGTGCGCCTCGCCGCGCCGACTCCGCTGGACATCGCCCGCCACCTCGCCGGCTGGGGGTCGATGGTCGAGGTTCTCGAACCTCCCTCCGTCCGGCGCGAGCTCGCCCGCATCGCCGCCGAGCTCGCCGCCCGCTACGTCCCCGATCCCTGACGCCCGTCGGGCTTCGGTTCGGCCGGGGCGTCCGGCTTGGCGGGGGTGGACGCCGAGGACAGCAGACTGCGGGCGGTCTCGATCTTGTCGCGCAGCGCGGGGTCGAGGACGAGCAGCAGGTACAGCAGCGCCCAGACGAGGCCGGCGAGCAGGGCCGAGCGGTAGGTCTCGGCGTCCAGTCCGAGCAGCGGCCGGACGGCGATCACGCCGAGGACCGGCAGGCCCATGACGGCGACCGCCCGGGTGACGGGCAGCACGCGGCCGCGCCACCCCGGTGCGGCCACCGCCGCCTCGGCCTTCGCCTGGCGCAGGCGCGACAGCTCGCCGCCGGCGATGGCGCCGGCGCAGCGGCGCAACTCGGCGCGCACCGGTCCGAGATCGCCGGGCCCGGAGGTGAGGATCTGCCGTTTGAGCC
Source organism: Sphaerisporangium sp. NPDC049457 (assembly GCF_055586705.1). Lineage (NCBI taxonomy): Bacteria > Bacillati > Actinomycetota > Actinomycetes > Streptosporangiales > Streptosporangiaceae > Sphaerisporangium > Sphaerisporangium sp. NPDC049457. The sequence continues at coordinate 17,053 of NZ_JBVJHR010000007.1, read as the reverse complement.
GGCGCAGGGCGCACGCGGCCGCGGCGGCCCGCTCGGTCAGCCACTGGTCCATTCCGGCGTCCGATGCCCTGAGCTGCCGGGGAAGGTCGCGCTCCATGCCCTGGGCGGCCTGTTCGAGCAACCAGGCGTCATATCGGCGCTCGATGGGAGAGCTTCCGGCGACGGGCCGCTCCAGCCGCAGGATCAGGTCGAAGAGCCGGTCGAGGACGGCCGCCCGGGCGTTGCGCCGGCGGATGACCTTGACCGGCACGCTCCCGAGGCGCCTGTGCAGCCAGACGAACGCGCCGCGCGCGGCGTAGGCGGACGACTGACCCAGCAGGATGACCCCGGCGGTCGCCGCGGCCGGGCCGAGGCCCGTCCTCGACAGCGCCATGGCGGCGGCCGCGCAACCACCCGCGATCAGGGCGCCTTTGACGAACGTCACCCGGTATCCGGCCGCGATCACGGCGAGCAGCGTCGCGGCGGCCAGGGCGGCCGTGACCGCCGCCCCCGGTGAGGCGACGTTCGCCCGCACGGCGGCCACTCCGCCGGCGAGCGCCCCGAGCCCGGCGGCGACCCGCCGCCCGGGGTCGAGGAGCGTGCTCATCAGCTGCTCGGCTCGCGCCCAGCGCAGGTGGTACGACTCGACCTCGGCGCGCACGGCCGGCGCGCGGCCGTCTTGCGGGATGTCGAGGGAGTCCAGCACCCGCAGGTTGAAGTGCCAGCTCTGCCAGGTGCTCATGACGCTGCGGTCGAAGGCGAGGACGCGGCGGCGCAGCCACCGCACAGGGCCGCCGCCGAGCCGTCCCTCCCTGCGGAGCCACGTGCCCGCCACGCTCCACGTCCCCGCGTGCCGGCCGTACGCCAGGCCGGCGAGCGCGTAGAACCGGTGACGCTCATACAGGCGGGCCAGCCGGTCCGCCGCGTCGTCGCCGGGCGCCGCGGTGAGCAGCCGTACGGCCTCCACCGTGCAGCCGAGCGTCTCCAGCAGGGACGCCTGCGCCGTGAGCACGGCGGGGTCGCCCGGCTCCTGGTCCAGCACCCGCCGCCGCAGGGTCAGCGCCGCCTCCGCCGCCCCGCTGGACTCCACCGCGTCCGCCAGTTGAGGGAGTATCTCCGCGTGCCGCTCCCGGGGGAACAGGGCGAGCGCTTCCTCGGCGGTCCGCATCGCCTCGGTCGCCGGGCCGTAACGGATCAGCTGCTCCCACAGCGCGACGTTCCCCGGCATCCGGGTGACCGCTTCGCGGGCGGTGCTCTGCGCCTGGTCCTCCAGATCGGCGTAGTAGAGATAGCGGACCCGGGCCGCGTACGCCTCGGCGTGGCCGGGGACCCGCGTGATGACCTTCTGCGCGTAGGCGGCGGCCCGTTCGTCGCGGTCCATGTCCGACAGCAGCTGCGCGGCCGTGAGCAGGACCTCGCCCCCGCCGCCGCACCGGGCGACCAGCTCTTCGAGCGTCCGTTCCGCCTCGGCGAAGGCGTGCACGGCGAGCAGCGCCTTCGCCCGCGCCGCCAGGGGACGTGTCGCCTCGGGGTCGCGCAGGGCCGCCTCGTCCAGCAGCCGTAAGGAGGTGTCCGCGCGCTGGGTGTCCAGCGCCTCGGCCACGTCGCACAGCAGGTCGGCCCCGTCGGGGTGACGCGCCGCCACCGTCCGCGCGAGCGCCTCGGCCCGGCGCCACCTGCCGAGCTCGATGAGCAGGGCGAGCTGTCCCCGGTAGACCTCGATATGGCCGGGTTCGCAGGTGGCCGCGCGGCGGGCCGCCCGCAGGGCGCGGCGCCGCCGGCCTCGGGCGAGATGCGCCTCGCGGGCGAGGTCCCACATCCCGGAATCGCCCGGCCTGCTGCTGATCGCCGCCTTCGCCGCCCTGACCGCCTCGCCGTGACGCCGGTCCTCGATGAGCAGCCCGACCAGGACACGCCACGCGTCCGGGTCCCAGGGGTGCCGCGCGACCGCCGCCCTGTAGTGCCGGACCGCGTCGTCCGTCAGGCCCGCGTCCGCGTACAGCCGCGCCGCTTCCACGCCCTCGGCTTCCACGCCCTCGGCTTCCACGCCCTCGGCCTCCTGGCGGAGCCGTTCCAGGACCTCCCGCGCCTCGGCCCTGCGGCCGAGGCCGACCAGCGACGACGCTCGCGACCTGAGCAGCGCCGCGTCATCGGGATAGACCCGCAGGGCGTGTTCGATGACGCGCAGCGCGTCGGTCTCGCGGCCACGTTCCCGGTAGGCTTCCGCGATGTCCGCCCAGGTCGTGGCGGTGACCTGCTCGCCGGCCGCGTCCGCCGCGCGCTCGGCCCGCGCCGGGTGTCCCCGGGCGGCCAGATCGGCCGCCCCGGCCTCCGGCGGGAACCCGGGGTCCGCCCGCCATGCCTCGGCCTCCTGGTGCCTGCCGAGGGCGCGCAGGCAGGAGAGCCGGCCCAAGATCGCCCCGATGTCCGGCGGCGAGCCGGCGGAGCGGCCCGCCTGGAACGCCCGGTCGAGGAAGGGCAGCGCGAGCGCGTGGTGGCCGCGGGCGGTGTGCGCGCCGGCGGCCTCCCGCCACCTGTCCGGCGGCAGCGACGCGAACACCTCGCCGGCCTCGGCAAGCCGCAGCAGGTCGAGAAGGGCGACGCCGCACACCATCGTCAGGCCGGGATCGCCGGGTTCGCGCAGGAGACCGGCGCGGGCCGCCCGCAGCGCGTCACCGGGCAGACGGGCCTCGGCCGCCTGCCGGGCCAGCAGCAGCCAGAGCGGTGCGCTGTCCGGGCAGCGCTCGACCGCCGCACGAGCCTCCCGCAGCGCCTCGCCCGTACGGCCGGCGAACGCCAGAAAGGTGACATGCCGCTCGTGTGCCTCGGCGTGACACGGATCGGCCGCCACCGCGCGGGCGGCGTAGCGGGCGGCACGGACGTTCTCCCAGGCGTCCCCGAACGCCAGGGCCGCCTCGAGGTTCCGGTCGCGGAGTTCGCCGGGCGGGCATCGGGCCAGGTAGGCGTCGAAGACGCGTTCGCTCTCCCGGCTGCGCCCCATCTTCAGCAGCGTCACCGCCCGCAGGCGCAGCGCATCGGGGCCGGCCGGGTCGCCGAGCAGGCTCAGCGCCTGGTCCAGCCGTCCGGCCGTGATGCATTCCTCAACCTGCGCCAGCACGTGCCGCCCTCCGGTAGCTCCTCGACCGTTGTATAGGAGAGACGACGAACAGTCGGTACAAGTAGCCGGAAATCTATCGATCAACCCGCTGCCGGGCCATACCGCGCCAACAGGGCGCGCTTGTCCGGTTTGCCGCTGGGCGCGACCGGCACGTCGGACACCGTCGTGATCGTCGCGGGAACCTCCTCAGGGCCGAACTCGGCGCGCACCAGCGCGGCCAGCGCGTCCGGGTCGGGGGTGCGGCCGGCGGCCGGCACGACGAACGCGTGGACGGACTCCCCGGTGCGCTCGTCCGGCGCGCCGGCCACGTACGCCTCCGCCACGTCGGGGTGGCCTGCCAGCACGCGCTCGATGGGGCCCGCGTACACCACCGCGGCGTTGACCATGATGACGTCCCTGATGCGGCCGTCCAGGTGCAGCAGGCCGTCCTCGTCGAGACGGCCGAGGTCGCGGGTGCGCAGCACGCCGTCCCGCAGCACCTCACGGGTCTCCTCCGGCCGGCCCCAGTAGCCGGTCATCATGTACGGGGTGCGGACGTGGACCTCGCCGGACTCTCCCGCGGCGACCGGGCGGCCTTCCTGGTCGCGTACGCCGACCTCGACCCCGGTGTGCGGGCGGCCGACCGAGTCCGGCGCGCTGTCCGGGAGGGCGGCGATGTCGGCCGGGGTGAGGATGGAGATCAGCCCGGACTCGGTCGTCCCGTACCCGTGGTAGACCACGGGGCCCAGCCGGTCCACCGCCTCCCTCAGCCGGTGACCGCTGATCGACGATCCGCCGACCATCAGCGCGCGCAGGCTGCCGACGTCGGCCCGCTCGGTGCGGAGCAGGTCGAGCATGCGGCACAGCCGGGGCGCCGCCATGACCGAGCCGGTGATCCGGTGCCGCTCGATCACGTACGGGAACAGCGGCCTTCCGTCCTCCTCGGGGATCACCGCGGTGCCGCCGCCGAGCAGGCACAGCATCAGGTAGTCCATGATCACCGTGGCGGCCAGGGTGCCGAACACGAGGAACCGCTCGAAGGACCCGGCCAGTGTGGTCGCGACCGGTGACCACACGCGGGGCTGCCACGACCAGTGCGCGTCGAGCGCACGGTAGGTGAACGCACAGCCCTTGGGCTCCCCGGTGCTGCCGCTGGTGAAGGTCAGCAGCGCCACGTCGTGCGGGTGGACCGTGACGGCGGGGAAGCGGTCGCCGCCGGGGTGCGCCATCAGGTCGGCCGCACCCGTGACGGGGCCGAGGGACAGCACCGCGGCCGGCCCGGCCGCGCGGAGCAGCTCCGGCGTCGCCGTCGACCCGTCGACGACCACGGCGTCGATGTGCATGCCGAGCACATGGGCGAGCCGGCGGTAGGTGTACCCGGGGCGTACGCACAACACGCGGCAGCCCAGCGCGAGCGCCGCCATGTGCGCGGCGAACGCCTCCGGGGAGACCCCGGTGTACAGGGCGACGCCCCGGCCGGGACCGAGCCCCGCGTCGCGCAGCGCGTTGGCCAGGCGCCGGATGAGGTCCAGCAGCTCACCGCGTGAGGTGATCGCGCCCCGGTGTTCGAAGGCGGGGCTGCCTGGCGCGCTTCGCAGCGCCTCCAGCAGGGGATACGGGGGTAACGGCGACTCGGCGGAATCGACTGGATCGTGCATCTCCGGCTCCTGTTCTACCCGGCTCGCCGGACCACGCCGACGACGCGGCCGGCGGAGGCATCGACGACCGGCATCAGCGTCGGCACCGCGGCCGGGGTCAGCGTCAGCACCGCGGCCGGCGGGGCGGCCATCAGGGCGGCCGTCGAGGCGACCGGTGGGGCGGCCGTCAGGACGGCCATTGGGGATGCCGTCAGGGCGAGGAACCGGCCACTGCCGGCCCCGCCGCCGGCCTGGGACGCCGATCCGCCGCCAGGACCACCGTCCATGAGATGCCCTTCCGATCGCCGCGCCCGGTCGCAGGGCTTGGCAGCCTAACCCGGTCGACGATCGCGCGGCTACGATTCAAGGTCAAGTGGAACAAGCCGGACAGCCGACACAAGGCCGACCACGGCTCTCGCACCGCACCGGGTCACCGCGCCAGTCACCGCGCCCGACGCCACACCGGACGGCGGCCGGACGCCAGCGCCGGTCGGCGGGCCGGTCGTCGCACCCCGGGCCGCAACAGCCCCACTAACCTCCTCCAGCCGTAAAGAACAGGACTGTTTTCCACAAAGGCCCACGAAACCACTCATAACGCCATGGCAGCCTGAAGCTCGTGCGTAGACAGAACATCATCACCGGCGCGTGCGCGGCCATGTTCGCCCTGGTCATCGGGGTCGCCTCCCCCGCGTCGGCCCAGTCGGCGCAGGCGCCGGCCCGCTCCGCCCCGGGCACGATCGCCACCGCCCAGGCGGGCGCGACCCGCCTGGAACCGGAGGTCTACGGGCGCGCCGCGTACCTGTTGGACGCCTCGACCGGCAAGGCCCTGCTCGACGACAACGCCGGCGACCGGTTGCCGATCGCGAGCCTGACCAAGGTGATGACCGCTTACGTCGTCCTGCAGGAGGCCCGGCTCACCGACACGATCAAGATCACCGGCGCGGACCAGAGCTACGCCGACGACCACGGCGGCACGAGCGCCGATCTGCGTCCCGGCGACCGGGTCCCGGTGGGCGAACTGCTCTACGGGCTGATGCTGCCCTCGGGCGCCGACGCCGCCCACGCCCTGGCCCGCACCTACGGCCCCGGCGTCGAAGGCTTCGTCGCCAAGATGAACGCCGCCGCCAAGCGGCTCGGCCTGCGCGACACCCTGTACGTCAACGCCGACGGGCTGCCCATGCCGGGCGGCGACGGCTACTCCACGGCCCGGGATCAGGCCCGGCTGGCCGCGGCGGCGCTGCGCGACGCGACCTTCACGAAGGTCACCTCGACCGCGAGCCACTCGCTCGACGAGACGGCCGAGCATGGGGCCTACACCTGGACCAACACCAACCACCTGCTCGGCGAGCCGGGCGTGCTCGGCGTGAAGACGGGGTTCACCAACGCCGCCGGATTCTGCCTGACCTTCGCCGCCGACCGCGACGGCCGCCGCCTGGTCGGCGTGATCCTCGGCGAGGACGTCTCCAACCGCCGCTTCTCCACCGCCGAGTCCCTGCTGGACTGGGCCGCCGACAACCCCTCAGCCTCCGCCGCCTGACCCTCGACCTCCGCTACCTGGCCTCTCGGCCTCCGCCGCCTTACCCACCGGCCACGCGCGACGCGCACCCGGCGCCGAGACCACGGACCCAAGCAGTGTGATCCTCGGCGAGGCGAGCGGCCGCGTACCCGCACCAAGCTCTTGCGGACGCGATGGCACAACCGTCATACGACCCGCTTCTGCGGCGAATGATCGCTATTGACCTCGCAGATGCGGAATATATGGTTAGCCTGTGACGACGTTCCGGATCAGTGAGGCCGCCGCGTTGCTCGGGGTCAGCTCCGACACCGTCCGCCGCTGGGTGGACGCGGGCCGGCTGGCGGCCGAGCGTGACGAGCACGGTCACCGGCGGGTCGACGGCGCCGATCTTGCGGCCTTCGCCCGTTCGCAGGTCGAGGTGGTCGACGGCGGCCGCTCCTCGGCGCGCAACCGCTTCCGCGGCATCGTCACCGAGGTGATCAAGGACGCGGTGATGGCCCAGGTCGAGATCGCCGCCGGGCCGTTCCGAGTGGTGTCGCTGATGAGCCGGCAGGCCGTCGACGAGCTCGGGCTGACGGCGGGCGTGGTGGCCGTCGCCGTGATCAAGTCCACCAACGTCGTCGTCGAGCTCCCCGGCCACGAACGCGCGGCCGGTGGCCAGTGAGAAGGCCCGCGGTGTTCGGCCGTCCTTCCCGGTGGGGCGTCGCCCTCGTGCTCGCCCTGGGGCTCTCCGGGTGCGGCTCTGTCCGACCGGCCGCCTCCACGGCCACCGCCTCCGATCCGGCCGCCGCGGGCGGCGCCGGCGAGGTCACGGTGTTCGCGGCGGCGTCACTGACCGACACGTTCACCGAGCTGGGCGAGACCTTCGAGGCGGCGCACCCGGGCACCTCGGTGAGGTTCAACTTCGGCTCCAGCGCCACCCTGGCCCAGCAGATCGTCCAGGGTGCGCCGGCGGACGTGTTCGCCGCCGCCAGCCCGGCCACCATGCAGATCGTCACCGATGCCGGTCTGGCGAGCGCGCCGGCCACGTTCGCGCGCAACAAGCTGCAGATCGCCGTCCCCGCCGACAATCCGGCCAAGGTGGACGATCTCCGCGACCTGACCGACCCGAAGGTCAAGGTGGCGCTGTGCGCCGAGCAGGTGCCGTGCGGGGTCGCGGCCGTCAAGGCGCTGGACGCCGCCGGGCTGAAGGTCGAGCCGGTCACGCTGGAGCAGGACGTCAAGGCCACGCTGACGAAGGTCGAGCTGGGCGAGGTGGACGCGGCACTGGTCTACACGACCGACGTGCTCGCCTCGGCGGGCAAGGTGCGGGGCATCGCCTTCCCCGAGGCCGACAAGGCGATCAACGACTACCCGATCGCGACGCTGACCAAGGCACCCGCCGCGAGCCTGGCCCGGCAGTTCACCGACCTGGTCCTCTCCCCCCAAGGCAAGAACGCCCTGACCAACGCCGGCTTCGAAACCCCCTGATCCGCCCGCACCCCGTCCCCCGGCGCCCTCAGCCACCGCCAAAGGCCGGCTGCCCACCGCGTCCACCCATACCCCTTGCCCTCCTCCTCGCTCCGCCCATGTACCCACCCACCCCGTCCCCGCCCATGAGCCGCTTCACAGCGCGCCCCCAGCGCGCCACCCATAACGCTGAGCCGAACCGAGCCGCCCAAGACGCTGATGCAGTCCATAACTCGGTGGTAGGGGACAACTGGCGTATCCCCTGTGGGTCTCGCCGCGCATACCTTGGCACCAGCCCCACCTGAGGACTCCGCAGGTCATCGGCGCCCGCCGCGCCGATGACCCCTCCGGTGCGCCTCGCGGTGGCCGTCCCCCACCCTGAGGAGACTCGATTCTCGTGTCAAGAATCCTTCGCACCGTCTCTGCCCTGCTCCTTGGACTGGCCTTCCTCATCTCACTCTCACCCGCACCGGCGGCCTCCGCGCAGGCCGGAGTCGCAGTGCGGGTGCTGCGGTACGACGCCGGCCGCGCCGCCGAGTTCCGCGCCGTCATGGACCAGGCCGCACAGGTATGGAACGCCGCGGTGACCAACGTCCGGCTCGTCGCCGGAACCCCCGCCGACTTCGTCGTGCTCGCCGACAACGGCTGGCCGCGCACCCAGGTGACCGGCCTGGGCCGCGGGACCATCTGGATGGGCCGCGAGGCGACCGCCCAGGGCTACTACCCGCTGCGCATCGCCACCCACGAAATGGGCCACATCCTCGGCCTCCCCGACCGCCGGACGGGCCGCTGCGGCGACCTGATGTCCGGCTCCAGCGCTCCGGTGAGCTGCACCAACGCCAACCCCAGCGCCGCCGAGCGCACCGAGGTGAACACCAACTTCTCCGGCTCCGCCCCACTCGCCGAATCCAGCAAGCTGTACGTCGACCGCCCGGACGCCACCTTGACCTCCACGCCATAGCCGGACGTCCTTACGGAGCCATGAAAACGCCATGAAAACGATCATGAGCGGCGATCCCCTGACCAGGGCCGACATGATCAGGTCGGTGCCCCTGGCTTGACGCGGCCCGCGCGCCAGGTGATCGTCAGGGCTTGGCTCCCCCCGAGCCGATCGCGGACCGCCTGCACGACAGGGGAACTCATGCCCGTACGCAAAGCCCCGCTCGGCGCCTACCCCTCGCCCACCGTTGCGACCGTGCCGGTCGACGAAGAGCAGGACGGTGCGAGCGCGGCCCTGTCCCGAACGGCGCGCGTACGGGACCGGCTCGGGCCACTCGCCCCTACGGCACGCGGACGGGGCCGGCTTGGGCGCCTCACCCCTACGGCGCGCGGACGGATCGGGCTCGGGTGGCTCACCCGTACGGCGCGCGGGCAGGCCGGGCTCGGACGCCTCGCCCGTGCGGTGCCGGTCGCCGCGCTCGCACCGGTCGTCGCAGCGGCCCTCGCGGTCTCCACCGTCGCCGCCCCCGGCACCGCCGCCGCTGCTGGACGCCCGGGGCTGCGGTGGGAGGCGTGCGCCGGAGTGAGCGCGCCGGACCTGCTGTGCGCCCGGGTAACCGTCCCCCTCGACCACCGCCGCCCGTCCGGCCACAAGATCTCCATCGTGATCTCCCGGCTGCCCGCCACCGACCCGGAGCGGCGCCGGGGGGTGCTGCTCACCACCGGCGGCGGACCGGGCGGGCCGGGCGTTCCGCTGCCCGCGAGCCTCGCCACCGCGTTGTCCGCCGACGTCCGCGCCACCTACGACCTGGTCGGATTCGACATGAGGTTCGTCGAGCGCAGCACACCCATCGGCTGCGGGCGGCCCGAGGAGGAGCCGGGCGGGTTCTGGGTGCGGCCCGCGACACCCGGACGCTTCCCCGCCGAGGCTGCCGAGGCCCGGCGGTACGCCGAGGACTGCGTGCGCGCCTCCGGCTGGGCCCTGCCGCACGCCACCACCGCGAACGCCGCCCGCGACATGGACCTCATCCGTGCGGCCCTCGGCGAGGAGAAGATCTCCTACCTGGGCGGCTCGTACGCGGGACTGCTCGGCGCCGTCTACGGCACGCTGTTCCCGCACCGCGTGGACCGGTTCGTGCTGGACAGCCCGGTGAACGCCGACACGATCTGGCGGCCGTTCGAGCTGAGCCGCACCCCGGCGTTCGAGGAGGGCACGATGGCCTTCGCCGCCTGGGTCGCCGCGCGGCACGCCGAATACGGCCTGGGGGACACCACCGCGAAGGCGCATGCCGCGCTCACCGGCATCCTCGAACGGGCCACCCGGGCGCCCATCGTCATCGCCGGCCACGCCTGGACCGGCGGCGAACTGGGCGCCCTGCTGGTCGCCGGGATCTACGACGAGCGTGCCTTCGGCATGGTCGCCGCGGCCTTCGCCGCCGTCGCCGCCGGACGGGAGCCGTTCGTGCCGTTTCCCATCCGTCCCGCGCCGCCGGAGGGCGTGCCCGGTGTGCCCGCCGGCCACCACACCGCCACCAACACCGCCTACCGCTGCGCCGACGCCCCCTGGCCGCGCGACCCGCGCGTCTACCTGCGCGACATCGCCGCTTACCGGGCGCGTCACCCGCTGTTCGGGCCGGGCAACGCCAACATCAACCCCTGCGCGTTCTGGCCGCCCGCCAAGGACGAGCCGGTGCGGCTCGACCACAACCGCGCGCCGGCCGCCCTGGTCGTGGCGGCCCTACGGGACGTGGCGGTGCCGGTGTCCGTGAGCAGGGCCGTCGCCGCGCGCATCCACGGATCCCGCCTCGTCACGATCGACGCCCAGACCCACGCCCCGTTCCCGCATTACGGAAACCCCTGCCTCAACGCCACGGTCACCCGCTACCTCACCACCGGTGAACTTCCGCCCGCCGACACCACCTGCTGATCTCAAGCACACCGAGCGAAATGCGAGCGTGGCGAATACGGGTAGCACCCCGCGGCCCCGCCGTCGGCGGGGCCGCCTTGATCTGGTTCAGAGAATCTGCATTCGATCATGGCTCGGGCGTCGTGACCTGCGGTCGCGCTTGTTGTGCGGCGGCGTCGGCGGGCATTGCGCGAAAGCCGCGGCGGCGCAGGAGAGGGGCGGTGATGAAGACGAACAGCGCGAAGGCGGTGATGCGCTGCAAGCCGGGCTGGGCCGAGAAGTCGCTGTGCTGGATGCCGTACACCGCGTACCAGTTGGCCGCCAGGTCGGTCACCATGATGGCGCAGGTCAGATCCACACCGACCCTCCTGCCGAGGGTCAGAAGCGCAGCCGCCGCCGTATCGAAGATCATCAATGAGGTCCAGAACAGGTTCAGCCAGCCGGGAGCCCAGTGGTAGGGCCGTAGGCCGCCGCGGACCAAATCGGTGAGGTGCGACGCGGTGCCTACGAAAATCAGGATGACGACGTACACGAGTACCAGTGCCACCGCCCATCGCGGGATCCGCCGCATCCATCCGATCACGCCGTCCATCATCGCGCCGGCCACCTCCCATCACACACGTCCAGATCTTCAATCGATCATGGTCCGGAGTCTCGGACGGCACCAGTGGATCGAGATGCATGAGCTCCATGGCGTGGGCGTGGCGCAGTTGGTGGATGCCCGACCCCGACTTCGGCCCGCACACGGTAGGTCTGCCGGCGGTGGTGGGCGGCGCCGCACAGTGTGGCCCTGCCCGCCTTCGCAGGCATCATGGTCGCCATGCCGGCATTCGTCGATCCGACCAGCAGGTTGATGACATCGTTCCTGGCCGCCGTGGCGGAGTTCCGCGCCGACTCCGACTATCCGGTTCCCTGGTTCGTCGATGATGTCGACCCGCGGGCTCTGGTCGACTCCGCGGCCTTCGAGGCGTACACCGCGCGCGTGCTCGGCGAGCGGAGCCCATCAGGCGTGCGGCCCGGATTCGCGAGCGATCCGCTACACCCAGCGGCTCGCCGAGTCCGACCGGCCGCCTCCACGGCCACCGCCTCCGAGCCGGCCGCCACGGGCGGCGCCGGCGAGGTCACGGTGTTCGCGGCGGCGTCAAGTTCGCGGCGGGCGGCCGCCCTCGAAAGCCTGGTCGCGCGTGGACGTCGAGCCGGGGCCTGTGGGCGCGAGACCGCGGGAGCACATCCGGGACGCCGCACTGCGGCAGTTCGCTGCGCGGAGCTTCAAGGGGGCGACCGTGCGGGAGGATCGCGCAGGACGCGGGGTCTCGTCCGGATGGTGCAGCACTATTTCCCCTCCAAGCAGGTCGGAAGGGCGGCGCTCCGGTCTCGGTGAGCGGTAAAAGGCGCTAAAGCACCATTGACTCCTCAGCAAGTCTCTACATTTCCTAGATCGTCAAAACTTGTCACTCTCCATCTGTCTCGCTGCTCCGGCCAGGACACCCCTCCGAGCCGGAACCCTGAGCAGAAGGAGAAGGCTCGTGACCCGAGTCCTCATGACCGCCGTCGCCACAGTGGCCGCGCTGGCACTGACCTGCGGCACCGCCGCGGCCGCCCCCACCTCCCCGCCGTCCACCTCCCCGGCCTCCACCTCCCCGGCCTCCACCACTCCGGTCTCCGGCTCCCCAGCCTCCCTGACCGAGCCGTCGCGCGCAGGATCCGCCGCGGCGCCCGCCTACGCCGTGTTCACCGCCACCGACCGTCTCGCCGGCCAGGTCGCCGCCGCCCTGGCCGACCGGACGGTGCGCGACCGCACGGCCTCGGCCACCGCGTCCGGACCGGCCGACCTGCTGGCGCTCGGATCCGGCACCAGCCTCGGCCGCGCGGCGCAGGCCGCCAACCGGGCCGTCCTCGCGGCCAAGGGGCTCCCCGCGTCCGGCGGGTCGCTACTGCGGCTGCGGCCGGCGACCCCGGACATGGCCGCCGCGCTGGCGCGCGGAGAGGTGCCTCTGGTCGCGGCCGCGCCCACCGACGACGAGCCCGCGCCGATCACCGCCTACGACCCGCTCGGCGGCAAGGTCGTCCTCGACCCGGCGAAGGCCCCGAGGCGTCCCGTGCTGGTGGTCGAGGTCGACGTGGCCAAGGCGCTTCCCATGGGGCTGGACGTCATGCGGGACACCCTCGCCGCCGGCGGAGTGACGGCCGCGGAGCCGCTCGCCACCGCCCAGGGCGGCGGGTACTGGGCGACCAAGGTCAACGCCGTCCGGCTGTCCGACGACAAGGAGCCCTGGATCAAGGGATCAGCCGAGATCTACAGCATCGTCGGCGGGTTCGGCCTGGACGGCAAGGCCACCGTGAACGTCGTCCAGATGCCCTACCTCGACAACGACGGCACCACCTATTACCCGAACCAGCTCCTCGTGCACTTCTCCGCCTACAAGTACAACCTGGCCGACGTCGTGATGATGGAGGACGACGGGGACACCAACTATCAACAGCTCGCCCAGGCCATCACCGCCGCGCTGCTCACGATCGCGGACGGCGGCGCGTACATCCCGCTGGTCAGCGCCATCCTGTCCGCCATCCCCACCTCCTGGTGGACCGACGATCCCGACTACGTCGACTCTTGGTACACGCTGTCCACCGGCAGCAGTGGCCGGTTGAACGGCGCGGCCGCGAACGGCTGGATGGACGTCGCGCCCTACTGGGTGCAGGCGCTCTGATCTGAGCTCGGCCCCGTCGCCGCGTGGCCCGTCCCGGCGCGCGGGTCCCGCCGGGCGCGCCGCGTGGCGGAGGAGGCGCGGGCCCCCTCCGCCACGCGGCGATGTCCCGTTATTCAGGCGGGACGGCGCCACGCCTTCGCCGCGCGCTTCGTTCAAGCCGACGGCCAAGTTGAGGCCGGCTCATAGCTGGACCGCATGTGGAGCCTGTCCTTCGCCGACCACGGACGGTTCCGGTCCGCGGTGGCCGGCATCGCCAGCGACTGGGCCGACACCGGACTGCTGACTCCCACGGAGAAGGACGCGGTGACATCCGCGGCCGACCCGGCGAGACTCTCCCGCTGACGAACTCAGCCGACCTCGGTGGCGAAGCGCCGTTTCATCGTGGCGACCACGTCGTCGGGGTCGGTGGCCCAGATGTCGGCGTTGAAGATCTCGACCTCTATGTCGCCCCGGTAGCCGGCGGCTTCGACGGCCGTGGTGAGGGGCCGGAAGTCGATCACGCCGTCGCCCATCATGCCGCGGCCGAGCAACGGGTCGGCGGGCAGCGGCACCAGGAAGTCGCTCACCTGGTAACTCGCGATGCGGGCGCCGGCCCGTTCGATCTGCGGCAGGACATCGGGGTCCCACCACAGGTGGAAGGTGTCGACCACCACCCCCACCCGCCCGGCCGGGTACGGCTCCGCAAGGTCGAGCGCCTGGCGCAGCGTCGACAGCACGGCGCGGTCGGCGCAGTACATGGGATGCAGCGGCTCCAGGGCCAGCCGCACGCCGCGCTCGGCGGCGTACGGGACCAGTTCGGCTAGTCCTTGCGCCACGCGGGCCCGCGCGGCGGGCAGGTCACGGCTGAAGCCGTCCTCGCGAGCCCCACCTGGGGCGACTCCGGGCAGGCCGCCCACCACCAGCACCAGGCAGGCGGCGCCGAGGGCGGCCGCCTCGTCGACCGCCGCCCGGTTGTCGTCCAGGGCGTGGCCGGGGCCGGTCATGAACCCGCCCCGGCACAGCGAGGAGACCCGCAGGCCCGCGTCCGTGATCAGCTTCGCGGTCGCGGCCAGGCCCTGCTCGGCCACGGCCTCCCGCCACACCCCGATCGCGGGAACGCCGTGACGTACGCAACCCTGCACCGCCTCGCGCATCGACCAGCGGCGGGTCGTCCACTGGTTGAGGGACAGGCGGGAAGCGGCGGGGGTCACGCGGTCACCCCGGCGGTGGCGAGCAGGCAGCGCATCCGGGCGGCGGCCAGCTCGGGGTCGGGCAGGAGGCCTGCCTGGTCGGCGAGGCGGAACACCTCCGCCAGGTGGACGATCGACCGGGCGCTGTGCGCGCCGTTCACCATCACGAACGCGTCCTGGTGGCCGGCGAGCCAGGCCAGCAGGACGATGCCGGTCTTGTAGTGGTAGGTCGGCGCCTCGAAGATCTTGCGGGCGAGCGGCACGGTCGGCGCGAGGATCGACTCGAACCGCTCGGCGTCGCCGCCGTCGAGCGCGTGCAGGGCCGCCGCCGCGGCGGGCGCGATCGGGTCGAAAATGCCGAGCAGCGCGTGACTGCCGCCGCGGATCAGGCCGGGATAGTTGAAGTCGTCGCCGGTGTAGAGCCGCACGCCCGCCGGCAGCCGCTCTCGCAGCCGCACCTCGTGGGCGGCGTCCAGCAGCGAGACCTTGACGCCGCCCACCCGGCGCGCGTGGTCGCGGACCAGCGCGAGGAACGCCTCGGTGGCGGCGTCCTGATCGCGCGACCCCCAGTATCCGGCGAGGGCGGGGTCGAACATCTCGCCCAGCCAGTGCAGGATCACCGGCCGCTCCGCCTGGCCGAGCACCTTGCCGTACACCGCGTGGTAGTCCTCCGGGCCGCGGGCGAGGCGGGCGAGCTGCCGGCTCGCCATGACGACGACGCGGGCGCCGGCCTCCTGGACGACGGCGACCTGCTCCAGGTAGCCGGCCACGACCTCCTCCAGCGTGGCGGCCCCGGGCAGGTGGTCGGTGCCCGCGCCGCAGGCCAGCAGGTCGGCCGGGTCTCCGTGGTGGCGCGCCTCCGCGGCGCTGCGCCGGATCAGTTCCCGCGTGGCCGCCCAGTCCAGGCCCATGTTGCGCTGGGCCGTGTCCATCGCGTCGGCCACCCGCAGCCCGTACGACCACAGGTGGTGGCGGAACCGCAGGGTGGCGTCCCAGTCCAGCGCGGCCGGGGAGCCGGGCGCCTGGGGGGCGAGCGGGTCGGCGACCACGTGCGCGGCCGCGTAGGCGACCCGGTCGCGCGGCGGCGACGGCGGCGGGGTCCAGGCGACCGGCTCGCGAAGGCGGTAGGTGCGCAGTGCCCGGTCCTGGCCCGGCAGCGTGACGGCGGTCACACCGCCGCCTCGGGCACCTCGACGCGCGTGCCCCGCTCGGAGGAGCGCAGGCCCAGCTCCGCGATCTGCGTGCCCCGGGCGCCGGAGGCGAAGTCGTGCGGGAACGGCGCGTCCTCCAGGACATGGCGGAGGAACATCTCCCACTGCACCTTGAAGCCGTTGTCGAAGCCGGCGTTGTCCGGCACCTCCTGCCACTGCTCGCGGAAGGGCTCGGTCGCGGGCAGGTCGGGGTTCCACACCGGCATCGGGGTGAGGGCGCGGTGCTGGGCGCGGCAGCGGCGCAACCCCGCGACGGCGCTGCCGTGCGTGCCGTCGACCTGGAACTCCACCAGTTCGTCGCGGTTCACCCGCACCGCCCACGATGAGTTGATCTGGGCGATGACGCCGCCCGCCAGCTCGAATATGGCGTAGGCGGCGTCGTCGGCGGTGACCTTGTACGGCCGGCCGTGCTCGTCCACCCGCTCGCCGATGTGCGTGACCGCCCGCGCGGTCACCGCCTCCACCCGCCCGAACAGGGTCTCCAGCACGTACGTCCAGTGGGGGAACATGTCGAGGACGATGCCGCCGCCGTCCTCGGCCCGGTAGTTCCACGACGGGCGCTGGGCGGGCTGCCAGTCCCCCTCGAACACCCAGTAGCCGAACTCGCCGCGCACCGACAGGACGCGGCCGAAGAAGCCGCTCTCGATCAGCCGTCGCAGCTTGAGCAACCCGGGCAGGAACAGCTTGTCCTGGACGACGCCGTTCTTGACGCCCGCCTGCCGCGCCGCCCGGACCAGGGCGACCGCGCCGGCGAGGTTCTCCGCCGTGGGCTTCTCGGTGTAGACGTGCTTGCCGGCCTGGATCGCCCGGGTGACGGCGGCGACCCTGGCGTTGGTGGTCTGCGCGTCGAAGTAGACGACGTTGCGCTCGTCCGCGAGGGCGGCGTCCAGATCGGTGGTCCAGTCGGGGACGCCGTGCCTGGCCGCGATGTCGGCCAGCTTGGCGGCGCTGCGTCCCACGAGCACCGGCCGCAGCGTCACCCGGCGGCCGTCCGACAGCAGGACCCCGCCCTGCTCGTTGATCGCGAGGACGGACCTGACCAGGTGCTGGCGGTAGCCCATCCGCCCGGTCACCCCGTTCATGACGACGCCGAGAGTGGTCACCCGTTCTCCTCTCCGGTTGGGAAAGCGCTTTCCCCGCCCAGACCGTACGACCGGGGCCGCCGCGCGTCAACGGAGATCCGCGGCGCGCGCGGCACGCGCGTCACCCACCATCGTCCCGCAGAGGCACGGCCGCGGGCGGGACGGGCAGCGCACCGCGGGCGGGACGGGCAGCGCACCGCGGGCGGGACGGGCAGCGCACCGCGGGCGGGACGGGCAGCGCACCGCGGGCGGGACGGGCAGCGCACCGCGGGCGTGGCGGGCAGCGCACCGCGGGCGTGGCGGGCAGCGCACCGCGGGCGTGGCGGGCAGCGCACCGCGGGCGTGGCGGGCAGCGCACCG